>NZ_JBEYWX010000004.1:436816-443924 GCF_040644655.1 Streptomyces sp. NPDC046931
AGTGGGAACCCGGACGCGGCCCTACGCAAGCGAGTGGGAACCCGGACGCGGCCCTACGCAAGCGAGTGGGAACCCGGACGCGGCCCTACGCAAGCGAGTGGGAACCCGGACGCGGCCCTACGCAAGCGAGTGGGGACCCGGACGCGGCCCTACGCAAGCGAGTGGCGAGCCCGGGAGGAGCGGCCCCGAAAGGGCTGAGCGCGGGGCGTCAGCGCAGTGAAATCTCGCCGGCGTTGACGGCGCGCATGGCGCGCTCGACGGTCTCCTGGTTTTCGCCGACCGGGGCCGCATAGCCGATGACATCGCGCGCGGCGTCCTCCCCGAGCATGCGGGTGATCACCCACGTGGCGAGATACTGGGACGCCAGGCAACCGCCCGCCGTGGCGATGTTCCCCTCGGCGTGGAACGGCGCGTCCAGCACGGTGACGCCGCAGGCCTCGACAAAGGGCCGGCTCTTCATGTCCGTGCACGCCGGCATGGCATCCAGCAGCCCCAGACGCGCGAGCACCAGTGCGCCGGAGCACTGTGCGCCGATCAGCTGTCGCGAAGGGTCGAGCTCCAGCCTGGAGATCAGCCGGTCGTCGGCCACCACGTCGCGCGTCTTCACGCCACTGCCGATCAGCACGACCTCGGCTTCGGTCACGAACTCCATCGGGCGCTGGCCGGTCACCTCGACGCCGTTCATCGACGTGATCACCGGCGTGGGCGTCGTGATGAAGGCTTCCAAGCCGTCGTTACGGCATCGGTTGATCAGTGCGGAAGCGATGAAGCTGTCGAGCTCGTTGAACCCGTCGAAGGTGACCACGGCTACCTGCATCACCACTCCCTGAGGTCCGGCATCGGGCGAGGCGCGGACACGCGGATCCTTGTGCTGCAACCCGCCCGCGACACGATCGCCTCATCGTCTGTCGCGCCGTCCGTGGATTCACCCGCAGAGGCACGTGACATCGGGCACACAGCGCGTGAGTGACCGCCCCGGTCGATGTCATCCGTGGATGCGGAACGCCCCGGACCGATCACCGGCCGGGGCGTTTGCGCTGTTCAGCGTGAGAGCCCCCTGTCGGATTCGAACCGACGACCTTCGCTTTACAAGAGCGGCGCTCTGACCAGCTGAGCTAAGGAGGCGTGCGTATGCGCGCCCGTGCAGTGTACCCAGGTCCCGGGCCCGTACCGTCGAAAATTTCCGCGAAGTTCACAGTCCCCCGGGTACTGACAGAGCAGGTGAAGGCCAGGTACCGTCCTGAGCCAGTTCACTCACGTGGACTACACCACAACGGAAACCCGTAGTGGCACACCACCTTTACAACGGATCGTCCGGCACGTTCCTGCCGGTGAAGGGGGCCCATTCACCATGGCCACTGTCACGTTCGACAAGGCGACCCGGGTATACCCGGGTTCCGACAAGCCCGCCGTCGACGCACTCGACATCGAGATCGCGGACGGGGAGTTCCTCGTCCTGGTCGGCCCGTCCGGCTGCGGCAAGTCCACCTCGCTCCGCATGCTGGCGGGGCTCGAGGACGTGAACTCCGGCGCCATCCGCATCGGCGACCGCGACGTCACGCATCTGCCGCCCAAGGACCGGGACATCGCCATGGTGTTCCAGAACTACGCGCTGTACCCGCACATGACGGTCGCCGACAACATGGGCTTCGCGCTCAAGATCGCCGGCGTGCCGAAGGCGGAGATCCGGAAGAAGGTCGAGGAGGCCGCGAAGATCCTCGACCTCGCCGAGTACCTGGGGCGCAAGCCGAAGGCGCTCTCCGGCGGTCAGCGTCAGCGTGTCGCCATGGGCCGCGCCATCGTGCGCGAGCCGCAGGTCTTCCTGATGGACGAGCCGCTGTCCAACCTCGACGCCAAGCTCCGCGTCTCCACCCGTACACAGATCGCGTCGCTCCAGCGCCGTCTCGGCATCACCACCGTGTACGTCACCCATGACCAGGTCGAGGCCATGACGATGGGCGACCGCGTGGCCGTGCTCAAGGACGGCATCCTCCAGCAGGTGGACTCGCCGCGGAACATGTACGACCGCCCGGCCAACCTCTTCGTCGCCGGCTTCATCGGCTCCCCGGCCATGAACCTCGTCGAGGTCCCGATCACGGACGGCGGCGTGAAGTTCGGCAACAGTGTCGTGCCGGTCAACCGCGAGGCCCTCAAGGCCGCCGCCGACAAGGGTGACCGCACCGTCACCGTGGGCGTCCGCCCCGAGCACTTCGACGTGGTGGAGCTGGGCGGCGCCGCCGCCTCCTCGCTGTCCAAGGAGGCCGAGGACGCCCCGGCCGGCCTCGCCATCTCCGTGAACGTCGTCGAGGAGCTCGGCGCCGACGGCTACGTCTACGGCTCCGCGGAGGTCGGCGGCGAGACCAAGGACCTGGTGGTCCGCGTCGGCGGCCGCCAGGTGCCGGAGAAGGGCGCTCAGCTGCACGTGGTGCCGCGGCCGGGCGAGACCCACGTGTTCTCGACCTCGACCGGCGAGCGCCTCTCCGACTGAGGGTCCGCCCCTTTCCACGGGAGTGACGAGGAGGCCCTGCGGCATGCCGCAGGGCCTCCTCGCGTGACCCTCTTTGCCGTCGACAGCTCTCTTCGCTGTCGACAAATACCCCGGCATACGAGGCAATTCGACCGTGGACGTCAACCCCCTACCCAGAAATCGTCCCTTTCCATTCCCCCGAACCGGTGACTAAATGTCGCCAAATCACTACCCCGCGCTACTCTCACTCGCGTGAAGCACACCACTACTCCTCGGACACGGCGTGGCCGTGGCCCCGCCCACCGGATCGGCCGCACGCTGGCCCTCGTCCTGCCCGTCGTCCTGGTGCTCTCCGGGACACTCGCGGTCACCCGCGTGAACTGGTCGGGGGGATCCTCGAACTCGGTGCTCGCCGCGTCCTCCGAAGACGTCTCCACGCACTCCTCCTCCCGCGCCCCGCAGGACGTACTGCGCGACAAGCTGCTGCTGGAGCTCCAGGAGAAGAACCCGGGCGTCGCGCTCACCCACCTCCAGCAGGCGGTCAACGACCGCCCGTCGCTGGCCAGGCACTGCGTGTCCATCGCCCGCGCCCTGGGCCGCGCCGCCGTCCGTGTCTACGGCCCCACGCGCGCCCAGTCCTACGCCCGCCCGGTCTGCGACACGTCCTTCGCCTCGGGCGTGGCCACGCAGCAAGGCTGAGGCCGCCGACCGCCCGGACAGCGGACGGGGCGCGCGACGTACAGTTCGGTCATGACCGATCCGAACGCCGCCTCGCGCCCCGTTCAAGCCGTCATCCTGGCCGGAGGCCAGGGCTCACGGCTGCGTCCGTACACCGATGACCGGCCCAAGCCGATGGTGGAGATCCCGGGCACCGGGACCCCGATCATCGGCCATCAGCTCGTGTGGCTCGCCGAAGAGGGTGTCACGGACGTCGTGGTCTCCTGTGGCCACCTCGCCGACGTTCTGCAACGGTGGCTGGACTCCGCCGACCTGCCCGTGCGTGTCACGACGGTCGTCGAGGCGGAGCCGCTCGGCCGTGGCGGCGGTCTGCGGTACGCCGCGGAGCACCTGCCGCACCCCGACAAGCCGTGGTACGCGACGAACGGCGACATCTGGACCCGGTTCTCCCTGCGGGACATGGCGGACTTCCACACCGAGCGGGACTCGGTCGCCACGCTCGCGCTGGCCCGCCCGCGCATCCCGTGGGGCGCCGTCAAGACGGACGGCTTCGGCCGCGTCACGGACTTCATCGAGGCCCCGCCGTCGACGTTCGAGATCAACGCGGGCGTCTACGTGTTCTCCGCCGAGTTCGCCAAGATGCTCCCCGAGCGCGGAGACCACGAACGCACGACCTTCCCCCGCCTGGCCCGGGAACGCCGTCTGGCCGGCTTCCCCCTCCCGCAGGGCGCCTACTGGCGGGCCATCGACACGGCTAAGGACCTCACGGAGGCGGCCAAGGAACTGGCGGCCCTGCACCGCTGACCCACCGACTCGGCGCGCAGGCCGGGTCTCGCGCCTGGCGCATAGCCCCCGTCGCCGACAGGGCCCCGCACGGCAACATGTGTGCGGGGCCCTTCGTCGGGGTTCGGGTGCGGTCAGCCCAGGAGGCCGCCCACCAGGTGGTCCGAGCCTCCGGAGCTGCTGCTTCCGCCGCCGCTGCTGCCGCTTGCCCCGCCCGTCGGGCCGCCCGTGCCGCTTCCGCCCGAGGACGAAGGCCCCGCGCTGGTGCTCGGGGCCTGCCGCCCCGGCACCGAGTGCCGCGGCGGGGCCTGGCCCGCGGTGCCCTGGGTCTGGCTCGGCTGGCCGCCGGTGACGCTGCCGGTGGCCCCGGCCGCACCCGGCGTGGTGACCGCGCTCGACGGCGACGACGAGGTGGCCCCCTGCGTCGCCGACGGCCGCGAGGCCGAGGGGCTCGACCGGTGCTGCCGCCCGCCGTCCGTGCCGGGCAGCGGGGAGCCGGGGAGCTCGTTGCGGGGCGCCTCCCCGGGCCCGGGGACGACCACCCGGTCCGCGTCCCGTACCGCACCCCCGAGCAGCGACCCTACGAGCAGGGTCAGCCCGGCCACGAGAGCCGTCATCAGCGCGCCCCGGCGCAGCACATAGCGCCGCAGCTCCCAGATGTCCGCCCGAGGACCGAGCCTGCGCCACGCGCCGCCCGCGAGTCGGCCGTCCGCGGAGTACACCGGCGCCCCGGCGATGATCAGCGGTGACCAGGCCGCGAGGTAGATGATGTCGGGCGCGTCGTACGCGGGAACGGTCCGCCAGCTCACGGTGACGATGAGCGCCGCCGACAGCAGCGCGCCCACCGCGGCCGCGACCCGCTGCCACAGACCGAGGACGGTGAGCACGCCCACGATCACCTGGAGGAAGGCGATGACGAGCCCGGTGCCGATGGGGTGCTGAAGCGCGAACTGCCGCAGCGGCTCGGCGACTTCCCAGGGGTGGAGCGTGCTGAGCCAGGTCACCATGGAGCCCCGCTTGCCGCCGTCGAAGTAGACGGGGTCGCAGAGCTTGCCCATGCCGGCGTAGGCGGAGATGGAGCCCAGGAAGATGCGCAGCGGCAGCAGCACCACTCCGAGATTCATCCGGCGGCCCGGATAGTAGGCGTGCCGCACCGCCGCCGCGGCGGACGAGCCCGGCGTGCCCCCGTGCCGCCCGCGCGGCCTCTCCGGTTCGCCGGTCCCGATCTCGTCCCTGAACAGGGGGCCGCCGTAGAGGTGTTCCCCGTGGCCGGGCTCGCCGTAGGCCGGTTCACGGTAGGCAGGGTCGTCGTAGGAGGGTTCGCCGTAGGGCGGTCCGCCGTAGAGCGTGTCGCCGTAGACGTGTTCGTCGTACGCGCTCTCCGCGCTCCGCATGTGCGGCAGCAGCCGCGTCGCGCCGGAGTCGTGGCCGTGGGTCCCGGGCACGTCCTGCACACCGAGGCGCGAGATGACCTGGGTCGCACCCGCATTGCCGGCCGGCTCCTCGCCATGACGCACGCTCTGGCTCCGAACCGCCTGCAACAGCCGGTGCGCCCCGGTGTCGTCCGGCGCGGACCTTCCGCTCCAGACGACGGGGCGGCGGCGGCTCCCTGCGGCGCCGGAGACGTCGGTGCCGCCCGCCGCACCGACGCGGGACAGGCGCGCGACGTCCGGGGGGGCGCTCGGCTGCCGTGCGGCGCGCGGGTACTGGGCGCGCCGCGCCGACGCGCCCAACTGCACGCGGAAACTCGCATGATTGACGATGACCTGCGCCGGGTCGCTCGGCACCTTCACCATGCTCAGCGCGGGGGCGTCGTCGAATCCCGACGACCGCTCCCCCGTGGGTGTGCGGCGTGTTCTGGTCTCCACACTCATCTAACCGAGTGACGTGTGGTTAGGACACTGCCTTGACCGCGCGGATCTGTCCGGACCCCGTCAAGCTCGTCCGGTACGACCGGTTTCCCCCGTACGAGTGAGAAGTACGAACAACCGTCCAGGCCTGCCGGAAGCGCCCGTGCAGGCCCGGAGGCCGTCGGCCTCAGGCGCGCCTGCGGGCCGCCTCGTACAGCACGATCCCCGCGGCCACACCCGCGTTGAGCGACTCGGCGCCACCCGGCATCGGAATCCGCACCCGGACGTCGCAGGTCTCGCCGACCAGCCGCGAAAGGCCCTTGCCCTCGCTGCCGACGACGATCGCGACCGGCCCCTCGAGGGCTTCGAGGTCGCCGAGCTCGACGTCCCCGTCCGCGGCCAGCCCGACGACGGTGATGCCCGCCTTCTGGTACGCCTCCAGGGCACGCGTCAGATTGGTGGCACGCGCGACGGGCGTACGGGCGGCCGTACCGGCGGACGTCTTCCACGCACCGGCGGTCATCCCCGCCGCGCGCCGCTCGGGCACCACGACCCCGTGCCCGCCGAAGGCCGAGACGGAGCGTACGACGGCGCCCAGGTTGCGCGGGTCGGTCACTCCGTCGAGGGCGACGATCAGCGGGTCCTCACCCTCGTCGAACGCGGCGTCGAGGAGGTCCTCGGGATGCGCGTACTCGTACGGCGGGACCTGGAGGACCAGCCCCTGGTGGTTGAGGCCGCCCGTCATGCGGTCGAGCTCGGGACGCGGGGCCTCCATGAGGTTGATCCCACCGCGCTCCGCCACCAGCTGCAACGCCTCGCGCACGCGCTCGTCGTTGTCGATGAACTGCTGGACGTACAGCGTGGTCGCGGGAACGCCCTCGCGGAGCGCCTCGACGACCGGGTTGCGCCCGACGACCAGCTCGGACGACGCCTTGCCGCCCGGACGGCGCTGCGGGCGCCCCTGTCCCCGGCGCGTCTTCGCCTTGGCGGCGCGCTGCTTGGCGTGCCCCTTGCGCATCTCGGCGGGCGGGGTCGGGCCCTTGCCCTCCAGGCCGCGGCGCCGCTTGCCGCCGCTGCCGACCTGCGCGCCCTTCTTGCCGGACATGCGGCGGTTGTTCGCGGCCATGACCTACCTGTCTGTTGAAGCCGTCGTACGTACGTCTATGCAGTGTGCCGCCCGAAGGGCCGGGCGGCACAATCGATCTAGGAGTGGCCGGGGCGGGATCAGCGCGGGCCGAGGGTCCAGCGTGGGCCCTGGGGGCTGTCCTCGATGACCAGACCCGACTGGTTCAGCTGGTCGCGGATGGCGTCCGCGGTGGCCCAGTCCTTA
>NZ_JBEYWX010000005.1:0-301327 GCF_040644655.1 Streptomyces sp. NPDC046931
CCGCGGCGGTCAGGCCGCCGCCATCCGCGTACCTCATGACGAGGATCTAGCACCGCCAACGCCCGCTGTCACCCCACCCTTTCAACCTCAGCGTCACCGCCAAAGATGGCGACTTCACATCGGGCACCGACGTTGTTGTCGATCAGCGAGAGTTGGACAACCCTAAGTACGAGTGGGTTTTCGACTTGCCGTAAACGCGAAGACCGAGGGTGCCACACCCTCGGCACGCACGCAGTCTCTTCAGGGCAGCCCTGTCCACACACTTGGGCGAGCGCCGACGGCCGCAGTGCCGTCTGCGCCAGCCCGGCTGGGCAGTTCAGGCCCAGCTTGGCCAGGGCCGTGGTCCAGTCGCTGGCGATGGCTTTCTGGGCGGCGGCGAGAGTTACCTTGCCGCCGCAGCCCGCGGTGTGCAGTTTCGTCTCCACCGGGTCCTTCTTGTTGTTGATGCCGCCGCCGGACTTGTGGCCGGGGCCGGCGGGTTCAACCCACAGGTTGCGTTCGTCGTTGGGGTCGCCTCCTGGCTGCAACGAGATGAGGTGGTCGTACTCGGCATCGCCCGGGCGGCCGGTGTAGCCATAGGAGGCGGCGTTCAGCTTCTTCTGCTTGCTCGTGACGGAGACGGGCGGCCGAATGCCTCTGGTATAGCCGCCCTTGCGGCAGATCGTCGACCTCAGGTTCGCCTGAGTGACAGCCGGAGAGACGGCTCCGGGTGTGCACTTCGGATCTGGAAGCGGCTCACCGTTCTCGTACCGGTAGGGGCAGCTGCCCGCCGGCTGCTGCTGCTGAACGGCGTACCTCGCCTGGGGTCCGGCACCGACGGCGATCGCGGACCGGGAGGCCCCGCCCGCACACGTGGCCGACGCCTGCGACGTCGGCGTCGCGCCCAGCGACCCGGCCGTGCCGTCGCCCAGCTTGAGCGATCAGCCGGCCAGCAACAGGCACGTGAACAGGACAGACGACGCGGCGTAGTGGGCGGAAGGCATGACGACCGCTCATGGATCAGGTGGTGATTGAGCAGATGCTCCCCCACTGGGCTATCGCCCTACCGCGCGGGGTTGCGGCGCGAAGGCGCACACCTCTAACGAAACTCGCGTCAGTCGCCGTCCGTACGCCCTCCAGCGCAGTCCGCCCTCCCCACGGCAGCCAGCCTGCACTTTCTGTTCGAGCCGGCCGCCGACGGCGCCACGCCCGACCGGGCCGACGTCGTCGAGTTGCTGGTCGGCATCGGCCGGGAGTCACTCGACCGGTGCTTCGAGGACGACGGCATCGAGATCGAGTACTACCCCCCGATGGGCTGCGGGGAGGCCGTTGCCTTCCTGTGCGAGCGGGGTGCGGAGTCCGCCGGTGTTCTCGGCAGCCTGGGCAACGCCCTCATACAGACCGCGGCAAACCCGGCCCAACCCCTGAACGCCTGGTCGGCGCCGGTCCACGAAAACACTTCCAGCTGGGCCTTCGGCATGTCGACGCGGGGCAGCACGGCCTCCGCCGCTTCCCGCACATTGCGTAGGGGGCCGGTTCGGCACGATATGGGAATTCGCCGGCACCCGTCCGGCGATCTTGCGGTAGGTGCCGTCCAGCAGCGCGGCCGGCGCGGCCAGGTGCCCGCCCGCATCGGCGGGCAGTCCCACGGAGGCCAGCACGGCGGGCTCGGCCTGCTCCCACGCCTCGCCGTCCAGCAGCTTAGCCCGGCGCGCCGCCCCATTTGGAGGAGTTCGCGAACACCTCGCCCTCGGCGCAGTATCCAGTGGAACTGCTCCAGCACCCAGCGCAGACGGGGCGGCCGCCAGTGCCCAGGGGTCTCGCACCCGAAGCATTGCATTTCGGAAAGGCCCAATCGAACCGCGCTACCTCATCTGTGCAACGAGGGTTCAAAACCAGGGCAGTTCTGCCAAGCTGGCCGCAAGCAATGACAGCGGGGGGTTGCATGACGAGCGTTGTCCTGGTGCATGGAACGGGCGTCCGCGAGGACGGCTACACGTCGCTTTTCGATCTGGTCTCCGGCCATTTGGCAAAGCTGAGCCGCGACTTGACACCAGTGCGTTGCTTCTGGGGGGAGGAGCACGGTGCGCGTCTGCACTGCAACGGCTCCTCGCTGCCACCCAAGCCCGGTGAAGCCGACGCCCGGGCACCGGATCCGGCCGCGGAGGAGGTGCGGCTGGCATCCTGGGCCCTCCTGGACGCTGACCCCTTCGCGGAGCTGTTTCTGCTGGCCGAGGAGGACGATCGCCGCGCCGAGAGGTACGTGCCTCAGGACGAGAGCCCGGCGGAGGACCTGTGCCCGCGCCTTGACGAGTTGGCCGACGACCCTGCGGTCGCGGAAGCAGCCAAGGCCTACGGTGTGCCGGTCCCCGAGGTTGTCAGCGCGGCCGGCGAGGTTGCCCACATCCTGGCGACGACGCTGAGGGAAACCACCTCGCCGCTGTCGACGGTGCGTCAGGTCGCCGCGCGTGCCGTCGTCGCGGCGATGCTGGCCACGGCGGACCAGCAGTGGGACGCCGCAGGAGCGAGCCTGGACGGCGCCGCCGTCGACGCCCTGCTGGAGGTGGTGCTCAGCGCGCTCGGCGAGCCGGGGGCGGCCCTCGGTATCGTCTCCGACGTCACACGGCCAGTGTGGCTGCCTTTCTGGCGCAGCGCGGAATGGACGGCCTCCTGGCGTGTGCGCCGGCGCCGCTCGAACCTCAGCCGTCAGGCCGCTCCGCCCATCGGGGACATCCTCCGCTATCAGACTCGAGGTGAAGGACTCCGTCAGCACATCTCCCAGGTCCTGCGAACAGCACCCCCACCCGTGGTGGTCCTGGCCCACAGCCTGGGTGGGGTCGCATGTGTCGACCTGCTGGCCACCGAGGACCACCGTGATCGGGTCAAGGCCTTGGTGACGGTGGGCTCCCAAGCTCCCTTCCTGTACGAACTCGACGCCTTGAGTTCGCTGTCCTACGGTGACCCGCTGCCCTCGTTCTTCCCGGAACAGTGGATCAACGTGTATGACCCCCGCGACCCACTCGCCTACGTCGGCGCCGGGGTCTTCGGTGCAAGCCGGGTCAAGGACGTTGCGTTCAACACGCGCCGCCCGCTGCTACGCGCGCACTCCGCCTACTGGGACCATGCCCCGTTCTACAAGTGGCTGGACAAAGAGCTCTTCGATGCCGCACGCGATTGATCCACGGCGCACTCACGCACTGGTCGTCGCCATCGAGGCCTACGAGGACAGCGAGTGGAACGTCGCGGGACCCTACGCGGATGCCTGCGCGTTCATCTCCTGGCTGGTCGACCAGTGCGAAGTGCCCGCCACGAATGTCACCCTCTTCGCTTCTCCCCTCGCGGTGAGCCTGCCCAGCCCTGGCGGCGTCCCCACCCTCCCCTCGGAGATGCGGGTACAGGAAGCATCCTCCGGTGTCATCTCACGTCACTTCCAAGAGGGCATGCGACACCTGGAGGCCGACCTCCTGTGGGTCTTCTGGTCAGGCCACGGCCTCATCGACAGCAGCGGCAGTCACGTCCTGGTGCTGTCCGACAGCTCCAGGGACACCAAGCGAGTCGTGGACGTCGACGCACTGCAACTGGCACTGCAGTCCACCAGACTGGGGGCACGGGGAGGCCGGGGGGTACTGAAAGTCGCCGTCGCCGTCAACGCCTGCCAGAACCAGCCACGCGAGGACTGGATCAGCAAGGTCGAGGTGGGCGTGCGGCACAGCTACGTCACCGAGCGCGGCCTGTTCGTCATGCACGCATGCAGCACGGGTCAGCGCGCGCGCGTCGCGCGACGCGGCGATCAGGCCCGGGGCGGAGCCGCCAGTCTTTTCCCCCAGGCCCTGTTGCGGTTCCTCGACGATGGCACCCGCAACGTCCTGCCAGATCTCCATCAGGTCAGCGACCGCATCGACGCCGAGTTCGATGTCCTGCGCAAGAAACGGCTTACCTGGCAGAAACCGAGTCTGCTGCGGCGCAATTGGGACGGCCGGACCATCGCCACCGGCGAGTTCCTCGTGCCGCCCACTGCCGAGGAGCAACAGCTGGCTGCGCTTTTCGACGCGGTGCTGCCCGATGCTTCAGCGCGTCAGGCGTGCGTCGCCCGGCTCACGGAGCTGGTCCCGGTCGTGGTGCCGGTAAGCATCGGCGCGCAGGCGGCGACCTGCCAGCAGATCGTCACTGCCGCGGCCCGGACACCGCACGGCGTGCCGACCCTGCTCGACCTGCTGACCGTGCTGCCCGAGGCCCGGGTGGACACCCACACCCTGCACGCCGCCCGACAGGCAGGGCAGGAACTGCGGCCCAATGAGTTCCTCACGAGCGAGGAGCACTCCCAGCTCATCGTTCTTCTGGCCACCGCCGGACTGCCCGATCCTCGTGCCACCGCACTGTACGACAGAAGGCTGCGCCACCACGTCGCCGCGGCAGGGGACACCGATACGCTTGTGCGCTCGTTGGAGGCCGCCGGGTGCCGCAAGGGCACAGGAACGATCCCGCCGCTGTTCCGCTTCACCTCGCTCCTGGCCGCCGAAGCAGAAGCCCATGAGAGCGACGCCACAGGTCTCGTCGAATGGGGCTCACGTGTGGCGCACCGAACCGGACATGAGGGTGCCTTGACCTCCCGACTGGCCACGGCACGGCAGGAGGCCGCACGTCGGCGCGGCGACAAGGCGTGGCTGCTGGTGCGTCTCGACGTCGAAGACCCGGAGGCCCCGACAGGACGCGGGCGCTACATCCATTCCGCCTGGCTCGTCGATTCCGTCAACAGCCACCCGCAGGCACTGGCAAGTGAGTCCGGCAAGGAGTTCGCCACCTGGCGCCACACACAACTGGCACTCGCGGAACTGATCGAGCCGTTGATCGACATGCGGCACGAGGGCGCGGAAGGGCAGGTCGACCTCGGTGTGGAATTCTTCCTCCCGCACAGCCAGCTGGAACTGCAGGTCGAGCGGATCCCCGTGTGCCATCGCGAGGTGGACAACCTTCCGCTGGGCCAGATCGCGACGGTCGTCGTCCGCTGCGCCGGACGCCGCACGGCCTGGCATCACCGATGGATCGCGTGCCACCAGGACAACACTCCCGGCGATCACCACTGGATTCGGCATGACGCGAATGATCTGCCGGCCCTCAAGGCCGCCCTCGATGGCCGGCCGCAGGTGGGCTGCGTCGAACTCACGGGCAGCTGGCCGGAGTACACGCCGGCACTTGCCTACTGCGCCGAAGCTGGGGTGCCGGTGATGACATGGCATCGCCGAATCGACGGCAAACGGTGCGATGACGACCTCACCGACCTGCGGACGGTCGTCCACCCGGGTCGTCTTCCGGAGGAGGTCAGGCAGTTGCGCGGCGAAGCGGACGAGGCGACTGCGCGCAGCAGAAATGATCTGGTTCTCCTGTGGGACGATCCGGGCCGTGTACCACCCCGGATCCGCCCCCGTGTTCCTGGAAGGATCCCCCGCTCGTGAACGGCGCCGATTCCCCCGGAGGACTGTTCGGCCATCCGCATGACGCACTGCCGGTTCAGCTGCCTCCAGGTCCGCCGTGGCGGCGGTTCGGACCACAGCGGCCCAAACGCCCGGCTTACGTCATCCGGCCCGAGGACACCGATGTGGTCAACGCGGCCCTCCAACTGCGCCGGCCTTTGCTCGTGACCGGCTTCCCGGGCGTCGGCAAGTCATCGCTGGCGTATGCGATCGCCGACGACCTCGGTCTCGGTGAGGTCCTGCACTGGGCGGTCAACTCCCGCTCGGTTCTCACCGAAGCGCTGTACCGCTACGACGCTGTGTCCCGCCTGCGGGATGCCACCGCATCCGCGGACTCGGGCCGCCGCCTGCCCGTGGAGGAGTACGTCGTCCTGGGTCCCCTCGGCACGGCCCTGGCCTCCGTGCCCGGCAGCCCTCGCGTCCTGTTGATCGACGAACTGGACAAGGGCGACATCGACCTACCCAACGATCTTCTGACCGTGTTCGAGGACGGTGCCTTCGAAATACCGGAGCTCAGCCGCCAGGCCCTGGAGACAGGCGCCGCGACAGCCCAGGTCGCACTCACCCGCCCGGCCCCCTACCGGGCACCGGACACAGTCGGTGAAACGGCGGAGGACGGGCCGCAGCCCCCGTCGGCGACCGTGGTTGACGGGTGGGTGTGCTGCCAGGAGTTCCCGGTCGTGATCATCACCAGCAACGGCGAGCGGGACTTCCCGCCGGCGTTCCTGCGGCGCTGTGTGCGTCTCGATCTGAAGGATCCGGAACCGGAACACCTCAAGGATGTGGTCAAAGCCCAGTTCGGGGACGACTTCACCAGCGCCGACGAGGGCACCCTGGCCGCCGTGGAAGAGATGATCAATAAGTTCGGTGAAGCGGGACGCCGTGGGAGGCTGGCCACGGATCAACTGCTCAACGCCATCCACCTGCGGCTGAATGCGGTCGGCCTCGACCCGCATGTACTCAAGGCCGTGCTCACACCGCTCGACAACACGGACGACGCCCCGTGATCGCAGCCCTGCGCTCGGCGCTGGCCACAGCCGGATACGACCCGACACCGGAAGAACTCGCCGACATCTTATGGCTGGCGGTGCAGCCCGACAGCGGACCGCTCCGCCAGTCGCTCGGCGGTGAGCCCCTCACGGTGAGCGGTCCTGCCGTGCCAAGCCTCGGCAGGGGCAGCAGCGACGCGCAGATGACCGGGACGGGGCAGGCCGACAGCTGCACGCTCTACGCTTCGGTGGACTGGTCGGAAGCAGTCGGCGCGGCCGTCTCACCCACTCGCATCCCCACACCGAGAGCCCTCACCCAGGCCCGAGTCATGACCAGAGCTCTGCGGCCGCTACGCTCCATGGTTCCTTCACGGACCCGCTTCCACCTCGACATCGCAGCCACTGTTGCGGCACTCGCCGACGGCTTCAACGACATCGTCCTCACGCCCACGCGCGAACCTTCGCTGGACCTGACACTAGTCGTCGACGACGGCATCTCCATGGCGGTGTGGCACGACGTGGCCAAGGAACTGCACCAGGAACTCCACCGGCTCAAGGCGTTCCGCCGCACCCGCCTCGTCGGCATGAACACCGACGACCCCGAGCGGGTTTGGTTCACGGCCGAACCATTCCGTCACAGCGCCGCCACGGTCCACCCCGCTGTCGGCAACCGATGCCTCGTGGTGTTCCTGACTGACGGAGTGGGCCAGGCCTGGCAGACCGGCAAGGCGCAAGAATACGCGCTGCTCTGGGCAGCGAAGGCGTCCACCGCGGTCTTCCAAGTCCTTCCCGAGGACATGTGGCCGGGCACGGGTCTGCCCACCCTGCGGTTGATGGCCTCAGCTCCCCGGCCCGCCGTCCCCAACCGCCACATCCGGCTGCGCCACCCTCGACTGCCCCGGGGTCTTCTGCCCCTGCCCTCCCCGCCGATCCCGGTGATCGACATCATGCGCGGTACCTCGGCCCGGGCATGGGCCCAATTGGTCGGGGCACCGGCAGGCGAGTCGGCTCTCCACTTCTATGACCCGGACCAGTTGAGCACTCCAGCACCATTCGTGCCCGGCGACGCGGCGGCCGAGCCGTCCGCCGAGGATGCGCTGGAGGAGTTCCTGGCCTATGCGTCGGACAACGCCCGCCGACTGGCCGCCCATCTCGCGAGTGCGGGGACGGCGTTGAGCGTCCCTCTCATGCGGCTGGTGCAGCACTCCGCGGTACCGGGGTCAGGTCCCGAACATCTGGCTGAGGTGTTCCTCGCGGGCATGCTGACGGCCTACACTCCCGTAACGGCGGACGGAGGGGATCCACTCCCGCACGAGGCAATGCCCTGGGACCGACGCTCATTCGCGTTCCCTCCTGCCGTCGCGGAATCACTGCGGGAACTCGTACGACGCTCCGACGAGCGCGCCACGCACCAGTACGTGACCGAATACCTGGAACAGCAGCACAGAGCGACCCAGGCAGGCGCAGCCCTCGTCGCGGATCCTCATGGAGCGCTACGCGCCCGCGCCGACCTCCCGCTGGGAAGCGCCGTCCCAGGCCGGCCCGTCCCTCAGGGTGGCCAGCTGGTCTCGCTCGCCTCTCTGACACAGCAGCTGAACCCGGTCCTGGACCGCATCCGCGCCCCCCGTCTGGACTGGGTCCACGAGGCCGTCGCCACCAGCGGCAGCACCGATATCAGTCGAGTCGTGGACCTGATCGCCCAGGCGGTGGAGCAAGGGAGGACAGCGGCCGACCTGGACGACTACGCCGAGCTTCAACGCGTTCTCGAAACCCTGGCCCAGGAACTAGGGCAGACGGCAATGGCCACCGCTTACCGGCAGGCGCTCGCCGCCCTGCAATCGGAGAAACCGGCGGCAAAGTTCCCGAGCTCTGCCCGCACCGCCTACGACGACTCAAGCGAGCCAGCTCCCTACTTCTACCTGAGCTATGCGCACACTCCCCGAGGCGACGCAAGCGCATTGGACCCCAATGCACCAATCAGCCGACTCTTCCGCGATCTGAACGATCACATTCGGAACTTGACCGGGCCGCCTTCCGACAGAGCAAGGTTCGGAAGAGGGGCCGGAGCAGGGCTCAGAGCAGGGTTCATGGACCGATCGACGATTGGGGTGGGACAGCCCTGGAGCGAAGAGATGTCCGACGCGCTCGCCACCTGTCGGGTCTTCGTGCCGCTCTATTCACCACGCTACTTCACCAGCAACTGGTGCGGCAGGGAATGGGCTGCGTTCACCCACCGCCGAAGCCATCTCCGATTCGACAACTCTCGCTCACCGAGCGCCATCGTCCCCATCCTTTGGACGCCAATCGAGGCTCGTGACCTGCCCCTACCGGCTCAACAGCTGCAGTTCGTCCACCCGGATCTGGGAGAGCGCTACCACGAGCTGGGGCTCTACGGGCTGACAAGAATCGCCTCGTTCCGGACCGACTACCAGCGGGCTGTGTACCGCCTGGCCCAGCGGATCGTCGAGGTCGCCGAGAGCGTCATCGTGGAACCCGCGAGCCGGGACGACGTCGTGGAAGCACCGGACGCTTTCGCGCCACCGTCGTCCGACGACGACACCGAGGAATGGTGGGTGGTCGGTACCCCGGAGGACAGCGACGGCGGCTGACGGCGAACTCACTGCGGCCCGCTCAGCGGGCGACCCGCAGCGTCTCCACGACAACTCCGTGGCCCTCGGCTGATCGCCCCGCACGGCTACCGTGGTTGCACTGACCGCCGCCCACGCCGTGGACTCGGGCAGACGGTGAGGCGGCCGGATTCGACGGCGTACCCGACGGCTGCGACGTGTCCGGCGAGCTGTGGGGCGATGGCTGCCCTCCGCTCGCGTAGCGTGGCGTCGGCGGCCGGGAGCTCCCAGGCCCGCTCGGTGACCAATGCACCGAGCACGTCGCCCAGACCCGTCGGGGCGCGCACGTCCCGCCGGACCGGTGTCCCAGCATGGAGCTTCGCCTTTGCCGCGCGGCCGCCGTTCTTGCGGGCCGTCTCCTTCGCGGCCCGGCGAACCGGTCCACATCGACGTCAGGAAACTCGGCCGCATCCCCCACGGCGGTGGCCACAAAGTCATCGGTCGAGCAGCCGGCCGGGCCAACCAGGACCGCCGCAACGGCACCGCATACGCCTACCTGCACACCGCCCTGGACGACCACTCCCGCCTGGCATACACCGAGCACCTGCCCGATGAGAAGGTCGCCACCTGCGCAGCCTTTCTGCGACGAGCGGTCGCCTGGTTCGCCGCAAGCGGCATGACCGTCGAGCGGGACCTGACCGACAACGCCTGGGCCTACACCAAGAACACCTGGGGCGATGCCTGCCGCGACCTGGGCATCAGCCCGCGCTGGACGCGTCCCTGGAGGTTTCAGACCAACGGCAAGGTCGAACGCTTCCACCGCACCCCGCTCGACGAGTGGGCCTACCTACGGCCCTACACCACCAACCAAAAAAGACCGAAGCCCTGGCAGACTTCCTCCACAGACCGTGCGGGCACTGCGGATTGCGACGTGGGTGCTGATCGTGATCGGCGTGCCGCTGTACCTGGTGTGGCTGGTCCGGCTCTCCCACTGGACCGGCCGGCGGCTTCCCGAGGGCGACACCAACCGGTGGGCGCCGGTGGTGCTGCTGCCGCTGGCCGCCGTGGTGTTCTGTGTGATGGCCGGCTGGACTTGGTGGGTGAGCGTGGTGGCGCGCTCCGGTTCGCTACTGCGGGGGAACCTCAGGGGGGCAAGGGCCGGTATGCCTGCACAAGGGGGTAGCGGAAAAGAACGCAGGACAGGACAGTACGCAGCGTCCGGGTGCGCAGCGGGCGGCACGACCGGCGATCATGAAGGAGGCACACGCGTGGCGGAGCCAGAGCGGACCGAGAGCATGGATCAGCGATCCCGTGAGGCGGCTGACACCACTGTGGCCGGGGCGCTGGCCGCCATCGGCGCGGGCGCGTACGTAGTGGACGAGAAGGGGTGCATCATCGCGGTCAACGCCCGAGCCGAGCAGCTGCTGGCCCGGCCCGCCGAGGACCTCGTCGGCCGTGACGCGCACGATCTGCTGCACCGCGATGCCCGCGGCCAGCCGATGCCGACCAGCCGATGCAGCATGCGGCAGGCCTTCCACGCCGGACGCACCGCCCAGGCCGAAGGAGAGTGGTTCGCCCGCGGTGACGGCTCCCTGCTGCCCATCAACTGGGTGATCACTCCCTACGACACCGGTGGCCGGGAGGCCGCCACGCTCGTTGTCTTCCACTGCGACCAGCCACCGCAGGAAGCGGGCCGGCGGCCGGAGCCGGTGGCTGAGGCGCTGACCGAGCTCGAGCGGCTGGCCCTGCTGGCGGAGACCACGACACAGCTGACTTCCACCCTCGACACCAACGAGGCGCTGCGCCGGCTCGTGGCATTGCTCGTGCCCCGGCTGGCCGACTGGGTGGTCGTCGACCTGATCACGGAGCGCGACGAGGTGTGGCGCACCGCCGTGGTCCACGCCGAAGGCGGCACTCTGGTGCACCACGAAGAGCTTCAAGGACCGATGCCCCCCGTGCCGGAAGAATCCCCGATGCCACTGTCCAGAGCGCTGCGCGGGGTCGCTTCCACCCTTGCCGGTCCCAACACCTACCAGCAGCCACCCGATTCCGGCATCGCGGTCGAACAGCGCCACCTGTTCGAGACGACCGGCATCCGCTCCGCGGCCATCGTCCCCATCCGCAGCACCCGGGAGGTCCTGGGGGCCCTGACCCTGGGCCGTGCCGAGAGGGCGGGGGACTTCACCACCGCCGACCTGCCGCTGATCGAGGACATCGCACGCCGGGCCGCGGTCGCTCTGGACAACGCCCGCCTCTACCAGCGTCAGCGCAAGGTCGCCGAGACCATGCAGAACCACCTGCTGCCCCAGCTGCCCCGCGTGCCCGGGCTGGAGATGATCGCCCGCTATCTGCCCGCACCCCACGCCTCACAGGTCGGCGGCGACTGGTACGACGCCTTCCGCCTGTCCGACGGCGCCACCGCCCTGGCCGTCGGCGACGTCGTCGGCCACGACCTGGAGGCAGCAGCCGGCATGGCGCAGGTGCGCAACGTGCTCCGTGCCTACGCCTGGTCCCAGCAAGAACCCCCCAGCCGGATCGTCCAGCGGCTCGACGAGGCGCTCACGCACATCACCAACGTCCCCATGGTCACCATGATCTTCGCCCGCCTCGAACAGGCGGACAACGGCCACTGGGAACTGTCCTGGACCAACGCCGGCCATCCGCCACCCCTGCTCGTCAGCCGGGACGGCCTCACCCGCTACCTCACCGACGGCCACGGAATCCTCCTGGGCACCGAGACCCGCACAACCCGCCCCGACGCCACCGCCGCACTGCCGCCCGGATCCACCCTCCTGCTGTACACCGACGGCCTCATCGAAGCAGCCGGACACTCCCTGGACGAAGGCCTGGCCAGGCTGCGCCAGCACGCCGCCGCCCTCGCCCACCGCCCCCTCGCCTCCTTCACCGACCAGCTCCTGCGCCGGGTCCGCCCCGCCGACAACGACGACGACGTCGCCCTCCTCACTCTGCGGACCCCAGGGAAAACACGCGCGAGATAGGCGCAGTACTCCCCTGGCTGTACGGACGGACACACGCGTGCTGCCGTAAACGCATATCCGGGCCCTACCTCTCCAACACCGGAGCTGGGCACCACAGCTTGGGCTGAGAGCCGTGGCTGGCGTTCTTGGACCCAACAACTCCGAATTCGCCAACTGTCGGGCAACAACCTCGCCAACTGTCATGCAGCGTTCGGGGCTGACCAGCGGTGACGCGATACCGACTCGCCAAGCGTCATGCAAAGGCACACTGTGGGCGGGTCGAACTACTGTTGGGCCGTGACGACGTACGCCTATCCCGACGATCTCCTCGAGGCGCAGAAGGCCCTGAATGAGGTGCGCACCAGCCTCAAAGCCCTGGTCAAGACGCTGCCGTACTCCGTGGATGCCATGGAGGCATGGGAGCGCCCCGACGGCTACTGGCTCGCCACGTCCCCGTCGTATCCGGACTCGCCGGGCTGGTCGGAGCAGGAGCAGAAGGAGGTCACCGCGCTGCGGGAGAGGGAACGCGACCTCACTGCCGTGATCCTCACACACTCGTTCTGGAGCGAGGCCGCCGCACCCGGGCGGCCCGAGGCCCGGTCCCAGCTCAAGCACGCCCTCGAACCCGGGGACGGCGAGGGCCAGGAGGCGGCGTAACCGTGGCGGACACGCCGCACGAGCCGCCGCCCATCACCGTGGTCCTTCCCGACGGCCAGGAGGTCACCGGCCGCCTCCAGGAGCGCCAGCAAGTCCCGGACGCCTGGCTGTACAAGGTGGCCATCCCGGCCTGGCGGAACACGCCTGAAGGCGGGGTGGATCCCGCCTGGTACGTGGTGGTGGGTGACGGCCCCCGACCATGTGAAGCCCGTGCCTGGCGTTTCGTACGACGACGTCCCCACGAGGCTGCCCCCACCGCCGGCGGAGCGCGAGATCCACAGCAACTGTCCGACAGGGTCGGTCACCACCTGCACGTTTACCCCGTGTCGGCGGTGCTTGTGGGAGAAGTCGGCCCCGCTGTCGCCGACCCGGTCGCACTCCGCAAGGGTGCCGTCGAGGAGGACGTGGTCCGGGTTGGCCTCGCGCAGGGCGCGTAGCAGGCCGGGTGCGCGGTCGGCGAGCAGGTCGACGACGGCTGTCGTGTAGGCGTGGGCGGTGCCGACGGAGATGCCGAACCCGGCAGCGAGCTGGGCGAGGGTGTCGTGTCGGCGCAGGTACACCAGGCCGACCAGGGCACGCTGGTGCGGGGGAAGCTTGCGGCGGCGGTCACCCTCGCGGGTGACGATGAGCATGGTGACCCACTCGACCAGGGCGTGGGGCAGGTCGAGTGCGGCAGAATACGGAACCAACGCGGCTCCTGTGCCTGTGGGTTGAGACTTCGAACACCTCCCCCAACGGCACGGGAGCCTCGTGCGTTGCGGGCATCGATCCCGTCACCCGATCAGTGGCCACGCTGAAAGAGCTCACTGGCTGGAAAACGTCGCCGTCCACCAGCTCCGCGCGAACACCCACACCCGCTACACCGCCGTCGTCGAGCAGTACCTCATCCCAGGCCTCGGACGGAAGTAGCTCACCAAGCTCACCGCCAAGGACATCCGCACCTGGCTCAACGAACTGCGGACCGTCTGTCAGTGCTGCGCCTTGTAGTACTGAAGCGCCGGAGCTACACCAGCCCTGGAGCCCGCCGCACCTGGAACGAACGCATTGCGGCCGTCTTCCGTGCGGTGTGCGTACGCTCGAGGCCGTGCCTGCCTTCAGCGGGTGCTGGTCCAGCGCGTGAGGAGGGCGAGGGCCTCGGCGCGGTCGTTGGAGCCGAGGCCGGAGATGGTGGCGTGGTGGTTGCTGCCGGGGGCCCACAGGACGCGGGAGTCGCGGGAGCGGGGGTGGAACGACTCGGCTACGGCGGGATCTTGGGTGCCGTTGACGAACAGCAGCCGGTGGGCGTTACGGCTGACCCAGTGGTCGATGTCCGGCATCGCGGCGGGGTCGAAGCGCATCGGGATGTCGCGCGGGACGAAGGTGCGCGGCTGCATCGCGTCCGGGTGGCGCAGCAGATCGGCGAGGTGGGCGGTGGGGACGTCGAAGTAGCCGAGTTGGGTGCCGAGTTGGTAGAAGTAGGGGATGTAGTGCCGGGCGATTGAGTCGGCGTAGACGGGCAGGGCGGCGGTGTCCTCAAGCCACGCGTACAGCGTGTCGGTGCTCGCGTCCGGGCCGGGGACGGCCGAGGTGCCCGCGCTCTCACCGTTCTGCCAGAACATGAACGGTGCGCGCAGTACGGCGATCTCGAACGCCTTGTCGGCGCTGCCGACGATGTCGAACCCGGTCCCCGCGGCGGCAGCCCAGGCCTGGTAGCGGGCGACCAGATCGGTGCGGTTGAGCAGGAGCCGGCGTTGCGCGGCTTTGAGGGCGTCGCGGGTCGCGGTGTTGCCCACGGTGTCCAGGAAGCGCAGATAGGCGGAGTCGTCGCGGTCGTCGACGTTGTTCACGGCTGAGTAGGCCACGGTGGCGTCGACGTCGTGGGGGTGGAACCGGCGGTGGTAGACGCTCGCCATGCCGCCCTTGCTGCCACCGGTGGAAATCCAGGCGCCGGTGTACAAGGTGCGCAGGAGTCGGACGATGCGGTGGTGGTCGTCGGCCGCTTGGCGGATGGTCAGGAAGGAGTAGTCGGGTGCAGGCGTCAGCGGCAGCGAGGTGCCGAAATACCGGTGCTCGACCTGGATCTGGTTGGCGCCCAGCAGCACGGTGGGTTCCGCCCGGCGTGGCGTGAGCGCGGCCTCGTACCCGGTCGTGAACAGCACGGTCGGACGGTCGGCGCAGGTGTGCAGGAGGACCAGGCGCTGCTCGAACGTGCCGGCTGCCCAGTTTCGGTGGTCGACCGGCTGGCGAAGGGAGAGGACGAAGAAGCGGTAGCCCTCCTCGGCGCCCTGCCGCTCCTCGGTGATCCTCAGCCCGGGCAGGGCACGCAGCCCCTCCACGACGTCGTCCCGTCCCGGTCCGGTGACTGCGGACGCCCTGGCCGGGCCGGCCGCCGCGGCTGATGCGGTCGCCTTGGTGGCGAGGCCGGCCGCGGACGCCGCCGAGGCCGCGCCCGACAGCAGCAGACGCCGTCGCGTCCAGGTACCCATAGGAAACTCCCCTCTGTCATAGCCGCGGGCGGGGATGGTGTGTGCCCTCGCCCGCGGCCGTGGCGTTCAGCCACTTCAGTACAGCCGCCGCACAGCACGAAAAGATCCCGCGCGCGAGGGGAACGCCTCCCCCCGACCGAGGGAGAGGAGACGTCGTCGACGGCGAGAGCGAACCGGCACATCGCAGCTGGCTCCACCGGCAGAAACAACCGGCCACCTGGAAGCTGCTGTCGGGCGAGCAGCAGGAACGACTCTCGCTCGCGCCGACCGGCCATGCCCGTGGGGTGGGGCCCGCGCTGATCCTCGAGTCGGCCCGTGGGCCCCGCTTAACGGCCTAGGTGCCTGCCTACATCCTCGTACGGCATGCGTACACATAACGCATGTATGCCGTACGAGAAGCGCACATGCCGTGTCGGATCGCCGGTGTCGCGTCGCAGGTCTACGCCTACCCCACCCCGAGTTTTCGTCGTGCGGCCAGTTGGTCGGGGGTGAGCTTGCCACGCCTGGCGCGAGTGTCGGAGATCCATACGCCCAGTTGAGGGGGACCGGTTCTGCCTCGCCCTCGACAGCGAGCTGGACGACGGTGCTGCGGGGTACGGGCCGCCTGCCTTCCCGTTCGACCCACCGTGTGAGTGCGGCGAGTCCGTGTTGGAAGGCTTGCTGCGCCTAGCTGGGCCCCTTCGCCACACGCCCGGCGGCCGGCACCTCGAGCGGCTTGACGCCCAGCCGGCGGGACGGACCACTGCTCTCCAGCGTCCTCGCGGCCGGCGATCCACAGCTGACCGAGGCGTACCGGCTGTCCGCGAACCTCCTCGGCGGCCACCTGCCCGCAGACGATCGCGAGCTCCTGCGCGATGTGATCGACGCTGACGTACGTCAGACACACGCGTACTGGCGCCCGCGGTGACCTCGCCACCGAAGGTGAGCATGGGTGTCCTGCCCGGTCCGGTCAGCTGCCGTCGCGGGCGACGTGCCCACCGACGGTGGTCCAGACCGGCTCGGCCGCTTCCTCGGGTACGGCGCCGGTGAGGCCGTCAAGGTGCTGGACGGCCTCGCAGGTGATGTAGCGGTCGGGGTCCGGGGACTGCAGATAGCGGCGCAGCAGGTCGGCGTCGAGGTCCTGACGCTGGAGGTAGGCGGCAAGGGTGCCGACCAAGAGGTGGTTGTCGGCGAGCGCGTCGGTCAGGGCGTACAGGACCAGGCGCTGCCACGGCTTCATGCTGTCACCGTGCAGGGTCTGCAGGCGCTGGACACAGGCGAGGTAGGCGCTGATGCGGCGGCAGTGGTGGGTCACCAGCGCCAGCAGCTCCCATGGCACCTCCTCGCCCACCGGGCGCGGGGCTGGCTCGACGGTGCAGGGTTCGGGCGCGGGCGGCAGGGCGTCGCGGATCTGCTGCAGGCCCGTGTCCTGCTGCGGGCCGTGAGGGATCTCGCCGCGCCGCCGTGGCCGCTTGCGCGGGTGGGTGGAGGTCATGGCCGTGCCGTTCTTATGGCCGGTCCCACGATCCGGCGCCTGCTGGGTGGCGTGGCCACACGCGGGGCTCTGTGAGTGACGCGCCGCGTCTGGGGCCTGCCTGTCCGCGTCAGTCGTGGGCTGACGCGGCACTCGGCCGGGCACCGTCACAGCGCCTCAACGGGGCGGCACCAGCCAGGACAACGACGGACGTCCTGCCGACGTCACGGCGCGACGGCCGACCTGCCGGGTCCCGGTTGCGGAGCGGCGTGCGAAAACAGGCCGGGCTGCCCAGCGGCAGCCGCCGCCGCGTTCCCGGGCTGCGGCGCGAGGAGGTCGCCGTGCTGGCCGGGGTCAGCACCGAGTGGTACACGCGGCTGGAGAAGGGCCACATCAGCGGTGTGTCCGAGGACGTCCCATCCCGGGCAGCGTGAGCTCCTGCCAGAACATGTGCCCGACCAGCCCTCGCACGCACAAGCCGTTTTCACGAACCAGGGTTCAGGCCCTCGGAGCGCCGCTGCGCATGCCCGGGCGTCGGGTCCAGATACACCCGGCACACCGCCGGGAACGCCTCGTGCAGTCGCTGCTCGGCCCGCTCGCAGGCCCACTCGACCTCGGCGGCGGTCGACAGGTCACGGAAGTCGACCTTGGCCGCCACCAGGGCCTCCCCCGGCGCCTGCACCAGCGTCGTCAGCTCCAGTACCGCCTCGATGTGCTCCACCTGCAGGAGTTCCGCCCGGATCCGCTCCCGCACCGGCCGGGGCAGCGGCCGCCCGATGAGAAGCTCCACGTTCGACCGGCCGAGCACCCAGGCGACGTACAGCAGCAGCACGCCGATGGACAGGGAGGCGATGCCGTCCCAGACCCCGGATCCCGTGAGCTGCCCGCCCAGCAGGCCGCCCGCCGCCAGCACCAGGCCGATCAGCGCAGCCGAGTCCTCCAGAACCACCGCCTTCACGGCGGTGTCGGGCGTGTGCCGCAGATAGAGCCGGAAGGGCATCCCCCGGCGGTCCGCGTCACCGCGCGCCTGGCGCACCCCGGTCCGCAGCGAGAAGCCCTCCAGCACGAAGGCGACCGCGAGGACGATGTACGACACCCGCGGGTCACCGAGCGTCTCGCCCCTCGTCAGGGTGTGGATGCCGTCGTAGAGGGAGAAGACCGCGCCGCCGACGAAGGTGGCGACTGCGGCGAGCAGCGCCCAGACGTAGCGTTCGGGGCCGTATCCGAGGGGATGGTCCTCGTCGGGGGGTTTCCGGCTGCGCTTGAGCGCCGTCAGCAGCAACACCTGGGTGACCGTGTCGGCGACCGAGTGCGCGGCCTCGGAGAGCATGGCGCTGGAGCCGCTGATGAGGCCGGCCGCCACCTTGGCCATCGCGATGCCGAGGTTGGCGAGGGCGGCGACGACGACCGTGAGGGTACTTCCGGCGCCGGTGTCCCGCCGGTCCGGGTGCAGAGCTTTCGCCATGTCCCTCAGTGTTCCCGCGGAACCCGTACCACGCCCTCCCGGATGACCGAGATGGCCAGGCGCCAGTCCCGCGTGTAGATGCGGGCCTGACCGAGGCCGCGGCCGCCGTATGCCGACAGGGACTTCTGGTCGTACAGCAGCCACTCGTCGGCCCGGAACGGCCGGTGGAACCACATCGCGTCTCGCCGAGCGCGGCAACCCCGGCCGGGTGGTGAGGGGCGGCATCGACAAGCGGGTGTCCCTGGTGCCGCTCGCTGTCCAGGCCCTCGAGGCCCATCTCGCCGAGCGCGGCAACCCCGGCCGGAGGAGATCTGTCGCCGGCTGCTTCATCTGGTCGGACAGATGACCCGGAGGTGCAGCTATCCTGCCCGGTCGAGCGTGACTTCGATGTCGGTCGGAACTGACTGCCACATCACGCTGAGGAGCGGGTCCTGGTCGATGTAACGGCGTATGGCCGCGAGCGCGTCCGCTCTGGGCTTGCCGATGGCAGCCCGATCGAAGCCACTGTTTCCGCCACCGCTGATGTGCAGGTCCGCCCAGGCGGGGTTGTCGGTGAAGCATGCCTGGAACCCCACCTTCCAGTACTGGGGCTGCCAGTACGGATCCTGCCGATCGTCGTCCTCGTTGACGGCCAGCAGTCGTCCAAGAGACAGCGCGGGCCGGTTCCCGGTCCAGTCCCAGACGCCCCACTCAACGATGAAGCCGTCCCCGTCGTCCTCGGGCCCCACGACCGGTACCTCAGGTGGCGCCGTTGTTCGGGGTCTCGAAGTCGGCGGCCGACCGCGTCCTCGATCACCTCGCACCTCTGCTGGCCCTCTCGCCGGCCCGTAGGCCGCGCAAGGACGCCGTCTACATCGTGGACGGCACCCTGGTGCCCACCCGCGAGGGCAGCATCGCCGCCTCGAGCAAGAACTACCGGTACTCGACCAACCTGCAGGTAGTCATCGACGCCGACAGCCGCCTGGTGGTCGGCCTTATCCCCGCTTCCTCCCCACGGACTAGCGACGCCAGCCTCCACCAGACCACCGTCAGTGTCATAGCCGAAAGATCGACATCATCGGCATACGGAACATTCCCTCACTGATCTTTGTCCGTCAGGACTTTCACTCCCGGGTTTCCCACTCCTCCGCCACCGAGCAGTTCCACATCCGGCGGGCCGCCCGGAGCGACCTCGAACGCCGGGGTCACCTGAGGGGAGAACCGCCTGGGCGCTGTCCGCCTGCGCGGTCACCTTCACCGGACCCGTCTTCGTCCCCGCCGTCAGGACCGGGGCGGTGGCCAGGCCGGTGGAATCGGTCGTCACGGACGCCGACTGGCTGCCGCCGGAGAACACCGCGTCGCCCTGCGTCACGGTGAAGGTGACCGAAGCGCCGGCGGTCAGCGTCTTGCCGCCCGACGACCACACCTTCACCGCCAGCTCATCGGTGAAGGGCTCGCCCTGGTCGGCGCTCTGGCCATCCCCGGCCAGCGCCTGCAGCAGTCCGCCGGCAGCCGCCACTGCAGCACCACCTGGCCCGACTTGTCGGCGTCAGCGTCCGACGGGACTTCCGGCACATCCGCCCACAGGCCGCCTGCCCGGCCAGAGCACCGAAACCCACCCGCCCCGGCCCCGGCCGGCCACCGGGCCGGAAAGACACCCACCCCGCACCCCGCCACGACGTGCACACACCCAAGAAAGCGCAGCCAGCGAAACGACCGAAGAAGAAGACAACCACCCCGAAGCACCGCCGCACCACGCGCGCCCGCAGCGCGCGCTCATGGCGCACCCTGCTGCGCCGAGCGGGTGAAAGGCTGCCCCAGGCAGAACCCGTAACCGCAAGAAGCCCGTCGTGAAAAGGCGTGGACGCGATCAACGAAGTGCACGTCTCGGAGCCCGGTCTGGTCGTCGTGGACGTGGGACGTCAAACCACAAGACCTCATCCTGGCCCCCTCCGGGCCGCAGATGCTGGACTTCGGCATCGCCCACGCCCTGGACGGCACCTCCGTGACCCGCACCGGAGTGATGACGGGCACGCCGGGCTGGAT
Source organism: Streptomyces sp. NPDC046931 (assembly GCF_040644655.1). NCBI lineage: Bacteria > Bacillati > Actinomycetota > Actinomycetes > Kitasatosporales > Streptomycetaceae > Streptomyces > Streptomyces sp. NPDC046931. Next base: position 20,050 of record NZ_JBEYWX010000005.1, read on the forward strand.
CAGCCCCGAGCACTACCGAACGGGCGCAGTGGGCCCGGAAGGAGACGTGTTCGCCTGGGGTGCGCTCACCGCCTACGCCGCAACCGGCCGTCTACCCTTCGGCACCGGCGCTCCCGACGCGGTGGCCTTCCGCGTCATATCAGCCGATGCGGACCGGGACGGCCTACCGGCCGACCTTCGTCCCCTGATTGAAAAGGCCCTGTCCAAGGAGCTCTCCGACCGGCCGACTGCCGCCAAACTCGCACGGAGCTGCACCGAGGTTGCTGGCGGAGCAGGCAACAGCCGTCCTCTCCCCCACCGGCCAGCAGCCGCCCACGCTGATATCCGATCTCGTCAGCCTGCACTGGGACCTGCCGCCCCAAGACGATCCCGCCTGGCCTGCCCCGCCCCGCCGTCCCAGCCGCGCCCGGCTGTATCTGGCAGTCGGCGCAGCCGCTGCCGTCCTCGGCAGCCTCGGCGGTGCCGTGGCCGCCTCCCATTCCTCAGACACGCCCAGAACCACACCTCCGCCTCGAGCAGCCGGCCCCCGACCGTGGACAGTGCACCCCCCGCTGCGCCCCGGCACTCCCCCAGCCGCACCGGCACCCCCGCGGCATCTTCCTCCGCCATACCGCTCGCGTCGCCGACCGCGCAGCGTGCGATCGCTCCCTCCCCCGCCTACACCCGCAGCGACAGCGCCCAGCCCACCGTCGACGAATGGGTCGCCGCCCGTGTGCCCGCGACCCCAGCGGAGAAAGCCGCCGCCCAGCGACTCGTCAACGACACAGCCTCATTCTTCAAAGGACAGCAGTACATGGAGCGCATAGGCAAGGGCGTGGTCCACTGCGCGGATGAGCTTGTTGGTCGATGTGTTCACCGCACCTGACCCCGAAGAAGTGCCAGCGAGTCGGCACATGGGACGGCCTTGGGAAAGACCCGGAGTGGGCCGCCACGCGCGCGCAGCAGCTGGCCGCGATCGATGAGGACTGGAACTGCCTCTGGCCGCTGGACTGGCAGCGCCACTACCGCATCCTCGCCGACCTCGCCGCCGACGAACCCCACGGCCACCTGCCCGACATCGCCCCCGGCGTGCTGATGGACGGCGACGACCTCGGACGATGGATCCAGAGGCAGGCCAATGCCTGGTCGGAGCTGTCCGAGGAGCAGCAGCGGCGACTGCCCGCGCTGGGCATGACACCCGCCGAGCGGCCCACCCCAGCCTCGTCGAAGGGCGCCGCGAACGCAGCCGGAAGGCCGTCGGCAGCCTTCCATCGCGGCCTGGCGGCCCTCGCCCAGTACATTGCCCGCGAAGGCCACCACCGTGTGCCAAGAACCCACACAGAAGAGATCGCCGTGGAGGGCCACAACCACGGGCACCGGCTGGGGATCTGGTACAGCAACCTCCGCAGCCGCCGCGACAAGCTCACCGAGCCCCAACGGGCAGCGCTCACCGAGCTGGGCGTGGACTGGGCGTAGCCCCATGCGGCCGTGGTGGGTGCAGTTCAAGGTGCGATTTCCGCTGCAACGGCACCCACCCACCTGGCCAGGACTGTGAACGCTGCGGGTGGTTCCAGCAGGTGCGTGACGAACGGATCAGGTCAGTCCCACTGCTCGTTGGCGAGAGAGCTGACCGGCTGCGGCTTGCCGATGACGGCCAGGGCGATGAAGAAGCTGATCTGGCCGATCGCGATGGTGAGGGTGGCCAGCGCCTTTTCGTCGTAATGCTTCGCCACCTCGGCATACAGTGCGTCGGGAACGCGCTCCTTACCGTGCGGAGCCGGCTGGAGGGTGGCCTCCACCAAGGCGAGGGCGGCACGTTCCGCGTCGCTGAAGTAGGGGGCGTCCTGCCAGGAGGAGACTGCGGTGATGCGCTCCTCGGACACCCCGGCCTTGCGCAGGAAGCCCGTATTCAGGACCGTCAGGTAGGTATTGCCCACGATCTGCCCGGCACGCAGGTGGACGAGGCTCATCGTGGTGCGCGGCACCGACCGGTTGCCCGTGGCTTTGAACAGAGCAGCGCTGATGTCGTTCAACTCCGGTACGAACTCCGACGGGTTCGGCATACGGGAGATCGAGGTATTCGCCATGACTGCACTCCTTCGCATCGGCCTGGTCGGCGACTTCACTGCACTGACGGAACAGCGCACCAAGATGTGACAGGCATCCGGAAATTCTTCTCGGCCGGCGCGCTGCGAACCTGGTGACGACGCTGGTGGCTGGGGGTGTCGCAGCGCACCGTGCAGCGGTGGGTGACGAAGGATCCCGCAGCGCGGCGCCCGCCAGGTCCACCGCAGGCCCGGGCTCTCGAGGAAGCGGTCCTGGCTCGGTGGCAGCCCCGGATACGGGCCGGACGGCGTATCCAGGCCGAAGCGGAAGGCTTCGTCTTGCACACCAGGGCGCGGTTCGGGGTTCGTCGCGCCAGCGGGGTCCTGGGACGATCCACGGGTGCGGTGGATCACCCAGTACCTGCCGGGACAGGTCGCCCGCGCGGTGTTCGCCCGTTCCCGCAGCCCAGGAGGGTCGCGGAGGTCGGGCTGCATGCCCGCGAGGAGGCGCTCCACCGCCGAGCGCACGTTGAGCCGGAGTCCGTGCACCGCCCGGAGGTACACGCCTGCGTGGGCAGCACAGCGGGCGGCGGCCGCGAGCACGCCCTCCAGAGGCCGGGGTGGCACGCTCAAACAGGTTCGGGCAACCGGCCGGTCATCGGGTTGAATCCGTACCGGTGGGCGCAGAGACCTGCGCGGTGATCATGGAGCTGTCCCCCCCGCAATCTGACCTGGGACGAGGTGGATCCCGCCCGTCATCCTTTCGACAGCGAGTCGGCGGCGCGGGTGGTCAGATCGCTCGGGCCGGCCCAGCGGGTGCCCCGACGTACCGCCGGGTGACCGGGCCACCCTGCACGAGTGGAGCTGGGACAAGGCCAGACCCTGGCCCGACGCCATGGCATACGCCCTGGCGCGGCCTTCAGGCGCGGCAGGTCCTGGGTGCTGCCGTGCTCGTGCGGGGGTCGATGCGGCGCTGGAGCTGGTGCCGTGTCAGGCAACGTTTGCCTCGGATGAAGGGTGATCTCCCGACGGACTCCCCGTTAGGTTGACGAGATGAAGATTCTTCATCTGTCCGATACGCACCTCGACCGTGCAGGAGGCCCGGACGCCGACGGTGCCGATGGCACCGCGGCACTGCGGCGCCTGCTCGCCGACCTGGTCCACCTGAGCGACCTTGATGCTGTCATCGTTACGGGAGACGTCGCGGACGACGGATCCAGTGAGGGGTACTCGCGAGCTCGTGAACTCCTTGGCGGCTACGCGAAGGAGCGGGGCGCACCGGTGTTCTACGCGACCGGGAACCACGACGAGCGGGCGGCGTTCACCGAGGTGCTCGGCTGCGGCCACACCCGCCCCGACGCGGTCTGCGACGGGCCCGACGGCGAGCGGGCCGCGGCGAGCACGATCGACGGCTGGCGCGTGGTCACCCTCGACTCGCTCGTGCCGGGCAAGGGGTACGGCCAGATCAGCCGTGCCCAGCTTGACTGGTTGCGCGAGGTACTGGCCGCGCCTGCGCCGCGTGGAACGATCTTGGGCTTCCATCACCCGCCGATTGCGCTGGAGGTCGAGGTGCAGCGGGCGCTGAGGCTGCAGAATGCCGACGAGTTGGCCGCGGTGATCCGCGGGACCGATGTGCAGCTCATCCTCTGCGGCCACTTTCACCTTCAGATCTTGGGGCATCTGGAGCAGGCGACGGTCTGGGTCACGCCCGGGGTGGTCAGCCGCATCGACCTGACCGCCCGGCCCGGCACCGAGCGCGCCGTGCACGGCCCTTCGGCCTCCCTGGTCCAGCTCGGCACGGCGAACGGACCGCTCATCCACACCCTTCATGCCCGTGACCCCCGCCTGGGCGAGACGGTCTACGAAGCCGATGAGGAGGAGATGCGGCAGGTCATCGAGGACCTCGGCCCCCACCGGGTGAGTCCGAAGTGAATGTAAGCGGCGCCAGGCGGATGTGACGTGCGGTGGGTGCAGGGGTGGGCGGCGCGCATCGGCCATGCTGGCCTGGTGGCTGAACCGGTGCGCGTGCGCGAGATTGACGATGAGGAGGGCCGGAGCCTGCTGCGGATCATCCGCCGCGGCACCGGCTCGGTGGTGACCTGGCGGCGGGCCCAGATGGTGCTGCTCTCAGCCCAGAGGATGCCGGTGGCGAAGATCGCCGAGGTGTCGTTCACCAGCACGGACCGGGTCCGCGACGTGATCCACAACTTCAACACCGACGGCTTCGCCTCGCTCTACCTGAAGTACAAGGGTGGCCGGCCGAAGACCTTTACCCTGCCCGAGCGCCGCGAGATCAAGAAGATGGCCAAGTCCAGGCCCACCGAGCACGGCCTGCCGTTTAAATAAGGATGGCGGCCAGGTGCAGTGCGGCCTGGTAGGCGACAGCAAGCTTGTCCGTCCGCATTGCAAGGCCCCGCCACTGCTCGATCCGAGCAATGCACCGCTCGACGGCATTGCGCTCTTTGTAGGTCTGACCGTCGAAGCCGGGCGGGCGGCCTCCGGCGCGGCCTCGCCGCAGACGGTGGCCGATCTGGTCGGCGGGCTGCGGGATAACGGCACGGATGCCGCGTCGACGGAGGCGCCCACGGGTCGAGCGGGAAGAGTAAGGGCGATCCGCAAGGACGACCGCAGGGCGGGTACGGCCGGGCCGGCTTCGACCTTCTTCGGCGGCAGATCCTCCTCGCGGCCTACCGGCGGTATCCCGGGGGCGACAGGGACTCCGGCGCATAAACCTGGTGGTGGCCGCATGGGAACTGAACCGTGGCATATCCCCACTCGCTGACCCCAATCACCTGCCCGACCGTGTGGTCGGCCGGGCAAGGCGTCCAGCCTTCGGGGTCGTCGGGATCCGTGACCTCGCCGGGGTGCCCATATACCGAGTCAGGCGCGACTGTGTCACCGAGGGTCCACGGGCACTCCTTGAGGAGGGAGGACCGGTCGGCTGCCCTCAGCTCCTCCGACCGGTATGAACCTCCGCCTCCGAGGGGGAAGTCCACCAGCACGTCCCCGTCGGCCGTAACCATCACCACGACGCCGACGGGGTCGTCTTCCTGCTCCGGGTCGTCGAGAGGGGTGACGATGTCACCCTCGCGCCACCGACTCATTGGACTCCTCGGAGGGCGGTATGTAAGTGCATAGGCGATTTGCCGTCACCTGAACGTGTGGCAGCACGGTATCCCGGCCGGTCGGCGGGCTCGGGCGTGCTGGGCTGAGCACCGTGAGCGAGCGCAAGCCCTACAAGACCGACCTGTCCGACGAGCAGTCGGCGCTTGTCGAGCCGGTGATCGCCGCATGGAAGGCCGCACACCGCTCGGTCAGCGGTCACCAGGGCCGGTACGAGATGCGGGAGATCGTCAACGCGCTCCTCTACCAGGGCCGCACCGGCTGCCAGTGGGACCTGCTTCCGCACGACCCGCCGCCGCGCGGTGCGGTGATGTACTACTTCACCAAGTGGCGCGATGACGGCACCGACCGGATCATCCACGACCTGCTGCGCTGACAGGTGCGGGAGAAGGCGCGGCGGAAGGCGGACCCGAGTCTGGTGGTGCTCGACACCCAGAGCGTGCACGCGGCGGCTGGGGTGCCTGCACAGTCGACGGGGGTGTGATGCGGCAAAAAAGTACCGGGCCGCAAGCGCGGCCTGGCCGTTGACGTGCTGGGCCCGGTGATCGCGGTGGTGGTGCTCGCCGCGTCGGTGCACGACAACGCCGCAGGCATCGCGCTGCTGGACAAGGTCGCCGCCGACACCGACACCGTTCAGAAAGCCCTGGTCGACCAGGGTTTCAAGAACACCGTCGTCGCGCACGGCCAGAAGGTGGGCATCGAGGTGGAGATCGTCGAGCGCAACCCGGCGCAGACCGGGTTCGTGCCCATCCCCAAGCGGTGGATCGTGGAGCGCGCCTACGGGATCTTGATGCTGCACCGCAGGCTGGTGCGCGACTACGAGCACCTGCCGCGCAGTTCCGAGTCGCGGGTGTACTGGGCGATGACCGCGGTGATACTGCGCCGGCTGACCGGGGCCACCGCTGCGGCCCGGCGCAGCACATGACCGGCGGGGAGCTGACTCTCGGGGCGGTACTGGCGCGGCTGGAAGAGCAGGAAAGGGGAGCTCGCCGTGCAGGCCGAGGCGACGAGGGAGCAGATCGCGCAGCTGACCGCACGGCTGGACGAACTCGGCCGGGCCGCCGAGGAGGTCCCAATCACCCGCAAGACACTGCTGGCGCTGCCCGATCCGCAGCCGCCCGGGCCGCCGGCGCCGAAGCTGCCGGACCATCCGGCCTACCAGCAGATCATGACGGGGTTCGCCGCAGCCGACATGCCGCTACGAGCGCGGCAGGTGTGCGAGGCGATGGACCTGGAGATCGCACCCGACAACATCAACAACACCCGCCTGAAACTCAAGCGGCTCGCCGAGCGCGGGATCCTGGTCGAGACCGAGCAGGGCTTGTTCACCCAGCCGCGGCCGGAACCGCCAGGCGACGTCACGGCCGGTCCGCACACTCCTCCCGAAAGCCCGAGACGGACATCAAGTCACGTACCACCCTCTCAGACCGGCCCATTTGAGGGTGCGGCTGCTCGATGCGGCGGTCCTGGATTAGGCTCCCGGTCGCTGCGCACGCCGTCGTGCCGCGCACTGGGCACTGCGCCCCGCCCAACTGCTCGTGCCGCCCACCGCACCGCATGCTCTGCGGCTGACCGCGCTCGCGCTCGACGCACACACCCTCACCCAGGTCCACCACAGCACCGACATGGACGTCCCCGCCCGCCTGTGCGGACACTCCCCTCCCCAGACCGCGGAACTGCTGGACCGACTGACGGGCAGCCGCACCCTGACCGCCTGGCAGCACACCCAAGACACCGACGAAGTCCTGTGGCAACTCCCCCACCAACCAGCTCCAAGTCATCCCGCCGCAGGCGCCATCAGCGTCACTCATTGTGATCGTGAACGCCCAGGTTGAGAAAGAGACCTCACTCAAGAGGAACAACAGACTCCACCTATCCGTACTATCTCTACGCCGGGCCACGCGCAGCAGTCATCTCCACTGCCGCTCGAATCCCAGCCCGAGAACACAGGCGCTCGGGCGCGTGCGTCACAGGTTCTGCACGCCCGGTCAGGAAACCGAGAGAAAGGTCGGCCCATGTCCGAAACCACGACTGTTGGCACTGAACTGGCATCGCAGTACGCCGCACAGGTGACCAGCGACCTCGAACGCAATGCCAAGGAGCAGGAACGGATCAGTGCGGAGATCACCGCGCTGCAGGAGCAGCTGACCGCGCTGCAGCATGACCACTCCGTGCTGATCCAGGTGCAACAGGTCCTTGGCTTTGCGCCGGCGCCCGTTCAGCCTGCAGCCAGTCCGGACGGCGCCGCGGCACCTGCTCCGCGCAAGAAGGCCTCTGCCGAGTCCGGAGTCCGCAAGCGGACGCGAGTGAAGAAGGCGGCCGACACGCAGGGCGTCACGACCAGCAAGAAGTCGGCGGCCAAGAAGCCCACGGACAAGGCCGCAGCCGCGAAGGCGGCCCAGCCCACGCTGGTCGAACTCGTCCGTGGTCACCTCACCGAGCAGAGCGAGCCACGCTCCGCGGCCGAAGTCGCCACCGCACTCGACAAGGCCCATCCCGAGCGCGGCATCAAGACCACCGTCGTGCGCACCACCCTCGAAGGACTCGTGGCCAAGAACCAGGCCAAGCGGACCAAGCAAGGCGCCTCCGTCTTCTACACCGCCCCCAACCCCGCCGAGCAGAGGAGCACACCGGTCAAGGACGCGGCACACTCCGGGCAGGCCGAGTAAGCCGCCGGGCAGCATGCTGCCGCTGCGTGGCCGGTGTGCGCACTGGCTGCGCAATCCCGGGTTGACGCGCGGTTTGCGCAGCTGTTGGCGCTGAGTGGATCGCGGGTGCGCAGTGACGGGCAGGGCGCGGCTCCTCACTGCTGTTGCTGCACGTGGTGGCGGGTCAGTGCCTGCCAGCGCCGCTCGAAGTCGACGGCCTGCTCGGCAATGTAGTCGGCGGTCAGGGGCGTGTTGTGCTGCGCGGTGATCCCGTGGGATGCGCACTCCTGCGCAATGGCGTCGAGCGACGGGGTTTCGTTGCGCACCCGCTGTTCCGCCCAGAAGTTGTAGACACGGAACGGCAAGAGGTAACGACGCAGGGTGGACGGGCTGACCGGCTTTCCGCCGCGGCCGGTCATACCCTTCTCGCTTGCGAGGTAGGTCGAGAGCCGCTCGGCCTTGGGTTCCTCGCCGTGCTCGCTCTGGTACTCGATCCAGGCGAGGTAGCAGCGGTCGACGGTGGTGAGCGCGGCGGGCTCCCCCGTCGCGTCGTCCTCACCCGGCTGGTCCTCGATGGCGGCGCTCACCCCGGGACTGCGCGTCTCCTTGGCTGGGTGCGCGCCCGCGGCGGCCGGAGCCTCCTCACGCTCCTCCTCGTGCGGGAGGGGCTCGTCAGAGGGCACCTGTGCGGCGGGCTCGGTGGCTTCCTCGTCGGCGGGCGGCTTGCTCTCGTCGAACTCGCGCTGCTGGAAGGTGGAGGCGAAGTACTCCAGCTCTGCGCCGGTGATGGGCTGGCCGTTGCCGCCGGTGATCCGGTTCCGCTCGTAGACGTACGTGGCGAGGGCGGCGGCATCGGGGGAAGCCCCGTGCTCCTGCGCGTACGCGCACCAGGCGTTGCAGAAGTAGTCACCCCATCCATCGTCCGCGTCGTTCGGGGCTTGGGGGTCGGTCCTGGTGTCGGCTGAAGGCGTGTGACGCTGCTTGAGGAGCCGCAGGTCGTCCCGGTGCCGTCGGTGTACGCCCGGCCGAACTTGAAGTACTTCGGGCGCCGGGGCGGCGCCACCTCTCAACATGACAACGACCAAGCGGCGGTTTTGGGCGGGAAGGTGGAGGCTGGCACCCCACGAGACTCGCTGTACGCGCTGGACGTCCTCTATGACCGCGACGGCGGCAAGCGCCCCGAGTTGATCGTCTCGATCCACTCCGGCGCCGTGCCCGCGTAAACCAGATCGGCGTCCTGGGCCTGGTCCTCAACGCCTCGTGCTGTTCAACACGTGGTACATGGACGCTGCGGTGAATCAGCTGCGCGCGGACGGATTCGATGTCGGCGACGAGGACGTGGCCCGCCTCCCCCCGTTCGTCCGGCTCCGCATCAACATGCTCGGCCGGTACTCCTTCCAGCTCCCCGACCTGCCCGGCGGAATGCGGCCCCTGCGCGATGCGGACACCGCCGAGGATTGAGTCCCGCGCCGCTTTGGCCGGGCAGTCGGTGCACGGAACTGCCCAGTGACGGGCTGATGCCATTGGATGGGGCATGCCCGAAGCCTGTCGGCTCAGGCGTTGAGTGCATGTCCGGTCGTTGAGTCCACGTGGCCCGGGATCTCGTCTTGGCGATCGCCTACGGTCAGTGTCCCGGTGGGCTCCAACATAAGGATTGCGGCGCCGGAGGGAGCGTACGGCTTGTGTTCCGTGCCTCGGGGGACCGTGAAGACCGCCCCCTGCGGGAGCAGGACCGTGCGCTCGCCATCGGGCTCGCGCAAAGAGATGTGCAGCTCTCCATCGAGCACCAGGAAGAACTCGTCGGTGTCGTCGTGGACGTGCCAGACGTGTTCCCCCTCGACCTTGGCGATGCGGACGTCATAGTCGTTGACGCGCGTGACGATGCGGGGGCTCCACAGGGCATCGAAGGAGGCCAGAGCCTTGCTGAGCAGGATGGGTTCGTTACTCATGGGCTCATCCTGAGCCGTTCCGCACGGGCGGTGTGAGTGCTAGGAATTGCATATGGCGAAAGAATCCTCGCACGCAGTTCAGGCGGTGGGCTTACACCGGGTCGTCGTGATCGTGGACGAAAACTCGAACCCCTTCGAGCTTGGCTGCGCAACCGAGGTCTTCGGTCTACGCAGACCGGAGATCGGTCGTGATCTCTACGACTTCAGGCTCTGCTCCCCCGAGCCCCGCACCCTGATGCGAGACGGGTTCTTCACGCTCACGGGAGTCGCCGATTTGCAAGCGGCCGACGCAGCGGACACCTTGATCGTCCCCAACCGCCCGGACATCGAGGTGCCCCGCCGCCCCGCCGTGCTCGATGCCGTGCGACGGGCGCACGCACGCGGTACGCGCCTGATCGGCTTCTGCAGCGGCGCCTTCACACTGGCCGAGGCCGGAGTCCTCGACGGCCGACGGGCCACCGCGCACTGGCAGTGGGCGGATTCCTTCCGGGCCCGCTTCCCCTCTGTCCACCTCGAATCAGACGTGCTGTTCGTGGACGACGGCGACATCCTCACCGCTGCGGGGAGCGCAGCTGCACTCGATCTTGGGCTGCATGTGCTGCGCCGCGACTACGGCGCGGAGGTCGCCAATTCTGTGAGCCGGCGGCTGGTCTTCGCCGCGCACCGGGACGGCGGGCAGCGGCAGTTTGTGGAGCGCCCCATGCCCGACCTGCCGGACGAGTCCCTGGCGCCTGTCTTGGCCTGGGCCCAAGAGCGATTGGACTCACCGCTCACGGTCTCTGACCTTGCGGCACGTGCGGCGGTCAGTGCGGCGACGCTGCATCGCCGCTTCCGGGCACAGCTGGGAACGACACCGTTGACGTGGCTCACGGGGGAACGACTCGCCTTGGCATGCCGGTTGATCGAGCGAGGTGAGTACCGCTTTGAGGTGGTCGCGCGGCGCAGCGGGCTTGGCACCGCTGCCAATTTGCGCACGCTGATGCGCCGCGCGACCGGCATCACTCCGTCGGCATACAAGGAGCGGTTCGGGCCAGAGATGAACTGACGGCGGGGCGTCCCCCTCCCACGCAGCGCAGGAATGTGTCTCATCGTCGACTGTCGCCTGGGGCAAGGGGCTGGTGAGCTCGGCGATGGCCTCCGGGGACGGCTTGAAGTAGCGGCGGACGTTCTCCGGCTTCTTGTGCCGGGACTTCGCCATCAGCATCAACAGAGACGCGGCCTGCTCGCCGAGATGGGTCAGGGAGGAGTGCCGGTACTCGTGCAGATCCCGGCCCGTCCCGGGCCCGCACACGGCCGTGTGCTCGTCAAGCAGGGCACGGGCCTGACCGTATGACAGCGGAGCGAACCCGGTGTCGGGGCAGACGTCACGCGGGCTGACGACCTTGCCCGGGGCCGGGCTTTCGCGCGGACCAGGTCTTCTTCCGTCCGCGCCCCACGCCGCACGACGGGACTGAACCGGCTCGCTTACTCCTCCCCCCGGCCGCGGTGCGCAGTGCTTCTGCAGCCCCGCTGCCGCCCACCGGATCGACGGCAGCGGATCGTCATGCAGATGGCGCGGAGCGGGCAGCACCGCCCGCACCACGGCCCGGTTCTCCGCGCTGTCGCAACCGGCGATGACCGCGATGAGCAACAGGGTGGCACGAGCCTGGTTGTCGGGATCGGTCATCAGCTCCGCCAGGAACGCACCGTGGGTGCCGCCGCGGTCAGCCCCCGAGCTCTTGGAGACCAGCAGCCGGCAGCCCAGGACTGAAGGAGCGGAGGGAGTGGACGGCCAGACGGTTCTTCTCCCTCCCATGAGCCGTCATGGTGAGACCTGCGCGCTGTTCTGTGAAGCGTCTTCCTCAGCGTGCCGCTTCAGGACGCCTCGCCCACCCGGACGGTCCATCTCGCGCCATTCCGGCCGCAGTCCAGTCAGGTTCGTGGTGAGGAAGTACGCACTCCCGCAGGCGAGCAGCACCGGCACAAGTCCGACAGAGGCCACCGCGGAGCCGGCGATCAGTCCACCGAGAGGGATACCGGCCCAGGCCAACGAGTCACCGAGCGCGTTGACCCGGCCCAGCATCCGGCGCGGCACCCGTTCGAAGAGGACGGCCCCCAGCACCGGGTTGAGGAAGCCCGATCCGAATCCACTGATGGCGAAGACGGCCAGCACCGCCCACAACGGGGCATCCGAGGCGAGGATCAGGAATCTCGGTGCCCCGGCCAACAGGAACCCCGTGAAGAACACCATCCGGCGCCGCAGCCTGTGTGCGGCCACCGCAGCGATCAGGCTGCCACCGACCGCCGCGGCTCCCATCACGCTGCCCGTCAGGCCGATCGCAGTCGGCCCGTTGCCGGACACTCTGGCCCAGACGGGCATGAGTACCGTGGCGAACGCTGCGTCCAGCAGGTTGGTGATCCCCACCATGACGATGACGGTGAGCAGCAACGGCTCGCCGCGCAGGAAGGTGAAGCCCTCGCCGAACCGCCGCCAGTAGCCCGGCCCCGTCTCCCCGGCTTGCGATGAGGCTTCTTCTACTGCGTGCCCCATGCCGCGAGGCAGCGCCAGTGCGATGACCAGCGATCCGAGAGCAAAGCAGCCTGCGTTGACGACGAGCCCCGTCAGGGGGCCCAACAGCGCCACCAGGGAGCCGCCGGCCGCCGGGCCAACGGTGCCGGCGAGCCGCTCGATCACGCCGGATAGCCCGGTTGCCCGTTCCAGTGGTACCCCGCCAAGCTCAGCGGCTTCCGGGACCATGACCTCCTTGGCCAGGTCGCCGGGGCCGCGGACGGCGCCGATCATCGCGACCAAGGCCAGCAGGAGGGGGAAGGGCAGGAGGTGCAGGGCGTGGAACAGGGGAACCGCAGCGGCGGCGGTTGCGCTGGCCAGGTCCGTGGTCCAGGACACGGACCGCGGGCCGATCCGGTCCACCAGCGGCCCGGTGAACGCCTTGACCACCACGTAGGGAGCCATCTCGCAGAAGGCAACCAGGCCGGTCTGGGTGGCGCTGCCCGTCGTGACGAGAACGAACCAGGGCAGTGCCACGGCCGAGATCCGCGTGCCGGTCAGCGACACGGCCATGGCCGCCAGCACCCCGCCCAGCGGACGTAAGGATCGCTTACCAGGTATGCCGTCAGCGTCCGGGACCTTCTCCGTCACGACGTCTCCGTTCCTGTCGCTTCCTGAGGACCGGAAGGAATGGCTGACGGGGAGGGCGCATCCAGCTCGGGCAGGAGGTGCGTAACCACGGCGACCCGCTCGGCCCCCTCGGGGGCACTCGCCGCCTCCTCCGGCGTATCACTGCGGTACCGGGCGATGACGGCCCTCAACTCCTGACGCAACGCGAGGGCCTCTTCGGGCGTGAGCCGCAGGGCCCAGTCACTCATGTCGAAGGTGTCCCGCCAGGCACGGGGCATCGTCTGCAGCTCGTTCAGCATCCGCTGAGTGCGCAGGGTGTAGGCGGCGGCGACGGACTGCAGGTAGGCCAGCGCGGCCTCGGGCTCTCGATCAGCCAGGTCCCGGTCGTTGAACTCCGTCATCCGATGCACCGAACGCCACCAGCGCTCCCGTGCGTTGCCGCGTTCCGCGTCCTCCTCCACGAAGCCGGCAGCGCCGAGTTGGCGCAGGTGGTAGCTGGCCGTGCCGGAGTTGACGCCCAGCCGTTCCGCGAGGCGGGTGGCCGTGGACGGGCCGTACTTCCGCAGCAGCCCGACCAACTGCACACGCACCGGGTGCGCCAGGGCGCGCAGCCCTTTGGCATCCAGAACAACCGCGTCCGCGTCGACGTGCGGGCCATCCGGTCCCGCGCCCATGTCAGTCATGTCGGGCACTCTAGACCGCAAAGGACTCTTCGCAAAGGGTTCTTCGCGAAGAACCCTTTGCAGATTGGGCCCTAGAGGTGGCCCCAGTCCCTCGCCTTCGGCCGTCAGTCCCTACTCGATGCCGGCTTCGCTTAGCAGCTGGTTGACCTTCCACTGCCACAGGACGCGCGCCGGGCCGTTGTGAAACTCCGAAGGGTGCCACACGCACATGTTCCAGTCGCGGAGGCCGCGCATGCGGGGGCGGCCGACCAGGCCGTGAAACACCCCCATCACGCCACGGAACGTGTCGTCACGGACGCTTGACAACGCGGCAACGAACAGCGGTGATGGGATCCCAAGCGGCTTCAAGGGGGCTCTGTGGATCTCGGCGCAGTGATCACCGCTGTGGCCGGCGTGGCTGGAACACTGGGGGGATCGCTTCTTACCCACGAGCCGCCGAACGGGCAAAACGTCGCGAGCTCGAGCTGGTCCGCGGCCAAGAAGCGATCCGCGAGAACCTGCTCCTCCGACGCACCTGCTATGTGGAACTCAACCGCGATGCACGCCAGTTCACCCCAGGGCTCGACCACCATCTGCATGTCATGCGGGAAGGTGGTGTCGAGGAAACCGACAGGGATGCACTCGATGAAGCCAAGAGAGCTCATCGTGATCGTTACTCCGCAGCACAGATGATCGCCCCTGACGAGGTACTCGCACGTGCGAGCGTGGTCAATCAAGCCCTGAACAAGGTCTATGGCCAGGTGAACGCCTTGAGCGAGGAGCACCCGAGCCAGGGAAGACGATGGCCACTGCGGCCCAGGATCAAGCACAGATTGGGACATGCTCCGCGCGATGAGGACCACAATGCGTCGCAACCTCGGTGCGTCACCCACAGAGTGACGACGCACCGACGACCCTTGTCACATAGATCGCCGAGCATCGAAACAAACCGGAGCGACAAGCCGACACGCGGCGGGAGAAGGGGGTGTCTGACCGCGGTAGGGGCCCGACCGCAGTGGTGTGCGGTCAGCCGCGGAGAAGGTAAGCGGTCACACGGGAGCGGGCATTGGCCGGGCTCGACCCGAGGGCCGTGCCGATCGTCTCCGGCGACACCGTCTCGTCCTCGACCGCATAACCTGAACGAGGCCGTTACTGACCTTCGCCGGGTGATGTCGCGGGTCGGCATCGTTCGCGCTCAACTGCGGGAACGAGCGTCCGCGGCGGCCCATCACACGGAGATCATTGGTGCTCGGTGGCCTCCGTCGGCAGGCCCTGGCGAGCGGCCAGCCGGTCAAGCAGACCGGTGAGGTGTGCGGTTTCCCTGGCGGTCAGTCCCGCAGTCAATTCGGCGTCGGCGGAGTGTGCCAGCTCTCCGCAGGCCATGAGTAGTTCCCGGCCGTGCTCGGTGAGCGTCAGCACCTGCCGCCGGCGGTCGGCCAAATCCCTGACCCGCAGAATCGCATCCAGCTTCTCGAGGTGGTCGGCCAACGCCACGACCAAACTCGGCGCCACTCCCATCACCCCGGCGATCTCGAGCTGCGACGAGGCCCTCCGGGTGTCCAGCACCACCAGCAAGCCGACGTGCTTCGGCTTGAGCCCGAGGGGCTCGATACGGGCCGCGAAGAGATCGGCCGCCATCGCCCCGAGTACGCCGAGACGGAAAACAACGCTGGAGTTCACCTTGCTCTGAGCCACAAAGACAATGCTACATTAGGCGAACCATTCAGATATTGAATGATTCTGCTAGTGACCGAAGGGGCTCGTCATGCTTGACCCTGCCACTGTCCAACTGCACTTCGCTGACCTCCAGGAAGGCATCATCGAGCTCAGCGGCACGACTCCGCCCGCCACGATCAGGCAATCCATCGGCTTCCTGACCCACCTGGCCCAACTCCTGGACACCCCGGTCACCGTCTCCGCGGCGCCACGCCCCGGCGGCACCGCGGTCATCAAGGAGGCTTCCCTCCCCACAGAGCCCGTCTTCGTCCGCAGCGGACCGTGCGCCTGGGACGATGCGGCCACCCGTCAGGCCATCACCGCGCAGCGACGAAAGAACCTTGCCATCTGCGGCGTGACCAGCGAGATCGTCGTACTGCACACGGCACTCGACGCCATCGCGGCAGGCTTTGAGGTCTCCGTGCTCCTCGACGCCTGCGGTGGACTGTCGCCGCGCACCGAGCAGGCCGCCTTCCGCCAGATCGAGGCGGCCGGAGGCCGCATCACCAGCGTCGTCAGCTTCGCCACCGACCTGGTGCGCAACTTCACCACCCCGATGGGCCGAGAGGTCATCGTGGCCTTGCACGATTTGATCCAGCAGCCCACGTACGAGCCCGCACGGTAAGCCACCAGCACATCGTCACAGCCTCACAGGATTCCTGTCCGGCTGCCGGTGATCCTCCGCCTGCCGCGGTGCGACTGCTGGCCTCGCTGGTCGTGTCCAGTCTGGTCGTGGCCCTGGCAACCTCCTACTGGATGCTCCTCGTGGCGCGGCTGCTGACGGCACTCGCCCAGGCACTGTTCTGGGCCGTGATGGGGCCGGTCGCGGTGGGCCCGTTCGCGCCCGAGGTTCGCGGTCGTGTGGTCGGGGCGCTGTCCGTCGCCGGTTCGCTCGCCCTCGTGCTCGGTGTTCCCGCCGGGACCTGGCTGGGCCAGCAGAGTGACTGGCAGGTGCCCGTCGCCATGCTGGCGGGTCTGGGACTCATATCTCTCGTGACGATCGCCGCTCTGCTGCCGACCTCACGTCCGGAGGAAGAACGCGCCGCCTACGGAACCAGACCAGACCCCCGCCGGTTCGGGACGGTGCTGGCAGCCGGGACCCTGTCCGCCACTGGGGCCTTCACGCGATACACCTGCATCGTGAAGCTCCTGGGCGACGTGAGCGGGTTCTCCCCGAGCACGGTCAGCGCCCTGTTCGTGGCTTTCGGCGTTGCGTGTCTGGCCGGGGTGAGCATCACCAGGGTGTTTCTGGAGCGCTTCCCGCAGGCCGCGCTGGCCACTGCCGTTGCCACGCAGGCGGTGGGCCTGCTCGGTCTGTACGCGGCCGGCACCCATCCAGTGGCGGCAGTGCTGTTCCCCGTGCTGATGGGTAGTGCGCTCGGGCCAGTGTTCATGACGAGCCAGAACGCGATGCTGCACTGCGCACCGGGCCGCACGGACATCGCCCTCGCGGCGAACTGCGGTTCATACAACGCCGGTATCGCGGCGGGCGCCGCGCTCGGGGGACTGATCCTGCCGCTCGCCGACGTACGAGGCACCTTCCTCGCCGGCGGGCTGCTGACCGTCGGGGCCTGCGTGGTGCTACTCGGCGGGCGGCTCCTGCGCTGCGGACCGGAGCCCGCCGAGTAGCACCGCCGCCAGCGGGTGGCGGCCGGTGACTTCCTCATCCAGTGAGAAAACGACACGAAGACGGGACTGCTTCACCGACACGAGCGCGGAATTGAGCCGTGAAAACGCAGGTCACCGAACCGCCCCGGGACACGGCTCACCGAAACCCACAGCACCGCTTCGGCCGCTCACGGGCGGCATCGGGCAATGTCAGTGGTGGCAGGCAGGATGACGGGCATGACAACACCTGCAGCTGTGATCGCGGATGCCGCCGCTTACGCGCAGGCGGTCGAGGACGCGGTGAAGGCGTCGGCCGCCTACTACGCGGGTGGGACGTCGGCCTTGGACGATGACGCCTACGACCGGCTGGTACGAGGTATCGCCGCGTGGGAGGCCGAACATCCTGATCAGGTGCTGCCCGGCTCTCCGACGGGAAAGGTCGCCGACGGCGCCGTGGAGGGCGATGTCCCGCACACGGTGGCGATGCTGAGCCTGGACAACGTGTTCTCGCCGGAGGAGTTCACCGCCTGGACCGCCTCCCTGGCCCGGCGCATCGGCCACGAGGTCGAGCGGTTCAGCGTCGAGTCGAAGCTGGACGGGCTCGCGGTCGCCGCCCGTTACGCCGGCGGCCGCCTGAGACAGCTGATCACACGCGGGGAGGTGACGGCCGGGGAGGATGTCTCGCACGCGATTGGCACCATCGAGGGCCTGCCGGACGAACTCGCCGAGCCGGTCACCGTGGAAGTCCGGGGCGAAGTCCTGATGACGACCGCTCAGTTCGAGCACGCCAACGAGGTGCGCACCGCGCACGGCGGGCGGCCGTTCGCCAACCCGCGAGGCGCCGCCGCGGGCACCCTGCGCGCCAGGGAGCGTGCCTACACCGTGCCGATGACGTTCTTCGGCTACGGCCTGCTGCCCCTGTC
The DNA here is from genome assembly GCF_040644655.1 of Streptomyces sp. NPDC046931. Taxonomy (NCBI): domain Bacteria; kingdom Bacillati; phylum Actinomycetota; class Actinomycetes; order Kitasatosporales; family Streptomycetaceae; genus Streptomyces; species Streptomyces sp. NPDC046931. Next base: position 37,821 of record NZ_JBEYWX010000005.1, read on the forward strand.
CAATACCGAGACGGCGCTCGCCGCGCGGCTGGGCGAACTCGCGCACAGCGACCTCATGGTTCAGGCCGCCGCGTACGGGATCAACACCACCGCCACCACCGCGGTGCCCGGCACCACCGCCGACACCGTCGAGCAGGTTCTGGCCCGCGTGCAGGAGATCGCCACCCTGCGGGCCGAGCTGCCGTTCGGGATCGACGGGATCGTCATCAAGGCCGACCTGGCCGCCGACCAGCAGACGGCAGGATCGGGTTCGCGCGCCCCGCGCTGGGCGATCGCCTACAAGCTGCCGGCCGTCGAGAAGATCACCCGGCTGCTCGAGGTGGAGTGGAACGTCGGCCGCACCGGCATCATCGCCCCGCGCGCCATCCTGGAACCGGTCGAGATCGACGGCGCCACCATCACCTACGCCGCCCTGCTTCCGTAGGGGAGAGTCGGCTCTGCGAGACTCGTCAACTCTCAAGAAGTGCAGCTCAGATGCCTTATGTTGCTGACGGTATCGCGTGCAACAAGTGTGGTGCAAGTGAGCCTTTTCCAACGTGCCGGAGTGACGCGGCAGTTGGGCTGACAGCGCGGTGAAAGCTCTGGTGGACGGGGCCTTCGACCAAGAAGAACGGAACTTGTGGCTTGGCCTGAGGGGTGAGGACGGCTGGGCCGAGCAGCCCTGACTCCGGCCTCGGTACTGGTGGGCTCGCGTATTCAACTGTCGCCAGCTCTCGGGGGAAGCAAGGGCGATGCCGACGGTGTGTAGCCGCAAAAGGCTCGGTGGGCCCAATGTCTTGCCCAGGCCGGCGTGGGCCGTGCCGCCGAGTGTGCTCGGCGGCTTCCCTGCTTTGTTGCTCAGTCGTGAGTCAGCGAGGGGGTGTTGAACGCGATCCAGACGTCAGGAGGCAAGTCGGGCCGACCTGGTATCGATCTATGTTCCTCTGTCCATGCGTCGTCGGCGATCTCCGTGGCGACGCGACGCCAGAAGTGCACAGCGGAGATGTTGGCATCCTGAAACGCGACTTCCCACGAGCCTGGGTGCCTGGCCGCGATCTCCTGAACAGCGTGCAGCCCGATCCCTGTCCGCCGTGCGCCGCGCACCACGAAAAAGCTGTTCAGCACGCGCGTCGGGGCGCTCAAACTGCGGACGAAAGCGAACCCAGCAGGGCTGTCACCACTTGTGAGGAGGTATGGCGCCCAGTCGGGCTCAGAGAAGGCCATGTGGAGCCGGTCGCTGCGGAAGGTTCCGTCCGCGTTGGGCAGCAGACCGTCGAACTCCGACATGTCATGGCGGAACATCAGCCACAGCCGCTCCACTATGGGGCGGTCGGCAATGCCTGCGAGGCGAATGGATACGTCTGGCACGAGACTCCTTTGCAGAGGTGGTCAACCGGCGAGCGCCGCATACGCGGATCGGCAGCGCCAGGTCTCGGGAGGACATCCGTATGATCAGCGCTGGGCCCCGGATGAGCGGGACCTGGGGCATGAAAAAAGCCTCCCCGGCGTATGCTGTATCCGCGCCAGGAAGGCTCACTGCTGACGGGCACTCTAGCAGGTGAATGCGCGGGCCTGCCGTTCACTTGCCCACGGGCGCAGGTCTGGGCGTGTGCAGTGTCACCGTGAGTGGTCGCCTCGGGCGTAACGGCTCCATGTCCCGCCGGTGTCCTTGAGGAGTCGGGTGGTGGTCTTGTCGTGGTAGCCGAGGGCGTCCGCGACGACGGGGGCGGGCAGTTCGAGGAGTTGCTGGCGGATGGCGGCACCGCGGGCGGCGGCGGCCGGGACCCCGACCTCGTTCAGGAGCGCGGACAGGTGGTCGGGACGGAACGGCTGACCCGCCCGGTGGCCGGGGAAGAGCCAACCGGATGCCGGGTTGGTGGCAGTGTTGAAAGATCGCTTGGGGGATGCGGCTCCGGGGCTACCTTCCGCCGCGTGCCGGTGGAATTTCTGACTGATGAGCAGGGCGAGGCGTACGGGCGGTTCGTGGAGGAGCCGACCCGCCCGGAGCTGGAGCGGTTCTTCTACCTCGACGATGTCGATCGGAAGCTGATCGGGAAGCGGCGAGGGGATCACAACCGTCTCGGCTTCGCGCTCCAGATGTGCACCGTCCGCTGTCTCGGGCTGTTCCTGGAGGACCCGCTGGACGTGCCGTGGTCGGTGGTCGAGTACCTGGCGGAGCACCTGGGCGTGGAGGACGCCCCGTGTGTGAAGCGGTATACCGAGCGGCAGATGACGGCGTACGAGCACGCGTGGGAGATCCGGGACGCCTACGGCTACCACCAGTTCGAGGACCACGAGTGGGGGCGGAAGTTCCGCGCGTTCCTGCACGGTAGGGCGTGGACGCACGCCGAGGGGCCGGTGGCGCTGTTCAACCAGGCGGTGGGCTGGCTGCGCCGCAACCGGGTACTGCTGCCCGGCGTTTCGGTGCTGGCCCGACAGGTGGCGGAGGTGCGCGGGACGGCGGAGAAGCGGCTGTACGCCACGGTGGCGGGGGCCGCGCGCCGCGCGGATGCCTCCTTGCCCGGCGACCTGGTGGCGTTGCTGGACGTTCCGGAAGGCCGTCGGATTTCGGAGCTGGAGCGGCTGCGCCGGCCTCCGACGCGGACGACGGGCACGGGCATGGCGAAGGCCCTGGAACGGGTCGATGAGATCTCCTCCTTCCACCTGGGTCGGGTGAAGGTCGACAAGGTCCCGCCGAACCGGCTGGCGGCGCTGGCCCGTACGGGGCTGGGGTCGAAGGCGCCGAACCTGGAGCGCACCCCGGAGCCAAAGCGCACCGCGCCGCTGGCGTCGGTGGTCCGGCATCTGGAGGCGTCCGCGATCGATGACGCGCTGGAGCTGTTCGCGCTGCTGATGCAGGTGAAGCTGATCAGCGTGGCGAAGCGGGCCACGGACAAGGACTGGCTGGCGGCGAAGCCGCGGCTGGCGAAGGCGTCCCGTACGGTCACGGCGGTCTACCGGCTGTGGAGCGAGCAGCTGAACCTCGTCACCGAGCACGGCGCCGACCTGGACGCGGCGGCGATGTGGCGGGCGCTGGAGACGGAGATCGGGCCGAGGGACGAGGTCGAGTCCGCCGCGTCGCTGCTGGACGATGACCGAGCCCTTCCCGCCCCCGTCGCCGGACCGGCCGACCGGCCCGGCGACGGGGGCCGCGGGGTGCCCTGGAGTGGACGGGACGTGTGAGGCGTCGCAGCCTGGATACGCGGTGCGCACGGATACCACGACCCGTCCGGAAGACCCTCCCTGCCATGACCAGCGAAAAACCGCTCGACCCGCACTCGGAGATCACCCTCCGGGTCAACGGCAAACCCCATACCCTGCTCGTCGACCACCGGCGGGTCCTGCTGGACCTGCTCCGCGAGGACCTGGGCCTCACCGGGTCCAAGAAGGGCTGCGACCACGGCCAGTGCGGCGCCTGCACCGTCCTGGTGGACGGGCGCCGCGTCAACGGCTGTCTGCTGCTCGCCGTCACCCTCGACGGCAGCGAGGTCACCACCATCGAGGGCCTCGGCGGCGACGGCGAGGAACCGCACCCCCTCCAGCGGGCCTTCCTGGAACGCGACGCCTTCCAGTGCGGCTACTGCACACCCGGGCAGATCTGCTCCGCCGTGGGCATGATCGCCGAGGCCGCTGCCGGTCACCCGTCCCACGTCACCGACCCGGCGGAGCCCTCCGGCCGGCCCGTGCCGCTGGACGGGACCGAGATCCGCGAGCGGCTCAGCGGCAACCTGTGCCGGTGCGGCGCCTATCCGCGCATCGTCGAGGCGGTGGAGGACGTGATCGGGTGAAAGGCTTCGGATACCTCAGGCCCACCGGCGTCGAGGAGGCCGTCGAGGCCTACGCGGCCCACCCTGGCGCCCACTACCTCGCCGGCGGCACCAACCTCGTCGACCTCATGAAACTCGGCGTGGAGACCCCTGGCGTCCTCATCGACGTCGGCCGGCTGCCGCTGGACTCGGTCGAGGAACTGCCGGACGGCGCGCTGCGCGTAGGCGCCACCGTCCGCAACAGCGATCTCGCCGCCCACCCGCTGGTCCGCGACCGCTACCCGGTGCTGTCCCAGGCGCTCCTCGCGGGCGCCTCCGGACAGCTCCGCAACGCCGCCACGACCGGCGGCAACCTGCTCCAGCGCACCCGCTGCCCCTACTTCCAGGACCTCGACAAACCCTGCAACAAGCGGCAGCCGGGCAGCGGCTGTGGTGCCCGCGACGGCGTGCACCGCGACCACGCCGTGCTGGGTCACTCCCCGCACTGCATCGCCACCCACCCCTCCGACATGGCCGTCGCCCTGGCGGCCCTCGACGCCCGGGTCGAGCTGTACGGCGCCGAGGGCAAGCGCAGCATCCCGGTGGCCGACTTCCACCGGCTGCCCGGGGCCCGTCCGGAGCGGGACACCGAGATCCGCCCGGGTGAGCTGATCACCGGCGTCCTGCTGCCGGCCGCCCGGGCCGGTGTGCCCTCCGCCTACCGCAAGGCCCGCGACCGTGCCTCGTACGCCTTCGCCCTGGCCTCCGTGGCCGTCGTCCTGCGGGTCGCGGACGGCGTCGTGGACCAGGTGGGGCTCGCCTTCGGCGGCCTCGCCCACCGGCCCTGGCGAGCCCACCACGCGGAGACGGCGCTGCTGGGCGCGGCGGCGACCCCCGAGGCCTTCGAGGGCGCCGTGGCCCTGGAACTGGACCGCGCCGAGCCGTTGCGCGACAACGCCTACAAGGTGCCCCTCGCCCGCAACCTCGCCCTGGACGTCCTGAACCGCCTCGCCCCCGCACCCGCGACGGCCTGACCTCTTCCGGACCCGGCCGACCCCAGGAGAACCGATGGCGAACGACCCACTGGAGCACGGCGGCCCGCTGCCCGGGACCGATCTGCCGCACGACGATCCGATGGCGGCCACCGGACCGGCCCGGGACGATCCGCGGGCCGGCGCCGCTCTGCCGCACGACGACCTCGTCACCCGCGCCGCCTCCGCCGCCTCGGGTGAGTCCGGCGAGGGCCGGCAGCCCCGTACCGGCGCCCTGGAGCAGGACCCCCACCCCACCCCGCGCACCGGCACCGCCCTCGGGGCGCCCGCCGGGCGGCGGGAAGGGCGGGAGAAGGTCACCGGTAACGCCCGTTACGCCGCCGAGTACCCGGTGCCCGGCCGCGTCCACGCCTGGCCCGTGCCGGCGGCCGTGGCCCGGGGCCGGGTCACCGGCGTGGACACCTCGGCCGCGCTCGCGCTGCCCGGCGTCCTCGCCGTGCTGACCCCCGGCGACGCCCCACGCCTCGGCGAGACGGACGACGCCACCCTCGCCGTCCTGCAGAACCGCCACGTGCCGCACCGGGGCTGGTGCGTCGCCCTGGCTGTCGCCGAGACCCTGGAGGCGGCCCGCGCCGCCGCCCGGGCCGTCCGCGTCGGCTACGCCACCGAGCACCACGACGTCGTACTCCGCCCCGACCACCCGGACGCCTACGAGCCCGAAGGGGGCGCTCAGCCGGGCCGCCTCGAACACGGCGACCCGCACGGCGCCTTCGCCGCCGCCGACGTCCGCCTGGACACCGAGTACCGGGTGCCGCCCCTGCACAACCACCCCATGGAACCGCACGCGAGCACCGCGCACTGGGACGGCGACCGGCTGACCGTGTACACCTCCAGCCAGGGCAGCACGACCGTCCAGTCCGTGCTCGCCGGTCTCTTCGACCTGCCCGAGGAGCACGTCACCGTGGTGGCCGAGCACGTCGGCGGCGGCTTCGGCTGCAAGGGCACCCCGCGCCCCGACGTCGTCCTCGCCGCCATGGCCGCACGGCACACCGGCCGGCCGGTCACGGTGGCCTACCCCCGCCGGTACATGCCCACCGTCGTCGGCCACCGGGCCCCCACCCTGCACCGGCTGCGCCTCGGCGCCACCGCCGACGGACACCTCACCGCGGTGCTGCACGAGGTCACCACGCACACCTCGCACGTCAGGGAGTACGTGGAGCAGGCCGCGGTGCCGTCCCGCGTCATGTACACCGCCCAGCACCTGCTCAGCTCCCACCGGGTGGTGCCGCTGGACGTCCCCAGCCCGTCCTGGATGCGCGCGCCCGGCGAGGCCCCCGGCATGTACGCCCTGGAGTCGGCGGTCGACGAACTCGCCGGGGCCCTCGGCGTGGACCCCGTCGAGCTGCGGATCCGCAACGAGCCGGAGAGGGAACCCGGCAGCGGCAAGCCGTTCAGCAGCCGGCACCTCGCCGAGTGCCTACGCGAGGGCGCCCGCCGCTTCGGCTGGGACCGGCGCGACCCGCGCCCGCGCTCCCGGACCGAGGGCCCACTGCTCATCGGCACCGGAGTGGCCGCGGCGACCTACCCGGTCCTGATCCGGCCGTCGACCGCGACCGCCCAGGCCCTGCCCGACGGCACCTTCCTCATCAGGGTGAACGCGGCCGACATCGGCACCGGCGCGCGCACCGTCCTCGCCCAGGTCGCCGCCGACGCCCTCGGCGCGCCCCTGGACCGGGTGCGCACCGAGGTGGGCCGCAGCGACCTGCCCCCGGCGTCGCTGGCCGGCGACTCCTCCGGCACCGCCTCATGGGGCTGGGCCGTGCACGAGGCGTGCGCCGCCCTGGCGGCCCGGCTCGCCGAGCACCCGGGTCCGCTGCCCGCCGAGGGTCTCCTGGTCCGTTCCGACACCGCCGGCCGGGCGGACGCCGACTCCCCGTACGCCCGGCACGCCTTCGGCGCCCACTTCGCCGAGGTCGCCGTCGACACCGTCACCGGCGAGGTACGGGCCCGCAGGATGCTCGGCGTCTTCGCCGCCGGGCGGATCCTCAACGCCCGCACCGCGCGCTCCCAGTTCGTCGGCGGCATGATCATGGGCCTGGGCATGGCCCTGACCGAGGGCAGCACCATGGACGCCCCGTTCGGCGACTTCACCGAGGCCGACCTCGCCTCCTACCACGTGCCCGCCCACGCCGACGTCCCCGGCATCGAGGCCGACTGGATCGAGGAGGACGACCCGCACCTCAACCCCATGGGCAGCAAGGGCATCGGCGAGATCGGCATCGTCGGGACCGCCGCCGCCCTCGGCAACGCCGTCCACCACGCCACCGGCATCCGGTTCCGCGAACTCCCCCTCACCCCGGACCGCGTCCTCACCGGCCTGCTGGCCGAACGGTGACGACCGCGAGGAGGGACACCGGAAGGGGAACCGCCCGAGTGCCGGGACTGCTGTGGGAGTACGTGGGCTACGACCCCGCCGAGGAACGCCTGCGGGAGTCTGTGCACCCTGGGCAACGGCTACTTGGGTGCGGCTCTTGCTCGCCCACGCGTTCCTCGCGGTGATGGCCGTGCAGGAACGTGAAAAAGGGGTGCCGAGGCCGACACACCCGACCTCGTGGACCTCACACCAGCCGAAATCCGTCGTCTGCTGGCAACTCAACCCCGCCACCGTCCTGCACGCCGTGACCACGTGCTGAACTGGTCACGATGGCGCCGCCGTCATCAGGCACGTGCCCGGCGCTGTCATTACATGCGGCGCGGACACACGTTGGTGGGACGACCTGTCCAAGACCGTCCCGCGCATGCCCAACCCCCGCTACACTCCCCACCGCCAGGCCGTTGACCAGAAGAAATACAGAAGTCCGGCTGGAGTATCAGCCAGGCTGGTTGAGGGCCCTGGTCAGCTCGCGATTTGCCGCTCGCGAGGCCTCCAGGTCCTCCAGTACTTCCTCGAGCTTGAGCTTGAGGTCGCCCTTCTCTTGTTCAAGCTGGACGACTCTCTTCTGGATCTGTTCGATGCCGTCGGGGGCACCCAGACCGGAATCCCTCCAGGTCTGCTCGCCCATCAACTCCGACAGACGTTGTTCCAGGAGAGTAGTCCGGCCCGTCAGTCGCGTATTGCGCTCATGCGCAGCGGCCAAGTCGGCCATCAACGAGGCCCGCGAGACCGCCGCTCCCATCGCGGCGCCTCCGGCTGGCGTCTGCTCGACCGCATGGATCTGCGTCAGGAGGTCGCGATGGCGGTAAAGGAATGTGCGGTCCACACCCGCTCGCCGGGCCACTGCAGTCACCGACACTTCCTCACCAGAGGCCTGGAGATCGAAAATCGCCTGGCCAACCCGAGCGCGACGGCGCTCGGTGTCGGCCTGGCGGCCAAGGACCATCGCTTCCGTGCGACGGGAGCCGGGCTTGCTCATCGGTCAGGGCCTCTCCGGTCGAACGTCTGGCACCGGCTGGCCGACGCGGGGCATACCGAGCATGACGGCCCGACTCTTGCGGATGGTCACCATCGCCTCCTGTGCTTGGTCCTGCTCGTCCATCTCAAGCTCAGCGAGTGACTCCTTCACGTTGGACCAATGTCCCGCCGTATCGCCCGGCACTTCGCCGCCATGGACGACATCCGCGCCGCGGACGCGGAAGCGATGCAGCAGGTCGAGGGCATCGGCACCGAGACGGCCCCCTCGATCGTCGCCGAACTCGCCCCGCTCATCGACAAACTCGCCGCCGCCGGGATGAACATGACGGAACCCGGCGCCACCTCACCCACCCCATGCGACGGCGACACCGGCGACTACGACGAGAACACCGAGCGTGCGGGCGGATCACTGGCCGGGATGACCGTGGTCGTCACCGGCGCGTTCCCTGTCAAATTCTTCTGTGCAGAGTTCTCGGGTCTCCCGGCGGGCGTCCTGAGACAGGACCAGCCAGGTCGAAGCAGTCACCCTGATGACCTGCCGCCTCACGCGCAAGCCAGCCCGACAGACGGCCCCCGCTCCGAGGTCTCCACCTACTGTCTGGCACTCGACGCAGCCTGACGAGGCGTCCTCACCCGCCCGGACTCCCCGGGCCCCAGGTCCACCGCCCCGAGGCCCAGCCCCGCTGCCGGTGGCGGCAGGGCAGCCGCCTCTCAGGGCATGCCCTGCCTGACCTCGACACCTTCAGGTGAAGGGATGTCAGGCCACCGTGGTGGGAGTGTCCCGCAGGGTGACGTTGGCGTGGCTCTCCTGGAAGCTCTGGTCCGAGACCAGAGTGAGTCGGGCGGTGGAATGGAATTCCGGCAATGTGGCGGAGCCGCAGGAGACCATGGTGGTCTTGAGCTTGGCGATGGTCACGGCGAGGCCCTCGTTAAGGTCACCGGCGTAGGGGACGTAGCCGTCGACGCCTTCCTCGAAGATCAGCCCCTGCCCACCCTGCCCGTAACGCTGCCAGTTGCGGGCCCGGTTCGAGCCCTCGCCCCAGTTCTCCTTCACGAAGCCGTCGCGGGTAGGGAGCTTCGCGCCGGCGGCCTGGTCGAAGCGGGCGAAGTAGCGCCCCATCATGACGAAGTCGGCTCCCATCGCCAGCGCCAGGGCCACGTGGTAGTCGTGCACCAGACCGCCGTCGGAGCAGATCGGCACGTAGGCGCCGGTGCGCTCCGCGAAGGCGTCGCGGGCCGCGGCCACATCCAGTACAGCGCTGGCCTGTCCGCGTCCGATGCCCTTCTGGTCGCGGGTGATGCAGATGGAGCCACCGCCCACGCCGACCTTGACGAAGTCGGCACCGGCCTCGGCGAGGAAGGTGAACGCCTCACCGTCGACCACGTTGCCGCCGCCGATCGGGATCTCCGGGTAGCGCTTCTTCACCCATGTGAGGGCCTGTGCCTGCCAGTCGCTGTAGCCGTCGGAGGAGTCGAAGCACAGGACGTCAGCACCCGCCTCCAGCAGCGCGGGAACGCGCTCGCGATAGTCATGGGTGTTGACGCCGGCGCCCACGCGCAGTCGCTTGGCGGCGTCCACGACCTGGTTCGGGAACCGCTTGTTGTCCGCGTAGTCGGACCGGAACACCAGATGCTGCAGAGAGCCCTCGGCGTCGAGAATGGGCAGGCAGTCCAGCCGCTGGTCCCACAACAGCGCGTTGGCCTCGGAGAGCGTGGTATCAGCCCCGGCATGGGGCAGATCGGCGATGGGTGTCATCCGACCGCTGACCGGCCCGTCCAAGTCGTGACGCTGGGGATGGAAGTCACGCGAGGTCACCAGACCCAACAGACGACCGGTGCCGGTCCCGTCATGGGTGACGGCCGCGGTGCTGTGACCGGTGCGGCGCATGACATCGACCAGCTCGCTCAGACTGTCGTCCGGGCGAACGTTGGTGTCGCTGGTGACGAACCCGGCCTTGAAGTTCTTCACCTCGCGCACCGCCGCAGCCTGGTCGTGGATCGGCTGGTTGTGGTGCAGGAAACTCAGGCCGCCGTTGCGTGCCAGAGCAATCGCGAGTTCCGGTGTGCTGACGGCCTGCATGATCGCGGACGTGAACGGGGAGTGCAGCTCGATCGCCGACGTCTCACCCACAAGGTGCCGAACCAGGGGCGTGCGCAGGTCAACCGTGGCGGGCGAGCAGTCGGTTCGGGTCCGGTTCGGCAGAAGCAGAAACTCGTTGAACGTCCGCGAGACCTCGGCCATGATCTGTGCCACTGTTCCTCCTGACCCGTCGGCCAGAGCCCGACTGCCCGGCCGTGAAGATCGCTCCCCATGTCTGAAGGTCCGAGCAGGCAGGAGCCGACATGGCAGTCGTGGAAGTGCCACGCGCTGCAGCAGGGCCCTGACAAGCACGTCCATCCGGCAGGGTGCGGTCGTGACCTGGCACCCTACCGATTGCCCCGCCAGCGCACGAATCCTGACCAGTTATCGGCGACAGGCAACCTCGCTTGTCGTTCATGCATGACAAGCAGGCGCTAACCGAGTACGCGGCTTCCACTCGTCCCGGTCCGGTTTCGGTTGATCAGTGTTCCAGCCCGGGCATCGGGACGACGTTGTCGGGTAGGGCCGCGGGTGGCCCCTGCGTGCCGTGTCGGCGGGTGAGGACGGCGGCGGCCAGGACGAGTTGCTCGGCCCGACTCCAAGCCTCGGCTTCCGAGTCACGTACCGTCTTCAGGCTCGCTTTCAGTTGGGCGACGTCCTTGCGCAGACGCTTTTCGACTTCTGGGGTCTCGGCGCGGACGCGGGCGTAGAAGGCTTCCTCGAGGTCGGCGTGCCGTTTTTGCAGTGCCATGCGGTGGACATCCGCTTCGATGGCGAGGGCGACGACGGTGAGGCTGCCGTCGGAGCGGGTGGGCTTGCCGGCCAGGAGCCGGTCGATGGCGTCGCCGATACGGGCGCGTTCATCCTGTGACTGCTCGTTCATGTGAGGACTTCCTCGGCGGTCTTGGCGGTGGCGTCGTGGGTACCGGCGATGCCGCGGAGCCGGTTCGCGTTGCTGCGGAGCCGGTCGCCGACCGGCCTGGGCATGAGGGCCGCCTGGCGGTCGAGGTAGTCGGCGCGGTCCCGCAGGGCGTGGGCGTTGGCATCGGTGCGCACTGCGTTGCCGCAGCCGAGCTGGCAGGCGAACTGGTTGAGGGCTGTCGCCGTCGGTTCCAGGTCACACAGAGCCGTGTCTCGCTTGAAAGCAAAGATCAGGAACGAGTCGGGGTTGTCGAACAGGACGACCCCGTCACGCGCGAGGAACTTCGCAGCTTTCGTGGCGGCCTGTCGGGTGGTCAGGGTCCCTTTGAAGCACGGGGCTTTGAGGGCTCCGGTGAGGGCGCGGCGGGCCGCCTGACCGGAGATCTTCTCCCCGGCCGCAGTTCGGCCCAGGAGGCTCGCGGCGGTGTCGGCGGCCGCACGCACCGTCTCTATATCGAGGACGACGTGGACGCCGGGACGGCCCCGGTCGCCGTAACCGGTGGAGGTCCGGGCGTCGAGGACTGTGCGCATGTGACCGTACTGGACGGCGAGCGCGACCAGCCCGCCTGGCCGGCGGGCGATGTGCCAGGCCAGGGTGCGGCGGAAGCGGGCCAGCCCGATCGCCCCGAGCGGGTCCGGCGGGATCGCCCTCTGCGGCAGGTCGTGCCCGACTGCCTCTCGGTTCGCGCGGGCCGTCAGGCGGCGTCGCTCGGCCCAGGCGGCCACCTCGACGTCCCAGGGCGGCCGCTGGAGCCGCTGGCCCGCAACAAGGTCAATGTGAAGAAGGTTCTCACGGCATGGCCGGACATGCTGCGGGTGGCCGGCTCCCTGGTCACCAACCAGGTGAGGGCGTATGACCTGCTGCGGATGTTCGGCCGCGAGGGCCACCCCACCCCGCTGGGGCAGGCGTTCGCCGAGTACGGGCGGATTGCCAAGACCCTCCACCTCCTGGCGGTGGTAGATCCGGCGGACGACACCTATCGGCGGCAGATGCACAAGCAGCTCACCGTCCAGGAGTCCCGGCACAAGCTCGCCCGCGACATCTGCCACGGGAAGAAGGGCACCCTCCACCAGGCGTACCGGGACGGACGGGATGGAGGACCAGCTCGGCTCACTCGGCCTGGTCCTGAACGCCGTGGTGCTCTGGACGAACCGCTACATCGACGCCGCCGTCGTCCAGCTTCGCGCGGAGGGTCATGAGATCCGTGACGAGGACGTGGCCCGGCTGTCCCCGCTCGAGCACAAGAACCTCAACGTCCTGGGCCGCTGCAGCTTCACCCCCACCCAGCCGGCGGGCGGCACCCCGCGCCCGCTGCGCGACCCGGACGCGGCCGGACTCGATGACGACGAGGACGGCGCTGAGAACTGACGGCGTCAGGTCCCGACCAGGCGCACCGATCGGCTTGTGAGCCGCCGCCTTGGTCAGCCGCTTCGCAGCCGTGACGGTCTGCTCCCCCCCGCGGCCCCGAGGCCACCACGGCGTGGTTGTAGCCGTGGGCGGGAGGCATGCCCTGGGCCGTACGAGGTGGCGCATCGTCACGTCCTACTCATCCGGGTCCCAGGCGCTGAGCTGCTCGAAGACACGTCGGTCGCCGTCGAGCTCCAGGGAGTTGACCGGGATACGGTCGTACAGGCTGAGGACCAGCTCGCTGGCCGTGCCCCGAGCGGAGAAGAAGGCGGCGGCCGCGTCCGGGTCCTGGCCGGCAGCGGTGGCCGGCATGGTGCCGGCCCCGGGGAGGCGGGCGCTCCGTGCGCCGTCGGCGGAGAGCGAGAGGCGCCAGGAGCGGCCCTCGGAGGCGTGGAAGTCGACGGCAGCGGGCTTGTGCGGCCAGGCACTTGTCGTTGCGACGCAGGTGGACAGGAACTCGTCGACACCGTCGAGCGCCACCTCGTCCGGCAGCGGCTGCGGGGCACCTACGGTGATCTGGGCGTCGTACGTGTGCACCGCCATCTGCTGGAGCTGGTGCCGAGCTACGGCACCGGAGGTGTGCGGCGACTGCAACGTCTCCCACCACGTCCAGCAGCCGCGATCCGGGCCGGCCTTCCGCAATGCGTCCAGCAGTTGCTCCGTGGACTCCGCCAACCAGGCCAGCAGGGCCTCGGGCTCCCGAGGCGCGGCCGGGGCGCCCTCCGCTGCGGACTTGTCCGGAGCAGGCCCTGCGGCGACGGTGGCGGCCCAGTCGCGGCGCCCCTCGCCGATGTGCTGCGCCAGATCGAACAGCGTCCACTCGGGGCAGGTCGGCACCTGTACGTCGAGGCTGGGCGCGGAGGCGATCGCGGCGCGGAAGGCAGTCGACCGTTCGTCGATCAGTCGCAGCAGAACGGGGAACTCGAGTGTCATTGTCACCCTGACTCTCTATCACTGCGTTCCGGCAATCGGACAGCGATTTTCACAGCCGCCATCGCGGGCGGACCCTCACCACCGCGGAGAAATGATGGAGGACCTCTCCGCCGCCGACCGTGCGTCACACACGGTCATCCTCATAAGTGTTCAGTTGTGAGAGTTCTGCGAGCCCCCCGGGGCGCGTCCAGTTTGTCCGGGTCTCCGTTCGCAGAACATCTCTCAGAACTCCGGCGTTCCGAGAGGTACTTCTGCGAGATTTCCGCCATGGATCTGACACCCGATCAGGCAGCAGATGCGGTAGAGCACCACGATTGCCCCAAATGCGAGGCTCCGGCGGGGAGCCCGTGCCGGACCCTCGGCGGGAAGACCGCCCCGAAGTACCGCACCGCCCGCTTCACCCTGGTACCCAAGCTCCGCGAGGAGCTGGAGGTGCTGGTGCCCGCCGACCGGGGACCGGGCCGGCCGTGGTCGAGCGCCCGCCGTTGCCAGCCCGGCCCGCCGACGCGGCGGCGGCAGTGCCGATCCGGATCGGGTACGCCCGCTGCTCGATGGCCGAGCAGGAGATCGCCAGCCGGTTCGTCGCGCTGGAGAAGGCCGACTGCACGAAGGTGTTCCAGGAGAAGATCTCCACCCGGGCCCGCCGGCGCCCAAAGATGGAGGCCGCGCTCGCGCTGGCCAACGCCATCAAGGAGGCCGCCCCGGACCAGGTGGCCATCCTGACCGTGCACGAGATGAAGCGGCTGGCACAACGCGGCCGAGCTGATGCAGCTGTCGTCCGACCTGCAGCGGGCGGACATCCTGCCGGAGCTGCTGACCGGCCCGCTCACCGGCACGACCCCACCGGGATGGGCGCGATGTTCTTCGCCGTCCTGGCGGTGGCCGCCCAGCTCGACCGCAACTACATCCGGGAGAAGACGCTGGAGGGCCAGCAGGTCGCCGCGGCCAAGGGCAACCGCGGCGGCCGGCCGAAGGTGATCGACGACGACTCGCTGGCCTTCGCCCTGGCGCTGAAGGCCAAGGGTGTCCCGGTGCCGGAGATCGCGGCGAAGCCGGTCATCAAGGAGGGCAAGAACGCGGGGAAGCACCCGTCGGTGGCCTCGGTGTGCCGGGCGCTCGCCGAGGCAGAGGAAGCCGCCGCGGCGGCCGAGGCCGACGACGAGCTGCCCCGGCGGCCCACGCCCGTGCGGCTCCACCGGCCGGACGAGCCGCTCACCGCCGAGGAGACCGAGCTGCGCGAGCGGCTGGTTGTTCAGCGCGCCGTGCTGACCGCCGCCGGCCGCGAGGAGGTCGCCCCGTGACCCCGGGCCCGCACCGGATGAAGGGCGGTGCCCCACAGCTCGGTGCCGAGGAGCCCGGGGTGCCCGGCCCGCTCTTCGGCACCTGGACCGACGGGGACGGCCACGATGATCCGGTCGAGCCCGCGCCGGACGACGCGGGCTCGACCGGACCTTGGTGCTGACGCCGCCGCAGCGGGCCGCGAGTCAGGAGACGACGGGGCTGCGTCGCTCGATGAGGACGACGCCGCGCCAGCGCCCGCCGTGCTTGCCGAGGCGCTCGCGGGTGCCGACCACGCGCAAGCCCGCCTTGGCGTGGAGGGCGAGGCTGGCGGTGTTCTCCGGGAAGATGCCGGACTGCACGGTCCAGATCCCGGCGGCGTCGGTCGAAGCCAGCAGGGCCTCCAGCAGCGCCAGGCCAACACCACGGCCCCGGGCGTCGGGGTGGACGTAGACGGAGTGTTCGACCACCCCGGCGTACGCGCACCGCTCGGAGACCGGTACGACCGCGGCCCAGCCCAGCACCCGGCCACCGCCGTCGAGGGCGACCAGGCGGTGCCCGGTGAGCCAGGAGGCGTCGAAGGCCTCCCAGGTCGGTGCGGTGGTCTCGAAGGTGGCGTCGCCGCCGCCGATGCCGGCCTGGTAGATCGCCAGCACCTGCTCGGCATACCCGGGGAGCATCGCGGTGCAGGCCACCGGGGCGGCGGTCACGCGACCGGCTCGATGCCGAGTTCGGCGAGCAGGCCCCGGATGAGCTGCTCGATCTGGTCGCGGATCGGGCGGACAGCGGCAACGCCCTGGCCGGCCGGGTCCTCCAGCTTCCAGTCCAGGTACCGCTTGCCGGGGAAGTACGGGCAGGCGTCGCCGCAGCCCATGGTGATCACCACGTCGGAGGCCTGCACCGCCTCGGTCGTCAGCACCTTCGGCACTTCGGCGCAGATGTCGATGCCGACCTCGGCCAGGGCCTCGACCACGGCCGGGTTCACGGTGTCGGCCGGGGCGGAGCCGGCCGAGCGGACCTCGACCCGGTCGCCGCCGAGGCGGGTGAGGAAGGCGGCGGCCATCTGGGAGCGGCCGGCGTTGTGCACGCAGACGAACAGCACGGAGGGGACGGCGCGAGTGCTCACGGGGTTCTTCCTTCGGGGCAGGAACGGGGCGCGGCGGGGTTCAGCGGTCGGCGGCGGCCGGGTGGTGCTCGCCGTGCGGGACCACGACGTCCTCGGCGGCGTCCGGGGCCGGGCGGCCGAACAGCACCGCGACCAACACGACGCCGACCACCAGGCCGGCGAGCTGGGCGGCGACGAACGGCAGCACCGAGGCGGGCGCGATGCCGGCGAAGGTGTCCGTGAACGCCCGCCCGATCGTGACGGCGGGGTTGGCGAAGCTGGTGCTGGAGGTGAACCAGTACGCGGCGCCGATGCAGGAGGCGATCGCGACCGGCTCGAAGTGCGCCCGGCCGGCCCGGGCCAGACCGAAGATCAGCAGCACCAGGCCGGCGGTCGCCACGACCTCGCCCAGCCACAGGTGCGGTGCCCACCGTGCGTGGCCGGACCAGCGCACCAGCGGCTCGGCGAACATCGCGTCCGCCAGCACCGCCCCGCCGATCGCGCCGCCGATCTGGGCGGGCATGTAGGCGGCGACCTCGCGCAGGGTCAGGTCCCCGCCGTCGCGGCGCCCGTTCCACCACGCGGCCAGGGTGACCACCGGGTTGAAGTGCGCTCCGGAGACCGGGCCGAGCAGGGCGATCAGCACGCCGAGGCCGAACACCGTGGCCAGGGAGTTGGCGAGCAGCTGCACGCCCACGTCCTGGGACAGCTTGGCGGCCTGGATCCCGGAGCCGACCACGACGGCGACCAGCGCGCCGGTCCCGACGAACTCGACCGCAGCCCGGCGCCCGAGAGGAGCTATCTCGGTCATCTCGCACCGCCGGACGCCGCGGGGACGGTGCTGGCCGGGGCCTGCAGCAACGCGGACAGCTTGGCCAGTGCGGCGGGCAGCACCCAGTAGTAGACCCAGGTCCCGCGCCGCTCGGAGCCGACCAGCCCGGCCTCACGCAGCACCTTCAGGTGATGGGAGATGGTCGGCTGGGAGACGTCGAACGGGCCGGTCAGGTCGCAGACGCAGGCCTCGCCGCCCTCGTGCGAGGCGATCAGCGACAGCAGCCGCAGTCGCACCGGGTCCGACAGGGCCTTGAACATCTTCGCCAGATCGGCGGCGGCTTCCTCGCCGAGCGGCTCGCGGACCATCGGCGAGCAGCATGCCGCCGCATCGTCCTGGCCGAGCACCGGCAGTTCCAGATTCGACATATGTCTATGTTGACAGTCATCTATTCGGAGAGGCAAGCTCGCTGTATCGACAGATGTCGAAACAAGGATCTCGGATCGGGGAGACCGCCATGTCCCGTGTTCAGCTCGCCCTGCGCGTCGCCGACCTCGAAGGCTCCGTCGCCTTCTACTCCAAGCTGTTCGGCGCCGAGCCGGCCAAGCGCCGCCCCGGCTACGCGAACTTCGCCGTCGCCGAGCCGCCGCTCAAGCTCGTCCTGATCGAGGGCGACGTCGGCGAGGAGACCCGGCTGGACCACCTGGGCGTCGAGGTCGAGACCACCGGCCAGGTCACTGCCGCCACCACCCGCCTCAAGGACGCGGGCCTGGCCATCTTCGAGGAGAACGACACCTCCTGCTGCTACGCGCTGCAGGACAAGGTGTGGGTGACCGGTCCGGGCAAGGAGCCCTGGGAGGTCTACGTCGTGAAGGCCGACGCCGACACCCTCGGCAAGAGCGCCGACAGCGCACCGGAGGCATGCTGCGGTACCACCGCCTGCTGCACCCCGGACGAGGAAGCCCTCGACCCGGCCCAGAGCCCGGCCGAGGCGAAGGCCGCCGCCGGCTGCGCGTGCGGCAGCTGAGGCACGGACCGGACGGGAGGCCGGTGAGCACGGCGACGACGCCGTGCCGTGGTGCTGACCGGCGCACCGGTGTCCGGGTCAGCCCTCGCCGTCCTCCTCGGAGGCCTCGGCCGGGTCGCGCAGAGGCCGAAGCACGCCGCCGGCCGGGGTGGAGCCGCGGAAGCTGTAGCGGCCCAGCACGTTCAGGTTGGCGTGCCGCAGTGGGGAGGGCCGGGCCACGTCCTCGTCCAGCACCTCGTGCTCGCGCTGGTCGGCGGGCAGGGCCCGCAGCCCGGCGAGGGCGGCATCCGGGTATCGGGTGGTCCACAGCACCGCGGCGTTCAGCACCAGGCCGAGCGCGCCGAGCTGGTCCTCCTGCCCCGTCCGGTAGGCCTGCATGATCTGCCCACGCTTGCCGTGGCAGATGTCGCGGGCGAGCCTGTGCCTGGACTCCTGGCGGTGAGCTGACGGTTCATCTGCCGCCGGTAGGTGTCGTCCACCGGGTCGACCACCCGCAGCAGGTGCAGGGTCTTGCCGATCCGCCCGTACTCGGCGAACGCCTGCTCCAGCGGGGTCGGGCGGCCTTCGCGGCCGAACATCCGCAGCAGGTCGTAGGCGCGGACCTGCCCGGTCACCAGGGAGCGGGCCACCCGCAGCATGTCCGGCCAGTGCGAGACCACCTTGCCCAGCTTGACCCGGTTGCGGGCCGGCGGCTCAAGCGGCCCGTACCCGCCGGTGGCCACCCCGGGCAGCTCGGCCCGCCAGGACCGCTGATCGTCCAGGTCCCGGAAGCTGGGCGAGAAGTTGTAGCCGAGCAGCGAGAACAGCCCGAACACCATGTCGGAGTACGAGGCGTTGTCGGTGGCGACCATCTCCGGCCGCACGCCGGCGTGCAGGTTCAGCAGGGTGTCCAGGAGCCGAACTCCACGACGAGTGGCAGGTCTTCGACCGCCGCTACCTGTCGGAAGCCTCCATGGCCGAGCTCTTCACCACCAAGCCAACCAAACCTGAACCGCAGATCACCCCACAACCGGAACCGAAACAGCTGCCGTGACTACACCACCCCGCGGGACATGACCCCGCCAGCTCAAACCCGGTGGATCTGGGCTGGATCGCGGTGCGCACTGCCTGTATGGGCAGGAACTCCTGGATCGGATTGATCTTGCCGGTCGGGAGGCCACGGTGAAGGACTGCGGCGTAACCGTGGCGATGCCGCAGGGGCAAAGCTGGCCGCCTCACCCGACGAGCGGATCACAGCGAACGTGGGAACCGCCCCGAAGCTCTCGTCCCAGCCTGCCCTCCAGGCACGTTGGGCGGGAAGGCGTGACGTCAGCCGATGGCCCGGGGTGGGGCGGAGGGCCGGTAGTAGTCCGGGGGCGGGAAAGCCGTCCACATGGCGAAGCAGCCCAGCGGATTCATGTAGTTGAGGAACTGCAGGGGACGGAGACGCTGGTGAATACCGGTGATCTGTGGCCTGCCCCCGATGGGGCCTGGTTACGGGTACGACGGATGCAGACCAAGCTGCACCATTGGGCGGTCGATGATCCCGACCGCAGGTTCGATGATCTCTACAACCTCGTCCATCACCCCGACTTCCTCACCGTTGCGTGGGAGAGGGTGAGGGGCAACAAGGGGGGCACGCACCGCCGGCGTGGACCGGGTCATCCCGGCCTTCATCGCCGACGGCGCCGACATTGTGGCCTTCCTGAAGGACACTCGGGAGCAGTTGAGGTCCCGCACGTTCACTCCTCTGCCGGTGCGGGAGCGCATGATTCCCAAGCCGGGCGGCGGAGGAAAGCTCAGGAGACTGGGGATCCCCACCGCGATGGACAGGCTCGTGCAAGCCGCTCTCGTGCTGGTCCTGGAACCGATCTTCGAGGCGTCCTTCAAGCCGGTCAGCTACGGCTTTCGCCCCGCACGACGGGCTCATGACGCCATCGCCGAGGTGCACCATTTCGGCTCCAAGGGATATCACTGGGTGCTGGATACGGACATCGAGGCGTGCTTCGACAACATCGCGCACTCCGCTCTGCTGGAGCGGATGCGCCGACGAGTCGGGGATAAGCGGGTTCTCGCCCTGGTCAAGGCATTCCCGAAGGCGGGCATCATGTCCGCCGACGGCGAGACCAGGGACACGAACACCGGCACGCCCCAAGGCGGCATCGCCTCACCGCTGCTGGTGAACATCGCCCTCTCGGCGCTGGACGAACACTTCTGCGCCAAGTGGGACGCTCACGGCAACGGCGGCCGGCGGACAGCACACCGGCCGAAGGGCACCAGCGGGGCCCTTCGGCGTTCGGAGGGATTTCAGCAGGCACAGTCCGTGTCGACGCACAGTGCGTCGTGGACGAGGACGGCCAGCACCGCCGTCTGCAGGCGGGTCTGGTGCCCCAGCTTCTCGATGATCCGCGCTATGTGTGCCTTGACCGTCCGCTCGGAGATGCGCAGTTCGCTTGCGAGCCGACGATTGCCCAGGCCCGTACCCAGCAGGAGGAACACCTCCTTCTCCCGGTCCGTCAGCTGGTCCACCCTGACGGAGCCGTGTACTGGTTCAGCACCCAGGCGCCGGTAGGCACACGTCAACGTCGTCATGAAAGTTCCTCCCCGATCCCGCGTTTCCCAGCAGAGCCCCGTGCCCCGAGTACGGCGGTGATCACTGATCACTCTAGTCGTCGCCACTGACAGTGAACTTGATTTGTCTATCGGTACGTTGCATGAACGGAGGCAGGGACTCCGTACGCGCGAAGCTCCTGCCCCAGTCCCGTTCAGAGTGTCAGGAAGTGCCCCACTCCTGGGCTTCGCCGTGCTCTCGCCACACGCGGTGATCGTGGCGGCCATCAGGGACGTGTCCACAAGGCCAGTTGAGCGGCGGCCTATTGTTCAGTAGGACCAGCAGGCAGTGTTGCCCAGCGCAAAATCGGGGGTACGTCCGGCATGGGCCGCCCATCCTGCAGACTCTGGTTCGGCCTAGGTCTCACGGCCGCCGCCGTCGGGCTCATGGTCCTCCTCGTGGCACCCGCACTGAACTCTCCGACCCACGGCATCGAGCAGGCACCCCATGCCGAGGCTCCCGCCTGCGCGCGCATCGCCGAGGGCTACCCGGCGGCGCTGGACGGACACGAGGTCGCGGACACCGGCACGCCGGGCGTTGCCGTATGGGGAGTCAAGACCGCGGTCCTGCGCTGTGGGCCGGAGCCGCCCGCTCGACCCGCTTGGGGGCCGGGGTAATCGACGTGAGCAGACTGAGGCCACTTCATCCTGGGTGGTGGCGACGCCCTGGGACAAAAGGTCGAGTTCGGCCAGTTGATCGCCTGGTCGGGCGCGCTGTTTCGGCACCCGACCAGGTCGTACCTTGGTTACAGATACGGGCGGGTGATCAGCTCAATCGCGTGACCGGCGGGGTCTTTGAAGTACACGCCTCGACCGCCGTGCTCGTTGTTGATCTCGCCTGGGCGGCGCATCTGCGGGTCGGCCCAGTGCTCGATGTCGCGATCACACAGCCGCCGATACGCGCGGTCGAACAGCTCGTCGTCGAGCAAGAACGCGTAGTGCTGCATCTGGATCTCCACCGGCGGCTCGGCGAACTGCAGCAGCACGCCATCGGTGAGCTGGATGTTGGTGAACGGGCCCCAGGACGGCGCTTCTGAGAGTTCCAACAACTCCCGGAAGAACCGAGCCGACTCGTTGCGGTCCTTGGCGGCGATGATGGTGTGGTTGAACGTGGCTGTCATTCGGCTGACCTCGTTGTTGTTCGACACGGAAAACGGACTCGCGGTGCGCGAGTGCCGGGAGGTCCGCGTGCCGAACTGAGGGGGTGCGTTCTTTGCCCCCGCCGTGCGATCAGCCCTCCACCGGGTGGCCAATCTGTGCATGGCGTAGCGCCGGTCCGGTGTTCACGTTGGGTCACCTTACTTGATCGGACTGACTGCCACAACAGGGAAGCGATCGGCTGCGATCGGCTCGTCAGGCGGACTTGGCCGGGTAGTCAGTCCATGATCGGATCGGCGAGTCGGGGGCAAGGTTCGTCTTCGGTTCGGCGCGGGCATTGCGCCAGCGGACGTAGGCGGCGATGGCCGCGTTCTGCTCGCCGTGGCTGCGATGGTCGGTGCCGTTGAGGGCGAAGTAGCGCAGGGCCGCGAACGCGGCCTCGATCCAGTTCAGCCAGGAGCCGCCTCGGCCAGGGCCGGCAACCGCACGCCGGGGCTGACGGTGCAGCCGCGCTCGGCGAGCAGGGGCCGCACCTCGCCAACGGCTCGGGTGACGGTGGAGCGGTCCACGTCGAACCAGCAGGCGAGCAGGTCGTGCGTGGCCCCGTGTCCGAGGTGCTCGAGGGTGGCCAGGAGCCGGTCGACGAAGACCGGCCGGACCTTCGCGCCAGCGCCCACGACCCGCTTCCGCGGTCTGGACGCAAGCCTGGTCCGGTGCCGTTCACGCCACAACGGGCCCAACTCGGCCACGAGTTCAGCACTCACGTCGGCCGACAGACCCGTGATCCTCCAGTCGCTGATGATCGCCGCACCATCGCGTTCCCCACCACACGGCCATGATCGACGATCAAGAGCTCGACGCCTCACTGTCTAGCGTGCACGAGCTCGTAAGGGCTGCCCCGTAACTGCTGGGCACGGTGAGCCGGTAACGCCGACCGACGTCAGCCGAAGAGGAGGTCGACCTCCTTCTGGGTGCAAAGCTGCAGCACGACCACCAATTGGCGGGCGTCGTCGACGTGCCGTTGGAGGTGCGGTCGGTGCTTCCCTCTTGACGCTGGTCGGCGATCTCCTCGAGGCGGGACAGGATCGCGGCGCACTGGATCGGCGAGAGGGACGAAAACTCCGACTTCCCCACCGCGGAAGGAGACGCCAACACCGGCAAGGTCGGAATCTGGACCGCCTGGTCGCCGCCTACCGAGCACCGGTCGCCGGGGACTCCAACACCGGTGTGTGCGCTCTGCCAAGACGGGACACGGACGGGGACACCCGAATCTCAGCCCGCAGTACGACTCCTCCATGCCCCTGACCATCGGCGGCTGAGTCAACAGCGCCTCAGCCACCACCCCGTACATGGCGTTCCCAAGCTCAGCCGCCGGCGTTCACCTATACCCCCGAACGCTCTCGGCACCCGAAGTCAGCGCACTCCGCTGACCACCTGCACTCCTGGGCCCGGTCACTCAACCAGGAGCGGCAGGGCCCACCCCATTGGTCTTCCGCGCTGGGCGCCCCACCTGGCCAGACGCGGACGGAACCACCCACCGGTACTTGCTGTGGGGACACACCGCGCAACCGTCTGCGGCAGTCTTGAAGCTCTGCCCTGCCGGCTCGGGCTCACCACTACGAACTCCCCCATGAAGCAGCGTCGGCCACACTCCAGGCCACGAAGAGGAAGACGCCCCACTTCCGCAAATGCTATGCACCGACCAGCAGTGCGGCCAATTCGCCTCGGCTCCTCGACTGGTGCACGTCACTGACTTGGCCGTCACCGACTTCGACGACCCGCCACAACCCGTCCGAGCGAAGGGCCACGTCGGTTGTGACGAACCGGCATCCCAGGCGCTGCACCGCAGGCCCGATGTGATCAAGGTCCGGCACCAGCCCGCGCGCAAACGGACTATCCGGATGGGGCGTCAGCAGCCTGGGTTCGCCATCCAGCCACCACACGCGCACTTCGGCCGCGACGGACTCAAGGTTCGAGAACGCTTCGAAGGCGCGGAGAACGATCCCACCAGCCAGGAACTCCTCCTGCAGCTCAACAAAGCGCTGCACGACCCGTGTCAGGCCCACAGCGTCGGCGAGATCGGGAATGAAACAAGCCTGCTCCCACTCGTGCTTGCGAGATTTGACGTAGTCCTTCACGATTCCCGAGCCCGGCAACAAGGGCTCGGCGAGAACAGCCAGGTCTTCGGCGGTCAATATCTCACCGGGTTTGGTGGGACGCCACACGCTCGGCGGCGTGACGTCGACAAACAACGGATACCAGCCCGGCAGTTCGTGAGCGGTCCGGTAGTGCTCCGGTGTGACGAGCAACTCGGTGCCGCGTCGGCTCAGCGCCTCAGCCAACGCAGCGTATCGATCGCTGGGAATCATCCAGCCCCGGTACCAGGCGTTCCCCAACCCAGCCGGTACCTGTGCAACAGCCTGCTGCACGTCGCCCTGCAACAGCGCATCGTGGTCGATCAACCCGACTGCCCCGCCGGCGGCACGGACCTCCTGTGCTTCCGGCGCGAAGTGTTCGTCCACACGTCGAGGATTCAACGGATCACGGCAGTACAGGACGGGCATCGGCATGACCGACACGCTATGGAACCCCCGGCTTTCAGGCCACTGATTTCGCGCCGCCAGGCTCGGCGCCCGATGCACAGGGACTCGGCGGACTGCGTCCCAAGCGGACCGGATCAGGCGCCGATCCCGTGGGCGGCGCGCACTCCCGTCGGACGATTGCGGCGGGATCACGGTTCAGCCGCTCGCGCGCGTGCGCGACGGTGCTGACGTCCGGTCAGGAAATCGAGAAAAAGGTCGGCCCATGTCCGAAACAACGACTGTCGGCACTGAACTGACATCGCAGTACGCCGCGCAGGTGACAAGCGACCTCGAACGCAACGCCAAGGAGCAGCAACGCATCAGCGCGGAGATCGCCGCGCTGCAGGAACAACTGCCGCGCTCACACTCCCGTACAGCAACAGCCCCACCGAGGGCGTCAACCAAGACCAAGCGGATCGCATGCCAGATCGGCACACCCGAGGAGGCCGGGCAGCAGTAGTGGCTGAAGGCGTTTCTCGCGCAGCGCGCCAGGACCTCGAGGACCGGGCGGCGGCGAGCACGCGGGAGGAATGGAGCGAATCGGTGGACCGGATGCACGCCGTCCAGCGGATCGCCGAGTCCCAGGGGTACGACCTCGACGGACCGGTGAAGGTACGGCTGTTCGGCGAGGACTACACGATTCGCTGACCGCCAGACGATCACCACTCCACAGGTCAATCTGTGGGGGTGCACATTGCACCGCCGGATGGGTCGCCGAGGATGCGGGCCATGACCACGGCGGTGGCCACACGGACGAATCTTGCGGCTGGGCCGGCGTGCCATGAGGTATCCGGCAGACGCCGGGCGGTACCCCGCCGGGCAACGGGTCAGGCCCTCGCCGGCTGGCGAGGGCCTCATGGAACCGTGGTCACTTCCCGGGTCACCGCACGCGTGCGGCGACCTTGGTATCTGGGCGAGGCACCACTCCAGCGGGCCCCGGTGGAAGAAGCGCGACCAGAGGGCCGCGAACATGGTCACGGCCACGATGAAGCCGACCAGGAGGTGCAGCGGCGAGCCGGGCAGTTCCTCGATGCCGAGGACGTGGATGCCGATGATGTGGAAGACGTACGCGGTCTGGGGCATCGTGCCAACCGCGGTCACCGGCGTGGCGATGCGCCGGAACCGCGGCCACCCCTCGGTGACGGCCAGGCAGTACTCGATGGCCTCGGCGACGCGCAACACCAGGGAGCGCGCCCCGATCCCCGGCCGCGGCCGCGCACGCCCAGCCCGTCCTGCCTCTCCCTCAACTTCAGCCAGGGCATGGGCGAAAGCGGCCGCAACGGGGATGTCAGCGCCCCGACCACGCCCGTACGGGGTGACCTGGGCGAATCCCAGGAGGCTGCGAGGGTCCGCGCAACGTCCATCGCAATAGGTAGGCGCAACACATGCCGCACCATCTGTCGCAACGGTGCGCCGGTCAGCGGTCCAGTGCGGGCAGGTGTGCCAGGCCGGTGTCGAGCATGATGCGGCCGACGGTCTCGTGCAGGGTGCTGTCGGCGCCGATGACGGTTTCGATGCCGCCGGGCAGCAGATCGCGCGGCCGGTACCAGTCGCGCAGTTGCGTCTCGCTGACGTCATCGGCGATCGGTTTGGTGGCGTGGCGGGCGAGGGTTTCGTCGAACGGTACGTCCAGGTAGTAGCCGTGGGTCGGGCCTCGGTGGTCGGCGCGCAGCTGGGCGAGCATGTCGCCGTAGCGGTCGGCGTAGAGGATGCCCTCGACCACGACGTGATACCCGGCGTCCAGGGCGTAGCGGGCCGTCAGGTCGATCAGGCCGATGTTCGCGGCTCCGGGCCGGTCCCTTTCGCGCAGCACGATGCGGCGGAGGTTGTCCTGGCCGACCAGAGCCAGGCCGCGGCCGAACTTCTCTCGGAGGCCGGCCGCGACGGACGACTTGCCCGAGGCGCTGTTGCCGCGCAGCACGACCAGCCGGGTTTCTTCAGTGCCCACCATCACGGCGGCCACGCTACCGACGGCCAGTGACACCACCTGGGGCGTTGTCATACCGAGAGCGTAGGAGTCTCGGGCTGCGGTGATGGCCGGAGCGGGCTACTTGGTGCGGGGCCGTGACAACGCCTTCCGATGACGCTGCCAGGCCCGAGCTCGTGCCGGTGCCCGTGCGGGTGGTGCTGCCCGCCGGTCCGATGCTGGGGCATGGGCCGCAAGAGGTCGTCGCGCGGGTGTGGAACGCGCCGGTCAGGCCAGGACGGCGGGGCGGTCCCAGCCGTTGCGGGTGACCTTTTCGAACCACAGTCGTGCCGAACCGTCCACTACGGCGGCCACGCACAACCGCCACCCGGGCCCTTCGGCGACACGTACCCGGGTCGCCGAGGCGGACTCCCTCAGCAGGTGCCATTCCGCGGCTCCGGCGCCGTGCGTCAGCACCCGCACGCCCGCCGGGCCGGCGAGGGCGACGGTGGGCCCGCCACGGTGGCCCGCGGCCGTCACGTCGTGGACGCCGTCCTCTTGCGGGAGGTTCTCGAGCTCCCAGATCCCCGCGTCCTGTTCGGCGCGGACGGGGGGCGCGTCCGGCCGGGCGAGGACAGCCTCCAGGTGTCCCCACCGGTTCAGTGCGAGCGCCCCCCGGTCTGTTCGGCCGACCGGGACGACCTCCCGTACGGGGGGCAGGCCCGAACGCAGCCGCAGGCACACGACGGCGCCGTCGTCCTCGGCGAGCACCCCGGTGCTGCCGTCGATGTCCCGCGCGGCCGTCATCACTCGCCGCGCCGGGGCGCCGGGCACCCGGTTGCGCTCCGGTTCGCCGCCCTCCGCCGGGCAGTGCACCGCGAACAGCGCCCCGTCGTACGCGGTCCACACGACGACGTCACCTGACGTGGAGCAGGTCGCGGCGATCCCCTCGGCACCGCTCAGTACCTTGCTCCATCCGGTGGACGTGCCGATGTGCAGCGTCCCTGCGGGGTCGAGGGCGGCGATCACGGGTCGGCCCGTGCCGGTGCGACGGGCCGCCACCTCGCGCACCGACCTGGGCGCGCCCTCCCCGGGCGGCAAGCCGGTGTCGGCCGCTGTCCGGTCGGGTCCGTCGGGTCCGGGCACGCGCAGGTATTCCACGCCCGCCGCGCCGCCCGCGACGACGATCAGGCCGCCGCCCCCGGTCAGGACGTCCACGCACCGGTGCCGGGCGGGCCGCCCGCCCGCCCGCAGCAGTTCGGTCAGCCGCTTCGCCCACGGCAGCAGCCGTGGCCGGTCCGCCGGGTCGTCGGAGAGCGGACGGGCGGCGTGGCCGGCGGCTTCCGCGGAGAAGCCCGCGTCCAGCAGTTCCTCCCGGAACTGCGCGTCGGCCCCGCCGCCCCCGTCGGGCAGTATCGAAGGCCGGCCGAGGAGTGCGGTCCTGGCCACCGCGCCGACGGCGTAGCGCTCGCCCTCGACGGTGAGTCGGCCCGGGGACTGTTTGCGCTCCGGCGCCCGGTGTCCATGGGAGTAGACCACCGTCTCCCGCCGCTGCCCGGCCGGATACATGAAGGTGAGGTCGATGAGCTGGACCGAGCCGTCCCGGCCCACCATGACGTTGCGCGCCGACACGTCCCCGTGCACCCAGCCGCTGTCGTGCAGCCGGTCCACGATGGAGCACAGCCGCTCCAGGACCGCTGCGGCCGTGAGGGGATCGGGCCTTTCGGCTGCCCATCGGGCCAGGTCCGAGCCGT
Organism: Streptomyces sp. NPDC046931; assembly: GCF_040644655.1. Taxonomy (NCBI): domain Bacteria; kingdom Bacillati; phylum Actinomycetota; class Actinomycetes; order Kitasatosporales; family Streptomycetaceae; genus Streptomyces; species Streptomyces sp. NPDC046931. The sequence goes on from NZ_JBEYWX010000005.1 coordinate 65,403, forward strand.
CGAACCACCGGGTGACCAGGTAGGAGCACAGGGCGTCCGCGGCGGCGCCCGGCGGGTGGGGGGCGGGCCCCACCAGGACCAGCGGCGCGATCAGGCCCTCGATCGCCAGGAGGTTCGCGGCGTGCACGCAGTCCTCCCAGCGGGCCCGCCAGCGTCGCAGTTCGCCGTCGTCGCTCTGGGCGGGGAGGATCTTCACCATCCACCACGACTCCTGGCCGGTGCGGTCGGCGCGCCGGGCCTGCCAGCACTCGCCCTCCGCCCCGTCGGCCCCGATGAACCGTTCCAACGTGTACTGGTCGGGGTTCTCCCTGCTGCCCACGCACATGCCGGGGCGATGGTGCGTCGGATTCACGTGCACCCCTCACTCCCTCAGGCGGTACGGGGCGGGCGCCGCGGGGGCGGAGACGCCGCCCGTCGCCACGCCCGCGGTGCCGAGCGCCGCCTCGACGTCGTAGGGGTCCTCGTCGGCGGGCAGCGACCGCTCGGGCTGTCCGGCGCTGGACGGCGCGGGATCGACGGCGGGCGCCGGAACGGTCTCCAGTGCCGCGGTGAGGGACTCCAGCAGGTGCGCGAGTCGGTCGCAGCGGGCCACCACCCAGGCCGTGTCCGGTCCCGGCCCGGCGGCCGTGAGACCGTCGTACTCCGGGGAGAGGCCGGCGAGGAACCGCTCCGCCTCGTGCAGGTGCGGCCGCACCTGGGCGGGAGGGGGGACGGCGTCGGACTGCGGCTGGGGCAGCGCCCGGCCGATGGTGCGGACGAACGCGCGGGGGTCGGGCACGCCGTGCTCGCCCTCCAGGCCTCGGTCGATGGCGTCCCGCACCCGCATCAGATCCAGCAGCGGGGTGCGCAGTGCGGCCTGGGCCGCCTGCGCGCAGCGACCGGCTGCCGCGGACAGCCGCTCCCGCACCGCCTCCCGGCCGGGTCCCGGGTCGGACGTGGGGGGGCGTTGGGCGTCCCCGGCGAGCCGGGTGCGCCACGTGTCCAGAGCCTGCGCCGTCGGGGCGGTGAGCCCGCCGGTCCGGGCCCGGGTGACCTGGACGCGCCGGGACATGCCGGCGCCGAGGCCGGAGAAGTACTCGTCCAGCACCTCGTAGCCGCCGATCGCCGCCGGATCGCCGCCGCCGACCTGGACGAGTTCGGCGAGCAGCGCGTGGTCGGGCCGCAGGGAGACGTGGTCCTGCACCTGGGCGCGGGTCAGCCAGTCCTGGTAGAGCTGCGGCGTGCTGATGCCGATGGCGTGCAGCCGGATGCCGGTGTCGGCGTGCAGGTGTTCCATGAGGCTGACCGGTTCCTCGGTGGCCATCAGCACCTCGCCGGATCCCTGCTCGCCCTTCGGCGCCCAGTGCGCGCCGTCGCTGACCAGCACGATGAGCTTCTCGTTGCCCGGCTTGTGATGGTGGTAGAGGAGGTTTGCGGCCTCGTGCAGCGCGTTGCCGATGTCGGTGCCCGCGTTCTGGGCCTTGAGCACGCCGACGGCGTTGCGGAACAGGTCGGACTCCGCCGGGGTGCCCGCGTCGATCTGGGCCATGCCGCCGCCGGGCGGGAAGATCTGGCGGGTGCGGTGGGTGAACTCCAGCAGCGCGATCCGCGAGACCCGTCCGCCGGCCTGGAGGCGTACCTCCAGCAGATGGCGCAGTGCGTCCTGCAGCGCGCGCATCCGGCTCAGTCCGGCCCTGGACGGCCGGGTGCGCGACCCGATCAGGCCGCGCCAGCGGGAGGTGGCGGCGGTCGCGGCCGCGTACTCCGCGAAGGGAACGATGTCCTCGCATTTCATCGAGCCGCTGCAGTCCGCCAGGACCACGACGTCGACGCCGTTGCGGGCGCCGGGTACGAAGAGGTCGACGGCGGTGCGCTCACCGATGGTGAGGATCACCTCGCGCCGTCCGCCCGAGTCGAACTGCCGTACCCGGTAGGGCACCGAGCCGGCCTCCAGCCGCATCTCCTGATCGTCGGCGGGCACCCACAACGCCCGTCCGGCCAGTCCCGTGCCGGCCAGTTCCCGGCCGGCTTCGTCGAGGGAGCGCTCGGTGGGCGACTCCAGCTGCAGGGAGCGCGCCTCCACCACCGGGGCCGCGTCGACCCGCCAGGTGGTGCGATCGGCCGCGGCGTCGAAGTCGGTGGCCCTCGCCAGGTCCTCGGGCACCGCCAGCAGTCCGGCCGGCACCTCGGCCAGCGGTACGACCTCGACGGCCACGGCCGTGGCGTCGTACCCGGCACCGAGGCTCAGCACCCGGTACCGCTCCCCATCGGGCGGTCGTACGGCGGCCTCCCACTCCGCCGCGCACACCCCGACCCGGGCCCCGGCGAGCACCCCCCCGGCCGGCACGACCACACCCCGGGTCAGCCGGGGATCCGTCGTCGTCCCCCTCATCGTCGGCTCCGATCGCCCTCGAACCTCACGTCCACGCCCAGTGCCTGGCGGTACCGGGCCGCATGCGCCCCCTTGGCGCCGATGAACCGTCCGCGCAGGGACTGCGGCAGGTCGACGAAGAGCAGGCCCCGCCGTTCCGCGACGCCGTCGCGCATGCGCGGCGCTTTGTACTCCACGAAGCGCAGCGCGTCCGCGATCTCCGCCCTGCCCGCTTCCTGTTCGCGCACCAGCGTCCGCAGACGCTCGAACAGGCGACGGCCCTCCGTCGCGGTGTCGCCCAGCCGGGCCAGTTCCCGTTGCCAGTCCGGCTCCGCCCGGCGTACGTGCTCCGCCAGGCGGCGAGCTTCGTTGCCGTGGCCCGAGTCGTCGGCGAGCCGCCGCAGCAGGGCGTGGATCGCGCGGTAGTCCACGGCGAGTTGGCCGTGTCCTGTGTTGCGCAGGTTGTGGCCCAGCAGGGCCAGCGACACGCGGGGGCCTCCCCGACGGCGTGCGGCCGTGGCCACGATCTGCCGCACCAGCTCCGGTGGGGCCGCCGCGCGCGGGGCCCGGTGGTGCTCGCGGCACAGTCCCAGGCCGACCTTCTCGTGGCCGAAGACCTGCCAGCGGTGGACGTGCCGGGGGCAGACCTGCCGGCCGCACGGTGTGCCCGCGGGGTCCGCCCAGTCGCACCGGACGCGGCCGGCGCCGCGGCAGCCCTCCTGCTCGCAGACGGGGAACTGGTGCCGGTGGCATGCCGGGCAGTAGTCCAGGTCGGGGTCCGCGGGGTGCGGGCGGCGGTGCGCGTCGCACCAGGCGGTGGCGGTGGCGCAGTGGGGGCCCGCGCAGCGGAAGGACGCCGGCCGCTTGCACTCCTTGCAGGGTGGGCGATGGGCGGCGCAGACGGCGGTCAGCGCCCCGTCGAGGAGCACCACGTGGTCGTCGCAGAGCCTGGCGGGGCGTCCCTCCTTCTCGCAGAGCTCACAGGTGAAGGGCCCGTACGCCGTGCGCCCGCCCCCGGCGCAGGCCGCGCAGGCCGTGCGGGTCAGGTCCGGGCGTTCCCGTACGGCGACGACGTCGAAGCAGGTGTCCTGGCGGACGACTGTGACGCCGGGGCCGCAGCGGACGACCTCCAGGACGATGTCCCCGGTCGGCGAGTCCCAGCGGAACGGCGTGCCGGCGCGCAGCGGGCGCCCCAGGAGGGTCGGCTCCAGCTGCTGCCACAGTTCGCCGTACGCCTGGGCGGTGGTGAGGCCGAGGTCTGCCTCCCGGAGGTCGAGGACGACCTCCACGTCTCCTGCGGGGACTTCGGCGGATGCCGTGGTCACTGCTGGTTCCCTCCCCGTGCCTGACCCTGGTCGCGGCGGCCGTCCGGTGCGGCGCCCGGTCCCTTGCCGGGGGGCCGTCGGCGCCGGTTCGACGGGGGCCGCTCCTCGCGGCGCGGTCCGGCGCGGCCTGGTCGCGCCGGCTCGTCGCGTCCGCGGCGCTCCCGCAGCGGTTGGCCCTCGGCGAGGGCCTCGCGCCAGGCCTGCAGCATGAGGGCGGCGCTTCCCGGGTGGCTGGCGACGACCGCGGGCAGCAAGGGGCCGCCCGGCCGGGTGTCCGTGAGCCCCGCGCGAAGCGTCTCGGCCGGCGGCCGGCCGGCCGTGTCGAGCCGGAGCAGGTCCTGGCCGCACGGAGGCCGGCTCCGGCCCGGCAGCTCGACCAGGTTCAGCAGGGGCAGGAGCTCTTCGGCGGTGGCGTCCAGCTTGGCGAGTTCGGGGACCAGGTCGTCGAGGAGGGCGCGGGCGGCCTGCCGGGCGGGGCGGCGGCGCTCCGGGCGCTCCCCCGCCGGCCCGCCTCGCCGCGGGTCGTCGCGCCCTGGGGCGCCTCGTCGTGGGCCGCCTCGTCGCGCGTCGTCCCGCCCTGTGTCGCCCCTCCGCGTGTCGTCTCGGTCCCGCCCCGGCTTCTGGGGGCGGTCCTCGATGAACACGGCTCGCAGGCCTTCGGCGACGGCGCGGGCCCGGTTGTCGTCCAGCAGGTCCTGCCGGACGGGTCGTTGCCGTTGGCCCTTCCTCGCCTGCCCGCGGGCGCGCAGGGCGAGCGCGTCGAGGAGCAGCATGTGCGCCCGGACCTCGGCCAGGGTGGCCTGCGCGTCGAGGCAGCGGACCAGGACGGTGCCGCCGTCCTCGGCGGGCGCGACGTCCATGCGGTCCAGGTGGCTGATGCCGTCGCGACGGCGCAACTCCGCGCACACCCGGTCCAGGTGACGTTCCGTCACGGGACCGATCTCCCGGGCGGTGAGGTGCTCGCCGGAGTCGGCCAGCCACCGGGACCCGATGCGGTCCCGGCGTCCGCCCGGGGAGAAGGAGCCCCGGCCGGCGAGCGCGATCAGCGTGGGTGAGTGCCGTCGCAGCAACTGGTACAGCAACTCCCGTTCCACCGGGTCGGTCGTCTCCAGCCGGTGGAGGTCGCCGTCCGGAGGCACGGCGGTCCCGTCCAGCGACACGCCCGGCACGGTGAGGGCCCCACCGGCCTGCCGCGCCGCGTCCGCCACGGCGGCGATCGCTTGGGCCAGGACGTCGAATCCTTCGGCTCGCGCCGCCCGGGTGCCCCACCAGGCCGGCGGAGTCACCAGCCGCATCACCGCCCGGTGGCGCTGGTGGGGAAGCAACAGAAGCCGCCCGCCGCCCAGTTCGGGAAGACCGCCGCGCTCCACGGCCGTCATCACCATGTCCCGGTCGGCACCCTGCACCGCGAGCCCCTTGGCCAGCGCCTGCCGTGCCGCTCCCACTCTCGTCAGACTCACCAACACACGCAGCACCCTAGTCGGGGAAGTGGATGGAATACCCGAAGTTTCCATATTTCACCATTTACCGCTGGAGGGAGCTATGCTCCGGCCAGGCCTGGGGGCTACCGCAGCACCGTCCTCGCCCCACCCCCGCCGCCGAGGGCGGGCGGGACCACGTCCGGGCTGTACCGACGACCGGACAGCCGTACGGCCACGGAGTCCGCGAGCACCACCTGATCCGATGCGCCCAGGTGTACCGGCTCGCCCGGCTCCAGGGTGCGCGGGCGACCCAGGGCGTGGCCCTCCCAGCGCCGGACCGCCGTGCCGTGCGAGGACCCCACGTCCCGCACGGAGACGGTGAGGGCGGCGTCCGCCTCGATCAGCAGGTGCCTGCGGCTGACCCGGGCCACCGCGTCGCGGTGCTCGCGGCCGATGCCGTCGAGGTTGATGCCGTGGGTGAGCGCGCCGCGGCCGATCTCCAGGCAGCCGTCGGTCTCCAGCGGGAACCGCAGGAGTACGGCCTTGTCCTCGTCCAGGTCGAGGCGCTCGACGAGCAGTTCGCGCGACGGCCTGCGGTCGCCCACCCTGACCAGGGGACGGCCGCACCGGGGCTCAGGGCACACGGGCTCGCCCGTGCGCCGGTCCAGCTCCGGCCACAGCAGGATGCCCTCGGGCCACAACTGGGCCATCAGGCAGCGCGAGGCGCAGCGCCACACCGAACGCAGGACGTCCGGGTGGTCCTTCAGCCCGCCGACGAAGAGCCTCTTGTCCTCCTCGGCCCGCGACTTGGCCTGACCGGACACCGGCACGATGCCGCCGGAGACGAAACGCAGACCGTCCCCGTCCCGGCGCCAGCCGTGGAAGCGCTCGGGCTGCTCCTCGATCCAGCGGAACTGCCGCCGCAGGTCCACGAACCGGTCCTGGCTGATCACCTGGAGGTGGCGCTCCTGGGCGAGGGAGAGCAGCACCGGATCCGCGAAGGGCACCTCGTTCAGGAGTCCCTGGCGGCGCCGGCGGTCGTAGTCGTCGCGCTGTTCCCTGGAAATCTGGTGCCGCAGGGCCCGGTCGACGACCAGGACCAGTTCGGCGCCCGCCCCGTGGAGCGTCCGCCACGCCGCGACGACCTGGTCCAGCCGGGTCAGCAGGGGGCGCTTCGATCGCGGTCCGATCTCGTGGGACCAGCAGACGTTCGAGACGTCGATGACAGCGTTCACGTTCGGCACCTTCGGGAGGCTAGGGCGCGGGACTCGGCCGGTCCGGCGGTCACGGCGGTTTCGCTGGGTCGTGGGCACCAGACCCGGCGCACGGTTCAGGTCACGCGCCGGGGCGTACGGCTCCACGGCGAGGCCGGGTCAAGGGCAGGAGAGGGTGAGGTGGGCGCACGAGGGCGAGCGAACGCGCCGTCAGCGGCGGGCCGGCGGACGGCCCATGCTCGGGAAACGCCGCCGGGCACGTCGTACGGGTGCATCCGTCGTGGGATCGGCGGGCTGTCGTGCGGTGGAGTCCGACGGGTCGTGCGCCGCGCCTGGGCCTTCCGGCTCCCAGGGGGCGGGCCCGTCGGCCATGGCGGGCCGATTCGGGTCGCGGCCCAGCCACCGCAGGGGCCGTGGATACCGGCGCGGGGAGTGCCGGTACGTCACGGGGCTCCGGCGCCGGCGCGCCCCGGACTCCCCGCGGACGACCTTGTGGACCTGACGCCAGGTGCTGAGGGGGCACAGGCCCATCTGCCGTCCGAAAGCGGCCAGCGGCACGTCCTCGGGGCGGCGCACGTTCACCCAGTTGGCGTGGCCACGCGACCGAGCGTTCCACGCGCCGTCCCGCACGGCGACGGAGGCGTCGGGAGTCTCACTCCGCCAACGGGCGATCCACAGGACGCGGGCTCGTCCCTCGTCCCGGTCGATCACCAGACAGGGTCGGTGCTTGCCCCCACCGCTCGGCTTGCACCACCAGATCTCGCCGGGGCTGGGGAAGCGCTGGCTGAACGGCCGCATGGCGGCTGCCCAACGGGACCGCGGCGCGGGACTGACCCTGCGGACGACGAGGAAGAACACCACCGCCACCAGCATGACGGCGAGCGTCTGCGCCTCCGCGACCAGACTCCAGACGCCCTTGGCATCGCCCTTCGCCATGCGCAGCGCGGGCGGCTCGACCCGCGACCTCACCCACAGCGCCACCACGACGGACAGCGTGACCAGCCCCGCGGACTGGGCGAGCAGCAGCCACGCCCGCACCCGCCGGCGATGCCCGGCGCGCCACGTCACGAGGCCCGCGACGGCCAGGGCGATGCCGAGCAGCATCCAGGGAGCGGCGAAGGGCGGGCGGACCGGCGGCGACTGGACGGCCATCAGAGCCGGGACGGTCACCGGGGCGGCGAGCAGGTATCCGACCGGAACCCAGACGTGGAGCAACACCAGCCCGGCACAGCCCAGTCCCGCGCAGGACGCCGTGTCGTCATGACTCATCCGATATCTCTCTGAACGGCCGGAAGATGAGCCGCGACCGTACCGATCCGCACGCCACGCGCGAGGGCGGCTTACGCTGTTGTCCGATCCCTCTCCGAACACGACCAGCGAAATGCCGTAACGAGGCCCCTTTCGACAACAGATGACCGACTTTCTTGCACGACCGGCCGACATAGGTGCGCTGCCCTGGCTCCGGCGGGTGCTGCGTCGTTCGGCGGTCCAGGAGGCCCACGTCGGGATGGTCTCGCGTTTCGGGGCCCGGAGCGTGTCGTACAGCCGCTGACACAGCCCCCCGCCGCCGGAGCCGCGGCCGCCGGCACGATGGCCGGTGCGGTGTCCGTCCACGCCTCCGCCGGGTTCCGGGCCCAGTCGGGCGGCTATGAAGACGCGGCCCAGCTGGGGTGCTCGGCGGCTGCGCTCGGCATCCCGGGGCCCGGCCGCTACTCCTCGCAGGCGAAGAAGGCGGGCGCTGACGGCGGCTCGGGCTCGTCAGACCAGGAGGACCGGGGCCAGCCGGCGCAGGTCCTCCAGCTGCTGGTCGAGTGTCCGCGCGAGGGGTTGTACGCAGACGTGGTCGGCGCCGGCCTCGTAGTGCGCCCGGATGTGCTCACCCAGCTTCTCCGGGTCGCCCCAGGGGACGACCGCGTCGATGAGCTCGTCGCTGCCTCCGTTCTTGAAGTCGGAGTCCGAGAAGCCCAGCTCGCGCAGGTTGTTCAGATAGTTGGGCAGGGTGAGATACAAGGACGCGTACGCGCGGGCGGTGGCCCGGGCCCGCTCGGGGTCGGTGTCGACCACCACGGCCTGCTCGGGGGCGAGGAGGGGATCGGGGCCCAGGGTCTCCCGGGCCCTGCGGGTGTGTTCGGGCGTGACGAAGTAGGTGTGGGCGCCCTGGGCCCGCGTGGCGGCGAGCTTCAGCATGTTGGTGCGCAGCGCCGCGAGCACACGCGGCACCTGCTCGGGCAACGGAGCGTCGTAGGGCGTGGCGTCCATGGCGTCGAGGTAGGCCCGCATGGTGGACACCGGCTTGCTGTAGTCGTGTCCGCGGCTGGTCACCAACGGGCTGTGGCTGACGCCGAGGCCCAGCACGAAACGGCTCTGCCACGCCTCGGCGAGTGTGTTGGCGCCGTTGGCCGCGGCGGTGGCGTCACGGCCATAGATGTTGGCGATGCCGGTTGCGATCATCATCTGCCGGCTTGCGGAGAGCAGGAGCGCCGCATGGGTCAGCGACTCCTTTCCGTTGGGGAACTCCACGAACCACAAGGTCCCGTATCCGAGGTCCTCGATCGCGGCGGCGGCGCGCCGCTCCTCGTCCGCCGCCGCCGTGGACAGCGAGGCGAGCCATACGCCCGTGCGGCCCAGGCGCCGCTTGAGGGCGGGCCGGTCCACGGGCGCGGGTGCGGGGCGTTCAGCCATACCGGTGCTCCTCGCTGTGCTCGATCTTTGTTGTCGGTGGGCCCCCGGTGTCAGTTGCCATACACACGCTCGGGGTGGACGAAGACGGCGGCACGGCGCTCCTCGGCCATCGCGCGGTCATTGGCCCCCAGTCGTCGTGGGTGCCGCCCGCGGCGGTGAAGATCTCACGCAGCAGCAGCCGCAGGTGTTCGCCGTCGATGCCGTCGTACGGGTCGTCGGGGCCCGCGATCTCGGCCCGGCCCTCGACGGTGGCCCAGTTCCACCGGGCGCGGTAGGTGAGGGCGGTACGCGGTCGTGCCCGCAGGTGGGCGAGTTTGGTGGGGCCATAGGTGACGAAGGCGACCACCGGTTCGTCGGTCACGGGATGGTCGATGATCCCGGCATTGACCACCGACGCCTGGATCGAGCCGTCGGTACGGGTGGTGGCCGCGTCCGCCAGGTTGTGATCGGCGGCGATCCGGGCCACGTCCTTGAGATCGGTCATCGGGTGCCTTTCTCCGCGGACCGGGTGTTTCCACGATGGCTCCCGTCCGCTCAGGTCACAACCGCGGTGTCAGCCCGCCGCCCCGGTTCAGGCTCGTGCCGGCGTCGTCGTACACGGCCGCCGTTCGGCGCCGGCCCCGGCGAGGAGCGCGTCGCGGGCGCGAGCCGGCGACTGAGCCGTTCGAGTTGCGTGCCGACCAGGGGAACCGCGCCATCGAATGGTCGGAACCGTGTCCGCGTTCCTTCGGAGAGTGTCGCTGTACACACGGATCCCAGAAGTCCGGCAGGCCGCACGGCGTTACGAAGGCGTCTCAGGGCCCAGCCGCAGCCGTGCCAGGGCGATTGAGGTGACACGATGGACAGTCTCCGGACCGATGGGCGCGAGGGGCGGACGGGCCACAGCGCCCTTCGCCGCCGCCGACGTATCCACCACCGCCGGCGTCGCCACGCAGCCCGGCGAGGCGCCCGGGACGGCCGTTCCGGCCGCCGCATCGCTGTCCCGCTCGCCTCCGCTGCGCCCGCCAGGGTTGGTCAGCTCAGGCCCAGCTTGGACAGGGCAGTGGTCCGTCGGTGACGATGGCCTGCTGCGCGTCCGCGAGGGTGACCTTGCCAGAGCAGCCGGCGGTGTGGAGCTTCGTCTCCAACGGGTCCTTCTTGTTGTTGATCCCGCCGCCCGGCTTGTGGCCCGGGTCGGCCGGCTCCACCCACAAGTTGCGGGCGTCGTTCGGGTCGCCCCCGAGTTGCAACGAGATGAGGTGGTCGTACTAATGTCCTGCGCCAGTAGTTGATCGTTAGTTGCAATGTGACTTCTGGTGCTGGTGCGCCAGTTCCTCGTCGAGGCCCGAAGCTGGAACCACTGCCGCTGTCTGCTGATGAGCGGGCCACGTTGGAGCGGTGGACGCGTCGGTCCACATCGGCTCAGGTCCTGGCCCTGCGCGCACGGATTGTGCTGGCGTGCGCGGGGCCGGAGGTGCCTGCAGCAGCGGCGAGGGTTTCGCGAGTACCTGACCGGGTTGCGGGCGCCGCGGGAGCGGAACAAGACGCTCACCTGCCTGGCAGGGGCGGAGCCGGTGGCGGGTGCGGGGATGCCGGGGGTGCAGCGGCTGCAGTTCTTCCTGTCCGAGTCCCCATGGGAGGTCGAGCAGGTCAACGACCGGCGGCTCGAGCTGCTGCGCGAGCAGCCGGCGACGGCTCCGCACGACGGCGGGGTCATCGTGATCGACGACTGCGGGGACCGCAAGGACGGCACGGCCACCGCGCACGTGGGCCGGCAGTGGCTGGGCCGATTGGGCAAGACCGACAACGGCATCGTCACGGTGACCACGGTGTGGACCGACGGCCGCGTGTACCGCCCGCTGCACGCGACTCCCTACCCCCCGGCCCACCACTTCGCCCGCGGCCGCTCCGACCCGGCCTTCCGGACGAAACCGCAGCTGGCCGCTGCCCTCGCGGCTCGCGGGAAGGCGGCGGGCTTCGACTGCCGGGCGGTGGTCGCCGACTGCGCCTACTCAAGTCAGCGACGACTGGTACCTCGCACTGCGCGCGAGGCGGGCCTGGCCTACGAGGTGGCCCTCAAGCCACACCGCGGCACCTGGGCTCCGGCCGGCCAGCCGCACACCCCCATCGAAGCCGCACACGCCCTGACCTGAAAGGATGCCAAGCGTCCCGGCGACTGGAGACCCGTTAAGCGTCACTTCCGCGACCGGCACACCGAGACCTGGTGGGCCGCCGATGCCCGCCTGGCGGCTACGGCCCCGACTCCCCCTGCCGGCTGGTCGTGGCCACCACCGACCCAGCCGGACTGCCGGAGAAGGGCACCTGGTACCTGGCCACCAACCTGCCCCGCCCCGAAGCACCCCATGCCACCACCGGCCCGCACCCGCCGGCCGACCTCGCCGAGATCGTCCGCCTCTACGGACTGCGGCCATGGATCGAGCAGAGCTACAAGCAGATCAAGGACGAACTCGGCTGGGCCGACTTCCAAGTCCGCTCCGACCGCGCCATCCGCCGCCACCAGACCCTGGTCAACTGCGCCTTCTCCTTCTGCCGGGACCAGTGGTTCGCCCCATCCGGACCCCTGGATGCCACCGCGCCGGACCCGTGCCCCGACAAGGGGCCAGAGAGGGGGACCAGCCCTACTCCACCAGCCCCAACGGCCTTGCCGGCCCAGGGCCTTACGCACCATCCGTTCCTGGCTCACCCCCGCCATCACCCTCAACAGATGGTGGCGAGCCTGGACGGACACGGACCCACCCTCCGAACTCCAAGCCCTGATCGACGCGGTCACCACCGGACGCGGCATTGACCTCTACCGCCGGATTCAACGAACTACCGGTAATGGATCCAGTGCTCACGCCCCGATCGGCGGGCATGCCACCCCATCAGCGGTCCGGTCTCCCGGCCGACCAGCAGGGGCATGGTCTGATCACAGAAGTCGGATGCTTCCGGCAGCCATAGTGCTCACCTGCTGGCGGCTACGACACGGAGTCCACCCGACCCGGCAGCTCCCATTAGGCAGCAGACTCGCCTTCACGGCCTCGTCGTGGTCACGTGTGTCCTTGGTCGGAGCACATGATCGGACGAAGGCCGCCTCAGCGTCCGGCGAACACCCAGGTGAGCGGCCTGGTTCGATGACCGTTTCGACTCATCGATAGTCTGCGTCTCCATGATGCGCGCCTGGATCTTGCCGATGCTGCTGATGCTCTGCGGCTCAGCCGTCGCGACTGGGCTGATCTTCAAGGGGAGCCCCGGCACAGCCGCAGCACTCCTGCTGGCGTTCCTGGCGCTCGCAGGCGTGAACTCGCCCCTGATCTTCCCGAGGTCGATCGGTGCGCGGGAGGCACAACGCCGCAGCGTGGTCGACGGGCGGCCGGTCGTCTTCTGGCGTCCGGGCTGCAAGTACTGCATGCGACTGCGCATTCGGCTGGGCCGCAGCGCCCGCCAGTTGCATTGGGTCAACATCTGGCGTGACCCGGCAGGAGCTGCAGCGGTGAGAGCAGCCAACGACGGCAACGAGACCGTGCCGACCGTCGTCGTGGCGGGCCGGCCACACATCAACCCCGATCCCGAATGGGTGCGCGAACAGCTCTCCCCTTCCGCGTGATCAGAAACCGCGCCCTGCCGGAGAGGCGCCCGCAGACCCAAGCGGACAGAGGTTGAAAGACAAGCTCAGGGTCGCTGGGGGCTGTGGGATGTGAAGGGGGCCCGTAGCGTGGGGTGATGCAGGTGGCGCCCGTCGCGGATGAGACGACGTGGTCCTTTCTGCACCGGGTGGGGGCCGCCTACCGGCTGGGCATCGAGGAACTGCTGGCCGGCTGGCGGTGGGTGAACCCGGTGACGGCGCGCGCCGCAAGCCGGCCACGCCGGCGACGCAGGCGCAGGCGCAGCTGAGCCGGGACATCGCCAGCCAGATGGGCGGCGCCGACCCGGGACATGCAGCTGCGAACCGGGAGAAAGGCGTGTCAGAGGCATCTGGTGTGCGAGTTGGTCGAGTGCTGCGGTTCAGTCCTTCGGACGGTCGCACTGACCTGGAGGTGGCTATCACCTGGAGGTGGCTATCGCGCTGACCCGACTGCTGTACGGCGACTTCGTGGCGCGTGGTACGACGGCCAGGGCAGGCACCTCGACGATGAAAACGTCCCCCTGGTCGTCAAAACCGCGTCGGTCGAGCGCCTCGCCCCACGTATCGGTCAGCACAGCACGCCTGATTCCCACCGCACCGCATGAGCACGTTCTGCAAACCACGCCTCATGCACGTCACGTCAATGAGGTGCACGCTGCGGGACGCCAGGCGCGCGACAGACCCGAGGATCGTCCATTGCCCCGGAGACGAGACCGGTCGCCCGGGCGCGGCTGGATCGGTGTGGACTTGCACGCTTCCCCCTGCCAGGGCACAGCTCACGTTCTGGGGGGCGTTCCGTTCAGGCGCACGACGACCATGGCGATGTCGTCGTTGGCGCCGCTGGTGAGGTCGAGGCGGGCGAGGAGGGCGTCGGCGAGGTGTTCCGCGCCGAACCCGGTGCAAGTGGCGAGCGTGGAGGTAAGGCGGGCCAGGCCGACGTCGATGTCCTCACCGCGGCGTTCGATCAGGCCGTCGGTGTAGAGAATGAGGGTGTCGCCGGGGGTGTAGGTGCTGTTGGCCTGGGGGCGGGGGACATGTTCGGGACGGGCGCCCAGCGGTGGGTCGGTGGCCTGGTCGAGCAACTCGCAGGCGCCGTCCGGATGCAATAGGACGGGCGGGGGGTGGCCGGCGCTGCTGTAGATGAGCAAATGGCTGTGGCAGTCGACGAGGACCTGGACGGCGGTGGCGGCCAGTGCTCCCTCGACCGAGCGCGCGTACAGCCCCAGGACCTCCAGGGCTTGGGCGGGGCCGTGGACGGTGCGGGTGGCGGCGCTCAGCGCGCTGCGGAGCCTGCCCATGACGGTGGCGGCCATCAGCCCGTGGCCGACCACATCGCCGACCGCGACGGCGAAGCGGCCCCCGGGCAGGTCGACCGCGTCGTACCAGTCGCCGCAGACGTTCAGTGATCCGGCCGCGGGCAGGTAGCGCACGGCGACGTCCGGGTGCCGGGCCAGGTCCGGGACGTGCAGCATGGCCTCCTGCAGGGCGACGGCTATCCGTCGTTCACGGGCGTGAGCCTGCCGCAGCTCCTCGTTCAGCCGCTGCAGCTGCCGCGCCCGGGAGTACAGCTCGGCCTCCATGGCCGCTTCCCGGCCTGGTCTGACCGACGGAAGGTGCGCCGTGCGGCGGGCGAGGACGACGTCGGTCATGTCCTCGGACCGGTGGATGATCCAGGCTACCTTGCCGTCCGGGTCGAGGACGGGCACGTTGATCGCGGTCCACCACCGCTCCTTGAACACCTCGGGGTTGCCGGCAATCGGGATGTCGTACTTCTGCAACGCCATGTGATCGGTCTGGCCGGAGGACAGGACACGGTGCAGCGAGGCTTTCAGCGTCACCGCCCCGTCGGCCTCCGGGTCGGCGGGGTTGTCCGGGAAGGCGTCGAAGAGGTACTGCCCGACCAGCTCGGTCTGGCTCCGTCCGGTCCCCTCGCAGAAAGCCGGGTTGGCATCGGCGATCACCAGGTCCGTGCCGAGCACGAGGCACGGGCTCGGAAGGGCGGTGAATACCGCCGTGTAGTCGATCTGCGGTGCCATCCCACGCATTCCCTGGGAGTTGTTCCTACCTCAATTTACGAAACGCCCGGCTTCCGCGCCTGCGGAGCGTGCTCGTGGGACGCGAGTGGCGGCTGCGTACGCTCGTTCGAACGCTCTGATCGATCCGGTGCGCCTCGTCACGACCGCCAGGTCGAACGGCGGCCCGACGTACTTGGACTTCTGCGTCTGCTCGATCCTGTCCAGGGAGTCATAGGGGCAGATCACCGTCAGCGCCCGGAGCTGATCCTGCCCCTCCCCTCCCCCACCACCGACATCAGCGCAGCCAGCGATTGCGGATCGGTTGAAGAGCCGACCCGCGCCGTGAAGAGTTCGTCCCGACGGGCGGTGTCCATCGCGGACACGATGACCATGCGCTCCAGATGACCGTCACGGCGCCACGCCGGCGCCGCCTGCGCCGCCAGGTCCAGGGTGGGCACCACGAACAGCACCAGCCGGGCACCGAGGTCATCGGCGACCCGGATGGACACCGGCGTCTTGCCGGTCCCCGTCGCCGACACATACGGCATCCGCGTCTCCGCACGCCGCAGATGCCGCCGCACCAGCCGCTCAAGGCCTGCAGCTGGTCGGGAAACAGCACATGCCTGACGGGCGGCCTGGTCGGGAGACCTCGACCGCAGTCATACAGGAACTTCCTCGACGCAGGGCGGGCGGCGTGCGCCACCGCCTCGCCTTGACATGGGGGATGCCGCGCTGACGCAGTTCAGGTGGCTTGCGGCCAGGCGCGCAGCAAGGCAGCGATCTTCTTTGCGGTGCAGCCGGGATCCCTGAGCAGGTCGCGCAGGGCGATGGCGTCGCCCCGGGTGGGCTTGACCGGGATACCGGAGGCCTCCAGATACATCACGCCCGTCGCCGCCGCCACGGCCATGTTGGAGCGCTCCAGCCAGCGGCAGCGGCCGAGGATGTGCACCAGGGCGGCGGCACGGGCGTAGGGGCCGTCGTAGACAGGTGTTTCCAGCAGTTCGGCCCGATGGCAGGCGACCGCCGCCACGGGCACACCGTAGTCGTCGGGGGCCGGATCTCCCGCTCCCGCGATCTCAGCGACCTGCAGGATCCAGGGGACGTCGATGTACAGCTCCATTACGCGGCGTGCGCCCCCGGGTGACGGTCTGCGTCTTCGACTTCGTCGAAGACATCCTGGTGCTCGTCGAGGAAACGCCTCGCGGCGTCCAGGCCCCGCTGCCGTAGCCCGCCGGTGTCCTCCCGCACGAGTCCGGCGATGTAGTCCCCCAGGCTCACACCGCGGTCCCGCGCACGGGCCTCGGCCAGTTTCTTGATCTCGTCGTCGACGCGCGCACCCAGCTGTGTCTTCGCCATACCATGATGGTAACAGCTGTTACCAACACCCGCGCCCGGTTCGGCTACACCGCCGCACCCGGCAGCACCGACGACCCGAGGCTGCGCCACCTCACCCTCGCGCTGCCCCCTCGCTACGCCGCCCGCCTCTTCCAGGCCCAAGAGCAAGGGGCCACCGAGGACGAACTGCGCCAGATCACGGCCGAGGCCCTGGGCGAGGTCTACTTCCGCGACAACGGCCGCCGCGCTCATGGCCTGGACGTCGAGTTCACCGACCTCGAACACCTTGAATTCGACCTGTAGCCGACCGACTACGCCCGCGCGACGATGAGCTGTCCGAGGTCGCGTTCGTAACGCCGGACGAAGCCAGTGGTCGCCTTCGAGACCGAATGCGACGCCGGTTCGAGGGGGCGGTGCGCGCGCTGGAGACGGGACGGCCGCTCCATCTCCGGGACGGCGTGCCAGTGATGTGACCGGCGACTCCGTTCCCAGACTCAGGGGGAAGGGGCGCCTGAAGCTTCCCCCTGATCGCGGACACCTGGAGACTGGGACGTGAGGTTCCAGAGGAAGTAGTGCCAGGTGGGAAGCAAGAGCAATCGCAGCAGGCGTTACACGGAAGAGTTCAAACGGGAGGCGGTCGCGCTCGTGCACTCCTCCGGGAAGACCGTCACCGAGGTGGCCCGCCAGCTCGGGGGCAGCGCCGAGGGACTGCGGAACTGGGTCAAGCAGGATGCGATCGACCGCGGGCAGGGGGCTCCGGGAGAGCTGACGACGGCCGAGTGTGAAGAACTGCGTCGACTGCGGAGGCTGGCCGCCGAGCAGGCGGAGACGATCGAGGTACTGCGAAAAGCGGCGGTCTTCTTCGCGAAGGAGAGCGATCGATGAGCGAGGTGTACGCGTTCATCGAGGCGGAGCCACAACGTTGCTCTGTTGTGCCGGCCGCTGAAGGTGGCCCGCTCTTCTTTCTATGCGTGGCTGGCCGGCGATAAGACCCGGCGAGCGAAGCGGGCCGCGGACGACGCCCTGGCGCACGAGATCACCGTGCTGCAGGTTGCCGGCCGGACCGGGCGAGTGCCCGAGCGGAGATCTTCGCCTTCATCGAGACCTTCTACAACCGACGGCGATTGCGGAAGCATCCACTCTGGGCTACCTCACCCCACTGGAGATCCGGCAGCGTCACGAGCAAGGACACGCCCTCGCGGCGTAAGCATCAAGTGTCCAAGATCATGGGGAAACTTCAACGCGGGAGGTCGGAATTCGCTGGCGGTGCCGGCCTCGGGTTGCGGGCCTGGCGGCGGTAGTGCTCACCTACCGGTCGGCTTCCTCGGGCACTGATCCTTCCCGCAGTCGCGCCGCGTCCGCCGCCCTCAGCCGAGCGGGACGGCCAGCCGCCAGCCCTCTTCAAGCAGCCGGTCGACTGCCTCCAGGGCGAGTCGCAGCCGGGTCGAGCGGTCGCCGCGCACCTCCAGCCAGGGCACGCCGCGACCGGACAGCACCTTGCGGAACCGCTCGGTCATCCAGGGCCGCAACTCCTCGCCGTCGCGCAGGCCGTCCTCGTGGAACGGCACACCCTCATGGTCGGTGAGCAGATACAGCGCCCTGGGCGGCATGGCGTTGGCGAGGATGTGCACCGCATCGGTGGTCCGGCCGACGTAGCGCTCCTGCCAGACGGTGGTGGCCAGCGCGTCGGTGTCGCACACCAGCACAGGCCCGCCGGTTCGGGCCGCGCGTTCCTCCTCGGCCGATTGGCGGGCGGCGACGGCCTCGAAGTCGGCGTCGCTCCACTCCAGGTCGAAAACAGTAGGCTCCGGAAAGCCGCGGCGGGCGGCCAGCGCGCGAGCCACCGCGAGCTTGGCGACGGTCACTTCGCGCCCGTACTCAGGAACCCATCGGGTGAGCGAATGCGGACCGCCACGGGTACGCAGTGCCTGGGCCAGGTCGCGGGAGAGTGTGGTCGTGCCGGTGGACTCGGCGCCGAGCACCACCACCCGTCGGGCGAACCAGGCCCGCACCGGCGGTTCCAGTGCGTCCCAGCGGCCCACGGGGTCGCTGCGGACCGCGGTAGCGGAGACTGCGAAAGTCTGTCGTGCAGCGTCCAGGCGGACGTCCGCCGCGCTGAACCGGCGCGCCAGTTCGGCGCCGTACGGCTCTGAGGTGAACACCGCGTCCACGGGGGTGGCCGCATGCGCTCCGGCGGCCACCCCCTCACGCATCAGGGCGACGTGCCCCGCCCAGACGCTGTCGCTGCTGTAGTCCACCGCGAGGTTGTCGACGACGCCGGCGACGGCCACCTGGGGTCGGTCCGCGTACGCCTCGCGCAGCCAGCCGACCCGGTTAGCCAGCGGTATCGACTCCACGTCGGCCGCCATCACCACGACCGTGACGCGACGGCAGCTGTCCGCCGCGGTGCGCACCAGGAAGTGGTGACCTGCGTGAGGGGGGTAGAACTTGCCGATGACCAGTCCGTGCTCGAAGGGGGCCGTCATGCGCGCACCGGGCCCGCTGCGGCGATCGACCGGCCGGCGCCCAGCTCCCGGTGCCAGCTGCGCAGTCCGAGCAGGCACATCGTCAGGAAGAGCACATAGACGATGCCAGTCAGGTAGAGCACCTTGGCGAAGTACAGCGGGATGTAGACCACGTCCGCGGCGATCCAGAAGTACCAGTTCTCGTAGGACTTGGCGTTGAGCAGCCACTGGGCGGCCAGCGACAGTGCGGTGGTGAGGGCGTCCCAGAACGGTGCGATGTCCTGGGCGCGGGTCAACACTACGGTCAGGCCCCAGGTCGCGGGTACGGCGAGCAGCAGCAAGACGACGACGGTGCGCGCGGACGCATGGCCCATCAGGCGGGCGGAGCGGCGCTCGCCGCCGCGCAGCCACGTCCACCAGCCGACGGCGGCCAGCATCAGGTACACGACCTGCAGGATGGCGTCGGCGTACAGCCGGGCGCTCCAGAACAGAACCAGGAAGAACAGGTTGTTGGCGATGCCCACGGGAAAATTGGCGATCCTCGCCCTGACGGTCAGCCAGACGCAGGCCGCGCCCGTGGCGAAGCCGAGCAGCTCCGCCCAGGTCACCGCATCGCGGCCGAAGTCGAACAGCACGGTGTTCAGGGGCGCGACGATATCGTCCAGGACGTCGCTGACAGCCATGCAGAGCTCCTTGCCCAGTAGATGTCAGCATGACGATAAATGGTGGGGCTGTCGCCTGCCAAGACCCTTCCGACGGGTCCACTCACCACCAGGGAGCTTGATATTGAAGCCGCCACGTGAGTGGTCGAGACCCTCACCTCCTGCGCACCGCTCCAGCAGGTCCACTGCTGCACGCCAGTGCGCACCCGGTGCGGGATTCCGTTGCATCTCGTCTATGGAGGAGACGGACTCTGTTGCTCAATTCGTCTGGGCTCGGGGACCGCTGACGTGCGAGGGCGACTTGCCCGGTTCTTGACGTTCCGGTGGTGAGGCTACGGGCACGGGAGGTGCTGACGAACCAGATGCTCAGGAACAAGGAGTTGCGGGCGGCGGCCCGGCTGACCGAGGGGCTTGGGACCCTCTGCCGCGTCGCAGGCCGTTAACCTGTCGGTATGTCAGAGCGTGTCATGCCCGGTCCCACGGACGGCCTGATCACCCTGGGTGCCGCGGATGCTCTGTGGGTCGATTTGACCGCCGACAGTGCTGTGCCGACGGCTTCTGAGGCATTCACCTGCTCGCCTGCCCATGCCCGGGTGGGGTACGTCCTGCTCGGCGGCCAGGTGGTGGCGACGGTGAAGGCGAGCGGCGGTCAGTGGAGCGTTCCGGAGGTTGAGGTGCGCCGGGCGGCCGCGGAACTGAACGCGGTGGGGATGGATCGGCAGGACCTGGTCCGCATCGGTCCGTTTCGCGGGGCGCCGAGGCAGGAGTGCAACGAGGAAACGCCGCTGCGTTGGCGCCAGCGCATCACGCGGGAACTGCAGGAGCTGGGCGACCCCAAGCGGGCAGCACGACGTGAAGACGGCCGACCGTACCATCTGGCGGGGATCGACTGGCGACAGATACTCGTGGAGCAGATCCGCGACGGGACACAGCGCACGTGGTGGCTGCCGCGCGCTGTGGTCAGGCTGCTGGACGCGGCCGAGCACGCCGAAACGCAGTGGGTGCAAGCCGCGCGGACCCGCCAGGCAAGCGCAGCCGTCACCCAGCCGCCCTCCCACCCCCGCCAGGCCCGAGACGCCGACGGCCGGCAGACGACGAGCCCCCAGGGCCCCACCGCCTCACCGCGCCCGTACAACAAGGAGCTGGAAGGCCAGCTGTACTCGGTGCTCAGCAGGAAGCCCGGTACCTCCCGCAGGGTGGCTGGATGGGCGTGCGCCGTCTGCCGCACTGCGCCCGCCACCGTGCTCGACCACTGCCACGAACACGGCTACGTCCGCGCCCCCGTCTGCCAGTCCTGCAACACACAGGAACGCCCCGACCACCTGTACAGCAACGACATCCGCGTGGCGAACCGCTACACACGCCTCTTCCACACCGACACCGACGACTGGCTCCGCCACTGGCACCGCTGCCCCGGCTGCCGCGCACGCACCACCCTGCCCCTGCCGCACCTCGCCGCATGGACCGCCCACATAGCCTGCCGATCGCTGCGCCCGACCCACCGCGCCGCCCGGGGGCGCAAGCCCTGCGGTGTCCTGCGGGTGTCCTGGACGGGCAGTCAGAACGCGCCCCGTTCCTGCCTGCTCACTGTTGCCGTCGACTTCTGCCCCTCCGGCGAGCACCGTGTCCTGGCGCGAGTCCCCTACCGGGAAGCCGCAGAGCGGTTTCGTGCCTGGTTGGCCGAGACAGCCCCTGCCGTGGCCGCCGCGGCCGGTCCTGACCGCCTGGACGGCCTCCCTGCCCAGTTCCGGCCCGTCATCGCGGACACCAGCGGCGGAGACCTAGAACTGTTTTGAGCGGGCACCGGGAGACCTGACACCCCACCGTCACCTCACAACTGCTGGCCCCCGACACGGTCACCCCGCGCACCCCAGCGAAATGCGCAGCAGAGTCGACACGTGCGGTAGCACCGGGCAGACCGATTCCGGCGAGCCAGGCGAGCATTGCTGCGTAGCGGTTGCCCGACCTGGGAAGGCGCCGGGGCCTTTCGGAAGGCTCCGGCAGTCCCGAGCGTCAGGGCAGTCCGCAGCGCTGCAGCACCAGCAGAAGCCGGCATGCCGGGGGAACTCGGTCTCGCCCTCAGCGGAGCCTGACGGGATGAGCGCCCACTGGCGTCAGTTGGTCTGGCGGATCGAGGCGCCGACGAGGACGCCATCGGCCACGGTGTAGTCGCCGGCATACGTCTTGAGCGTGCCGTCGGTCTGGGTGGCATACAGGAGGGCGTGGACGCGGGAGGCTCCGAATTCGCTGAGGGTGCCCAGGGTGATGCTCTGGGTGGTGCCGAACCCGGCCACCCACCGGTCATAGCTCGTCCCGGCGATGTGCGAGCCGCCGAGCGCCCAAGCGGCCGCGTAGTCGTGATCGGTGATGTCCTGGTAGTACTGCGAGACCACCGCCGAGGCGTTGGTCAGATGCGGCCGAGGAGCCGCCGGGGGCGCCGTCTTGGGCACGACGGCCGTCGTGGCCGGCGCCGCAGACGTCGGCGTGGGGCCGGCGGTTGGGGTCGTTGCGGTGGGCGACACCGGGGCCGGCACGGTGCGTGTCACGGTAACGGCCGGAGCTGCCCCGGAAGCCGTTCTTGCGGAGCAGGCGGCGAGAGGCAGGACAGCGAGCAGAACGACAGCCGAGACGATACGGCGCATGGGCCCCCCTTTGGCGGTGCGGACGTTGCTGCGGACACCGTGGCATCTGCGCACGGAGCGGTTGGCGGTGTTGGCCAGAACGTGAAGAAGCCGGGACCCATCGCGAGGCCCGACAAGGCCTGAGGACCCTCATCGGCTGGACGGCCACACCCCTCGGTGGCGTGACCCCGGCCTGATAGGGCGGCCGGACGGCAGCGCTCAGCAGCGGGGCCGGGGCGGGGTGACCCGCCCTTCCACGGGCGCATGCCGGTGGGCGATGAGCAAGACCGCGTTGTCGGTGGCGGCTGCGAGGCTGATCGGCATGAATGGCGATGAGCAGCTGCTGCGCGGCCGGGTCTATGGCGCCGACCACGAGGACCCCGGCCCGGTACCGGGTCAGCGCTACGTCGAACTAATGGGCGGGCCGCTGGACGGCCTACTGTTCGACATCACCGGCTGGACGCAGGACGAGATCGACGCCGGCGTCGCCCTCCAGACCGAGCTGGGGCAGTTCGGCGCCGGCGGCCGGGCGACGTACGACCCGCGCCCCGGCGACTCGCGCCGCTTCGAGTGGACCGGCGACATCCCGTGAAGGCTCCGGTCGGTGCCACTGAGCCGGGTGACCATCTCAGCACCGATGAACCGGGTGCCGCCGCCGGAGCGTGGATCAGAGCATGAGGCCAATGAGGGACGAACACGTCGCGGAACCGGGGCTCGTCGTCGTGGATGTCGCGGCCGCGGACGACCACTCCATCTTCGCTTTCCAACGGGCGCTCGCCGGACGCTGGGCGACCGCGGCAGATGACCGGATGACTAGGACGCCCGGCGAGCCGGGCGTACGACTGTGCTGCTACCTCGATCTGCGCCAGGAGCTCACCGGCGTGGTCGGCCCGACCACGAAGCCGACCACGGCCTGAGACGGCTCATGACGAGGTGCCCGTCCCAAGGGTGGCGGTCGGCCACCGTTGCGGTGTGGGCGGTGGTCCGTGCAGCCAAGGGGGCAGGGTCTCTGTGCGGTTGCGCCAGGGGGCGGGGATGCCTTCGGTGCCGACGCGGGAGGCGACGATGCCGCCGACGATCGCGCACGTGGTGTCGACGTCTCCACCGGCCGAGGCAGTGGCCCACAGGGCAGTCGTGTAATCGGTCAGATTCCGGGCGGCGCACCAGAGGGTGAAGGGGACCGTATCGACGGCGCTGACCTGGCGTCCGTTGCCGAGATGATGGGCGGCGAGTTCGACGTAAGGCTGGTCCAGGAGCGTACGGGCCTCGACGATGCCGTCACGTACTCGGCTGGGCGGGACAAGGTCCAAAACGATGGCGAGCAGGTCCGTGCCGGTCACGGGTTCGGTGCGGCGGCGCGCGGCGCGGCTGGCGGCGACGGCGACCGCGACGGCCCCGGCGACGGCCTCGGGGTGGGTGTGGGTCACCTCGGCGGACATGGCAGCCTGCCGGGCTGCGTGTTCGGGGTCGCCTGGGTAGCGGGCGCCGAGAGGGGCGACGCGCATCGCTGCCCCGTTGCCCCAGGAGCCCTGCCCGTCGAACAGTCCGGCCGCGAGTTCGCGCCAGTTGCCGCCCTCGCGGACCAGGCGCAGCAGGCGGTTCATTGCGGGACCGTATCCGCGGTCGAAGTCGTGCCGTTCGGCGAAGGAACGGGCGAGTTCATCTTGGTCTACCTCGCCTCGTTGCATGACGAGTTGGTGGATGGAGCAGGCCATCTCCGTGTCGTCGGTCCACGGCCAGGGCGCTTCAGGCAGTTGCTGGTCACGCAGAGCGGGGAGGTTGTCGGGGACGAAGAACTGGGCTCCGAAGGCGTCGCCGACGGCCAGGCCGTTCAAGGCGTCGCGGGCGGTGGCGATGGGATCGATCGGTGGACTGTTGAAGGAGTGCGAGTGGGAGGCCATTGCTGGGCATCCTGCCAATCCCAGCCCATGCCGGCCACTGGTTTCATCGCGTGGAGGAACTGCACTGGCGGGCCCGCCTATCGCGTCGGGGACGGTGGAAGCTACGGAGGGACCGCGTCGAGGCACCCGCGTGCCTCGGCCAGCGGCCGAAGTAGGTTGCCCAAGACGGTCACCCCGTCAGCCAAGGCCGCCAAGCCGTCGCCGTCCTCGAACACCTACGCCTTCGGCCAGCCGTGGGAGTTCGAGAGCACCGACGGGAGCAGCGAGCACTTCACCGGCACTGTCACCGTCCTCGGCTACAGGCAGGTGGCTCTGTTCACGAGAACCGACAGCATTTGTTGGCCAGTTTGGGAGGCGCTCGGCGTCGTGAGGAATTCGAACTGGTCGGTGGCGTGCCAGCCGAGTCACAGACCGAAGGCGCCGCCCTCGATGAGGATGAGCAAGCCGATGGCGATCAGTACCACGGGCAGCAGGAGGTGGCCCCAGCGGGCAATGGCCTTGGCGATGACGGGTCGGGTGGCGAAGAACTTGCCCGCGAAGCACCAGACGGCCACGAGTACGAGGAACACCGCGGCGTACACGCCCATCCCGCCGATGCCGGCGGTGGCGAAGACGGGCACGTAGACGCCGATGTTGTCGCCGCCGTTGGCGAAGGTGACCGCGGCGACCTCCAGCGGGCTCGGTCCGCCTTCCGGCGCCTGTCCCTGCTCGTCGTCCCCGTCGCCGTCGCGGCGGTTCTTCCAGGCCTGCCAGGCGGCCTTGAGCCCGAGGGCGAGAGGCAGCAGGCCGAGGTAGGGGATGGCGGACTCGGGCAGGAAGGTGGCGCCGAAGGCAGCAGACACCGCCACGGCGAGGATCCCGGCGAAGCCCAGGTACTGGCCCAGCACGATCCGGCGAGTGGAGCCGTGGTGGCCGGCGCCCTGGGCGAAGAACAGCGCCAGGATCAGGATGTCGTCAATGTTGGTGACGGCGAACAGTCCGGCTGCCTGCCCGATGATGCCCAGGTCCACGGGTGGGTGCTCTCCTTCGATGCGGGTGTCCCGGCGACGTTACCGGGAGCCCGTACCCCAGCGATCACGGGGCCAGAGCTCGGTGCTGTCCCTTCTCGTGAACATCGAACACGACGCCGCCAGGGTGCCTCCCGAAGCACTGAACAGATGCTGTCGGTTCTCGTGAACAAAGCGAGCCGTCAGTAGAAAATTTACCTCTTCCGACTCTTTGTGCAGACATGGTGTTCTGTCGGTCTTTGGTATTCAGGGTGGCTGTGCTTCGGCTGCAGAGCATTGGCGCAGGGCCGAACCTGCGCCTACGGCATGCAGGATCGTCGACCTGGTGAAGCTCTTCACCTCGGCCGCCGAGAAGGTGGCGGCCCTGCTGGAGCGGTTCGGCGCGCTCACCGAGGAAGAGGCGGCGGCGCTGGCCAGGGTCCTTTCCAAGGTGGCTGAGTTCAGTGCGAAGTTCCTCACCAAAGGCGCTGAGAGCTTCGCCACGAACTTCGTGGCGGACTCGGGCAGCATGATGCTCAACCAGGCGCTCAATGGGCAGCCGATCACGGTGGGCCAGGATTTCTCCACCGCTGGCGAGGAAGCACTGGGCACGGCCGCATTCACGACAGGCGGCGCGGCGCTGGCCGAGGGCGCCCACCTGACGGGCGTGGTCGGCAAGGTCCTCGGCGGCGAGGGCCGGGGGCAGCGCGGTCAACGGCTCGCTGGGCAACATAAGCGGCGGCCTCACGGCTGACGTGTGGAACCACCAGGACGGCGCGACCATCGGGTGGGACGTGGCGACGAACGCTGTGACCGGAGCGGTCGGAAACGCCGCCGCCGATGCCCACTTCCATCACATGGAGGAAGACGGCGGCTTCGGCGGCGAAAACCTCAGCGACAGGGGCAAGCTCGCCGACGCCGCGTACAAGGACTCCTTCGGCACCGGCCTCAACACGGCGGTCTACGCGGCGGGCTCCGGTATCGAGTCGGATTTCCAGAACCTGTCCGAGGGCGTCGAGAAAGCGGGTGAGTGATCTGTGCACGGTGAGCTCGGGGACGTGATCCTGGCGGGGGGTCGCGCACAACAACCCGAACCACGAACCAGGTTGGGGTCCCTTCTTCGCGGCGCTCGTCGTGATCGCCGGGTGCGCGATCGTCATTGCCGGTGGGGCCGTGTCCATCGGCATGGGGCGCCTCGAAGGCCGCAGGACCTGGGGCGGTTACGCGGTTGGGCCGGTGATCCTCACGATCGGCCTTGCCATCGCCGCACTTGGCGTCTGGTTGTTTTGACCGTGGCGGCTCGGGCAGTTCGGTCCCGGCGGCCGCGCGCTGTACGACCCGCGGCCCCAGCGACCCGGGCCGCTTCGACTGGGCTGGCGACAGCCCCTGACTACAGCCCCGACCATGGGCCCGACCGCGACGTCGACCTCCCCGACCATGGGCCCGACCACGGCAGGTCAGCGCCTTCAACGGGCGTGTGCACTACTGGTCATGACTTTTGCGTCGGCGGTGGGCGCCGCGTGCGTGCTGCCTTCAGTGTGGCGGCGCCGTCATGGGGGGCGTCGACGGGGCAGAGGCCGGGGCGGACACGGCTGAGAGAGCTCTCCGGTCTCATCGCCAGGCGGCGGACGTTGAACATGACGAAGCCCCGGTCGGGGGACCGATCCGGGGCCTGTCGTGTGCACTGATCAGCTTGGCCGTGACAGATCGAGCCATATCTTTCGGAGCTTGCGTCCCGAGGTCTCTACGTACAACGTGCGGTTCGCGGTCGCGCTGTTCTTGCTGGCGTGTTCGACGAACTCCCTGAGATCCTCGATCGTCAGGTCCCGGCCCTTCCCATCGAGGATGTGCTGATGCTCTGACATGGGCAAAGCATGCGGTGATATCGGGCGTTCTGTCACTAGTGTGCTGCGTTCCTCAAAGGAAGTACACAGCAGCGGCGTATACGCCTGGTGGGGGGCGGGTCTGCCCCAGATCCAGGGTCGGGCGCGGGCGTTGAGCTGGGCTGTGGCCACCTCGGTGGCGTGGGTGATGTGGTCGCGGTCGCCGAAGGAGCGTCCGGCCAGGGCGGTTTTGCGGAAGATGCGCCACCAGCCCTCTTGGAGGTTGCGCCAGCAGGCGCCGACCGGGATGAAGACGTGCCTGATGCGGGGATGGTCCTCGAGCGCTCCCGCACCAGACCGGCCTCCTTCAGGCGGGCCGGCGCGAGGTCGAGGAGGCGGTGGGCGCGGTTGCCCTCGGTGAGACGGTCGCGGAAGTCGGCCAGCACACTGTGGTGGAAGCCGGGATCGTCCAGCTCCATGGCCATGACGTACTTGAAGTCGATGCGGCAGCGCACCACCTCGGCAGCCTGCCGGTTCGACAGGCCGAGCACGAACTGCAGCACACAGACAGTGGCCAGCTGGGCAGGCGAGAGACCCGGACGCCCGTCACGCGGATACCAGTCAGCGAAGTCCTCGTCACGCCACAACGCGTCCAGGCGGTCTCTCACCCACATCGCCGCCGTACCACCCGGGTTGCTCGCCTGCGCGGTCAGAAGCGGGACTTGCTCACCCGAACGAGGACGGAGCGACAACACACACCTCGACAACTGCATAGGCTCTCGGAACACCCCGAGCATGCCCACCAATCACGCCGACGCACCGGGCAATTCCAAGATCCCCGACAGAGACAAGCTCAGCTATGGACTGTCTGTTTGACGCCATCCTTGTCGGTGATGCTCACGGAAACGCGCCACCGCGTCCGCTTGTCGGCCTCGATCTTGACCGTACCACCGAACTCCCGGCCGTCCAGGTCTTTCGCCTTCATCGAGGCACCGTAGGTGGCGCTGTCGTCACACACTTCGATCCCGGCGCGCAGCGCTGTCCCACTACTGACCTTCAGACCACCCGAGGGACCGAGACAGTCATACCGCACGGACAATGCGGCAATCCGGTCCGCAGCCACGGGCAGCTTCACCGTCCCCGGACCCAGCCGGCCCGGTTTCTTAGCGCCCTTGTCAGGATTGTCCGGATCGGACACCAGCGCCGCCTTCGAGGCACTCGGCGAAGGCGGCGTACTCTTCCCGCCGCTGCACCCGGACAGCGCAGCGGCGGACACCACCAGCAGAACGATCCCTGCGCTGCGCATCAGCTCTTCCCGTGCCACGTCTCGCGGCCCTTGTAGACCAGCCGCGCCGATCCCTTGCGCAGCACCTTGGTTTTGCAGTTGGGCTCGGTCTGGTTGTAGTTCCACTTCGTGTACCTGACCTTCACCCCGGCGTGCAGGTAACCGTGCCTCATCGTCTTCGGCACCGTCCACGACCACGTGTAGGTGGAGCTGTTCGTCCACTGCCAGGCGAAGTGGTAGTCGAACTCAGCCGACGCCTTGACGAACACCACCTTGGCTTCGCCGGAGATCGCCCCGCCGACCGTCGACGTCGTCGTCTTCCCCTTGTGGAAGGTGATGCTGATCGTCGTGCCGCTGTCGCCGCCGGAACGGGGTTCCATGTCCCTGTAATACGTGTAGCTGCCCGAGAAGTCGTAGCCCTTGTCGGACGGGCATATCATCGGATGGGCCGTCCCGGCACTGGCGGGTACAGCACCCACAGCGGCAAGTGCGGTGACGGCGCAGCCGACTGCGACGATCTTGGGTATGGAACGCACGTGTTTCCCCCGTATTTCTCTGGATGAAAGCGGCCTCGTCGACCGCCAGGATTTGACCCTAGGGAGCAACACTCCCTCCTGTCACGGCAGTTGAGTGAAACGTGAGGTTCAGGCCACCTAGGGCCAATGCCGTTGTTCTAGCTGGCGGGCGTACGCTGCTGTGCAGTGCTCCTGGGGGCGGTTCGGGTGTCTGCGGATGTCGGTGAGTTATCGGGGTTAGGGCTGCTGACCTTGGTTTATCCGCCAGGGCTGGTGGATCGTGTGGTGGCCGCTTGTGGTCGTGCGGAGCATCGCAGACGTCTGCTGCCGGCTCGGCTGGTGGTGTACTTCGTGCTCGCACTGGCCCTGTTCTCGCCGGCGCCGTATCTGGAGGTGATGCGGCACCTGGTCGAGGGACTGCGGGGCCAGGGGCTGCTGGGCGACTGGCACATCCCGGCGAAGTCGTCGCTGTTTCGGGCCCGTCAGCGGCTGGGACCGGAGCCGCTGCGGGTGCTGTTTGCCACGACCGCAAAGCCGATGGGCACCGAGGCCACCCCGGGCTGCTTCTGGCGCGGGCTGCGGTTGCTGGCGGTGGACGGCACCTGCTGGGACGTGGCCGACAGCCCGGCGAACGCGGCCGCCTTAGGCCGTCCCGGAAACAGCCGCGGCCACGACAAGTTCTGCTTTCCCCAGGTGCGGATGGCCTGCCTGATCGAGGTGGGCACCCATCTCGTACTGGACGCGGAGCTGGCCGACTGCCGCACCGGTGACGACTATGCCGATGAGAACCCGACGTGCTCGAGTTAACTGGGGTATTCCGCCGCTCCCCGCAGCCACTCCCCCACTCCCCCAAATCTCTCAGCCTTCAGAACTGACCACCCATCACACTCCCATGGCCTGTTTGACGTTGCACGCTCCAGAAGCAGCTTGCTTCAGATGTCCACCAGAAAGTGACCACTCGTATCTGGTTTCGACGAGTTTTCCTCGGGCGCTGGGTAACCGGGACGGGGCCAAGAACCACAGCTTTCCTCGCGCGCCAGTCTGACACCGGCACGACGTCGAGGGTGGTCGGCGCCACCGGGTCGAAGACGCGTGCCCGCAGCTGTTCCAGCTTGGGGGGCAGCTTGTCCGGGCCGTACCGGACGGCGCCCGGTGCTGTAGCTGGTCGTCAGCCCCTTGTCTTCCAGGGGTACGCCGACGGGCCGCAGGGTGTCATCATCGTCGCTCTGCTGGCCACCGCGGAAGCCGCCCGGCCCGCCATGCCCACCGGAGCGGACATCATCGCGCTGCGGAGAACTCCCTGACCGCGACCCCGGACGATCCCGGCTGAACATCAGGAACATCCCGGGTCGCCGACCTGCCGGTCGGCGGCCCGGGCACGCCAGCACGCCAGTTGGTCGAGTTCTTCGCCGATCGCCTCACGCAAGACATCGTGCTGCGGACCGAGCGCATACCGCTCGTCGCTCCACCGCTCGCGCGGATACAGCCACACCGGCCGCCCCACGAGGTCGCCCGGCTCCCAGTCGAACCGCGGCCACACATGCGCATGCAGAAACGAGTCAGTGTTCCCAAGGATCTCGAGATTGACCCGCCTGAAGTCCGGATCCAGCCGCCTGCAGGCACGTTCAACCGCCTCGCCCAGCATGTCCATGCCGGACAGAAACGCCAACCGCTTGCCTTTCGGAAGCTCCGACAGCCGCTGCACCGAAGGATCATCCACCAGGAGCACCGAGTATGCCGGGAGGAACTGAACGTCCCCGATCACCGCAAATCCTGCCGTCAGCCTCCGGAGAACCGTGGGATTCCCGCCCCGAACCGCGCTGCCGATCCGGTCCCTGCGCCAGTCATCCGTCATGATCAGCGACCCTACGCATCGCTGATCGCCTTACCACCGAGCAAGTCCACGGGATGGCGGGGCGTGCGCGGCGGGCTGTCAGGCGGGTGCGCGGCGGTGGCGCTGGTAATGGCGGGCGGTGCGGGCCCGGTTGCCGCAGGCCGCGGAGCACCATTCACGGCGGGGGTGGTCCTTGAGGAAGTACAGGACGCACCCGGGGGCCATGCAGGCGCGCAGCTGCAGCCGTGAGGTCGCTCTGGCTGAACAGGGTGATCGCTCCTTCGGCGATGGCCGACACCGCGGCGGTGGCCCGGTGGCCGCTGGTGCGGGTCAGTCGTGTGGGTGCCTGGCCGTGTGCCACCGCGGCCCGGCGAGTACGAGCCCCTGGTCAGCACGGCGGCCTCGGGCGCCGTTCACCGCCAGCACCGCGCCGGGCTACTTGTCTGCGACGATGAGGCGCGCTCGTCGCCGGTGCCGCCACTCCCCGGTCGGTGCGTGGCGCAGGAACTCCTTGCGCATCTGCTCCATGAACTCCGGACCATGACGGAGAGCCGTGGCGCGCAGTGCCCCGGCGGCAGCAGTGCTCATCGCCTCCCACAGCGCCGCCGCGTCGGCATGTACCATCTCGAAAGCCACAAATTCGTCGCGGCGGATAGTCGCACCAGCCGCGGTCACTGCCGCTGCAAGGCTTTCCTCCCAACTCCTCTCCGTGACGACGGCCTGCCTGGCCACCAACAGATCCGCCAGCCCCCATGGATCGGTGGCATCCGCCTCATAAGGCCAGAAGGCGACAGCCAGCCGACCGCCTGGTGTCAGTGCCCGCACCCAGTCGGAGACGGCCTCGTCCGGGGCCGGCAAGTGATGCAGGCCGAACACCGAGACGACCGCGGCACACGTTGCCGACCAGGCTGGATCCAGCACTGCTGCATCCTGCACGATGGCCCGCGCCGTCGGCCACGGGACCGCACGTTGCTCAGCATGGCTGACCATGACAGGTGAGATGTCCATACCGACGATCTCGCGGCCTGGGAACTGGCCGGCCAGCAGCGGTAGTTCCGGGAAGGTACCGCAGCAGGGCACCAGGATTGGTCCGCTGGGCAACTCTGTGTCGGCTATCGCCTCAACGGTCGCCACCACCCACGGACGGAATCGCGGTACGAAATACTCCTCGTACCTGTCCGCCACCTCATCCCACCGCTGCGCCAGCACCGCCGTGTACTCATGATCGGCCATACCTGATCTTCTACGACTGAGAGTCATCGCTCAAGCGCTACTCCATGGAGACTCCCCCAGCACTCCAAGACTCATTTGACCTGGGCACTCATCACGCTGATGATGCGGCGCCCGACTCGCGGCAGCAATCTGTCTGCCGCAGCCCGGTCTCCCCG
Source organism: Streptomyces sp. NPDC046931 (assembly GCF_040644655.1). Lineage (NCBI taxonomy): Bacteria > Bacillati > Actinomycetota > Actinomycetes > Kitasatosporales > Streptomycetaceae > Streptomyces > Streptomyces sp. NPDC046931. Next base: position 96,829 of record NZ_JBEYWX010000005.1, read on the forward strand.
AACGACCACTCCTTCGGCCGTTAAATCCCAGGATCAGGCTGATCGAACTGCCATGAGGAGCCCGCTGGCCCACGCCAGGCGGACAGATCGGAAATCTTGACGTTCCTCCAGTGCGCCCAGCAGACGTTTCACCGAGGAGTCATGGCCCTCCGGCCAACCGGGCTGAGGGAAGAGATCGTCGATCAGGTAGGTGCCGCCGGGAGCAACGAGTTCCAAGGCCCGTTCGAGGTGGGTGAATTTGCCAGGCCACGTGTCCGCGAACACCATGTCGAAGGACTCCCCTTCGTACGCCTCCAGCCACGCGCCACCATCTCCGGCTACAAAGGTCACCCTAGGGTCAGACCCCAACTGCTCGCGAGCGACCTGCTGGACAGCGGCGTCGAGTTCGACCGTGGTCAGACGCGAGGCTTGATCCATCCCGCTCAGGAGCCACGCAGTGCCTTCGCCCACGCCCGTGCCGAGTTCGAGAATGCGGCTACCAGGCCGGCCAGCCGCTAGTACGGCCAGCAAGCTGCCGGTTCGCTCCTCACATGACATGGTGAAACCGGCTTCGCGTGCCGCCGCACGCAGCCTGGGCAGGGCGGCTGGGAACTTGCTCGGCGTGTCGTCCATCCAGGGATGATGCAAGCGCTGTCCATTCCGGCGCAACATCAACTACCCCTGAGCAGGTGTTTCCGGCCCGTACTACCGTCGATCTGCTCGCGCAGCTTGTCAGTGTGGTCGCCGCCGCGCCTCGCGGTCCCCTTGATCATGTGCACCAGGACCCAGCAGACCACCGTCTCCGTCATCACGGGAGAGTACGTCATCACCGAGACTCCTCCGCATCCGCTGGGCTCCATAGATCACGGAGCTCTGGGGATCAAAAACACCCTCTCAGGGACACGAGCACTGGAGGCTGCGCAAGTAGCACGGCGTGGAGGGCGCCGATCTGGTCGCCGCGCGGCAGGCCCTCAAGCAGGCCGAGGGCGCCGTGCCGGCGCCCAGGAAGGACGAACCCGCTCTCGACCAGGACGACGTCGAGCGGGCCGCCTGACACTCCCCCGGAGTCGCCCGGGAGGAGGGTTGTGAAGGATCGCGCGGCGGGTCGGAACATGACCCGCCGCGCTCGTGGTGCTCAACTACGCCACGAGTCGCAGCCACTCATCCGCTCGAGGCCATACCCGTGGGTTCATGGCGCCGCGAAGATTGAGCCGGTCTGCGCACTTTCCCTCGATGGCGTTGAGCGTGTCGCCCGGGGTGCGATCTTCGAGGTGGAGTACGCGTACATGGGTGAAGACGGCTCGCTTGTGCGGGTTCCGCGTATGCTCACCCAGGCGCGCACCGAGGTCGTCGTCGCGACTGGCCTGCCCGAGCCACCGGATGTGATTCTCGGCATCGGTGACCAGGTAGATACCGGTCACCACGCCCAGGTCGGTGAAGACCTCGTAGTCGTGGAAGGGGACCGGTGTCGCGTAGGCGGCCACCAGACAGCGGCCGGCCGCCAGGGGCAGCGCCCCCAGGGCCCGGCGCGTGAGCACGGGCCCGACCGGGAGGACCGTCGGGTGGGTCACTGATCGGCCTCCTCGTCGAAGAACACCGCGCACTCCGAGACGAAGTACGCGGGGTCGCTTCCGCCGTGCTGCAGGACCTGCAGCACCGTCCCGAGCCCCATCAGATCCTTCCGGGCGGCGGCCGAGACTGTCGTTGAGCGGCCCGATGACGAACTGGCCCCCAGCCCCGCCAGGAAGGCAGTCATGGACAGCTGCACGGCCGACTCCGTCGCGTGCAGGGCCCGCCCCAGCTCGGGGCAGCCGGGCACGTACATGTCCGTGGCCAAGGGGGCCACGGCGGTGAGTGCGCCGATAACCGCGATCAGGGCGTCGGCCCTCAGGGGCGGTCCGGGACCGGTCGAGGCCCCGGAGCGGTGCGTCGGGGCTCGCCACTGCCGTCGTTGTGCAAGCCGGCGACCGCGGCGGTTCCGTGCCGTGCTTCACTCACCGAGGTCTGGTGGCGCCTGCGCCTCGGTGGCGAGGTTCGCCGCGACGCCTTGGCCGTCTCCGCCTGGCGGCGGGCTGCAGGAGCGCCATCCGGGCTGCTCAGCCGGAGTCGGCATGACGTACCAGGGTGTCGAACAGGTTCTGCTGGGAGGGATCTGTGGACGCGGTGTCCTCCGGGTGCCACTGCACGGCCGTGAACCAACTTCGTGAGGAGGGCAGTTCGAGGGCTTCGATGGTGCCGTCGTCGGCTGTGGCTGCCGCGATCAGGCCGTTGCCAAGGCGGTCAACTCGTTGGTGGTGGTAGCAAGATGCTTCGACTTTGTCGGCGCCCAGCGCTTGCGCCGTCCGCGTTCCTGGGCGGATGGCCACCGGGTGCAGCAGATGGCGGTGCTCGTGGCCTGGGCCGCCCATGTCCTGGTGGAGGCTGCCGCCGAGGGCGACGTTGACGACCTGCAGGCCGCGGCAGATCGCCAGCATCGGGATCCACGACTCCAGGGCCACGCGGGCGACTTCCAGGTCGAATGCGTCCTGGAGGTCGTCGACGTCGTAGACGGTGTCGTGGGCGTCGGTGGCACCGTAGCGGTGGGGGGCGAGATCTCCACCGCCGGGCAGCAGGACGCCGTCGAAGCGGGCGAGTCGGGGGGCGATGTCCTCTTCGGCTGGGTCGGTCGGGTGAATGCTCACCGGTTCGCCGCCGGCCCGCCACACGGCCTCGACGAGGGCGCGGGCGTTGACCTCGGCGGTGTAGCGCAGGGCGGAGGCGGTGGCGGAGAAGCGGGCCGGTATGGCTATCAGGGGGCGGGTCACAGCTGGATCCAGGTGGTTTTGAGTTCGGTGTACTTCTCCAGGGCGTGGGCGGATTTGTCGCGGCCGTTGCCGGACTGCTTCATGCCGCCGAACGGGACGGTGAGGTCGCCCTCTTCGTAGCAGTTGACCCAGACCGTTCCGGCCTTCAGGGCGCGGGAGACCTGGTGGGCGGTGGACAGGTCGGAGGTCCACAGGCCGGCGGCGAGGCCGTACTCGGTGGCGTTGGCCAGCCGTACCGCCTCGTCGAGGTCGTCGAAGGTGAGGACGGACAGGACGGGGCCGAAGATCTCCTCGCGGGCCAGTCGCATGCCGGGGTCCACGCGGTCGAAGACGGTGGGCTGGAGGAAGCTGCCGCCGGTGGCGGTCCGGGTGCGCTCGCCGCCGGTGCGCAGTCGGGCGCCCTCTGCCTGGCCGGTGGCGATGTGGTCGAGGACGCGGTCGAGGTGGGCTTGCGAGACCAGGGCGCCCATCTCTGTTGCCGGGTCTAGCGGGTCACCGACCCGGAGTTCCCGCGCCCGCCGGACGACGGCCTCGGTGACCTGCTCGGCTATGGAGGAGTGCACGAGGAGCCGGGAGGGGGCGGTGCACATCTCGCCCTGGTTGAAGAAGATGCCCCAGGCGCCGGTGGCGGCGGCCTTCTCCAGGTCGGGGGCGTCGGGGAGGACGATGTTGGGCGACTTGCCGCCCAGTTCCAGCCAGACGCGCTTGAGGTTGGAGTCGGCGGCGTAGTGCAGGAAGTGGCGGCCGACGGCGGTGGAACCGGTGAAGGCGAGGACGTCGACGTCGGGGTGGAGGCCGAGGGCCCGTCCGGCGGTCGGGCCGTCTCCGGTGACGACGTTGAGGACGCCCGGGGGCAGGCCGGCCTCGGTGGCGATCCGTCCCAGGAGCAGGGCGGACAGCGGTGAGTTCTCCGACGGCTTGAGTACGACGGTGCAGCCCGCGGCGAGGGCCGGGGCGACCTTCCAGCCGGCCAGGGTCAGTGGGAAGTTCCACGGTACGACCGCGCCGACCACGCCGGCCGGCTCCCGGGTGACGAGGGCGAGGGCGTCGGGGGAGGTGTGCGGAGACTCGTCGGTGAGCTTGTCGGCGAGCTGCCCGTACCAGCGGAACGTATTGATGACGGCGCGCAGTTCGATGTCGTACGCGTCGGTGATGGGCTTGCCCATCTCGAGGCTGACCGTGAGCGCCAGTTCCTCCCGCCGCTCTTCGAGAAGTTCGGCTGTGCGGATCAGGATCCGGCCGCGATCGGCGGGGGCCAGGCGTGGCCAGGGGCCGGAGTCGAAGGCGCGGCGTGCGGCCGCGACCGCGAGATCGATTTCGGCTTCGCCCGCGTCGGTCACGTGGGTGAGGATGTGGCCGTCTCGGGGAGCGACGACGGCGAACGTGGCGCCGTTGCCGCTTTCGGCCCGGCCGTCGATGTGATGCTGGGTGGGCAGGCGGAGTTCCTTGGCCTGCGTCAGCATTTCCTGGTGGGTGACGTTGCGCATGCTGTCCCCGGCTGCCCCGTCACTCTGCGCCGGAGGTGCCGGACTCCAGCAGTCGGCCGCCGTCCCAGACGACGCCGACCTGGCGGTAGTACGCAGCGATCGGCTCGCGGATCTCCAGGCGGGCCAGCTCCTCGGTGGGTGCCTCGAACAGCTCCAGCTCGGCGTCCCCCACCCAGGGCTGCCCGCCTTCGAAGGAGGCGGCGCCGGTCTCGATCAGCTCGTCCAGCGCGAGCCCCTTGCCCTTCTCGATGGACGGCAGCCAGCGGTGGTGGGCCATCGGGTGGGCGTTGACGAACCCGTTCGTCTCCGCCGGCTCGCGCAGGGTCACTACTGCCTGGGCCAGGCGCCGGTCGGCGGCGGCGAGGGTGGCGCCGAAGCGGGCACCGGCCTCGATCCGGGGTGCCGGGCCGTAGGGGTGCGGGCGGGTCTGGTGGATGGAGCCGAGCTTCTTCGGGTAGCCCTGGTGCAGACCGCGGGCGATCGCGAAGTCCTTGTCGACCCAGATGTATACGCAGCGGGTGTAGGTCTGGTCCCTGTACTTGCAGCGGACGACGGCGAACGCCTCCTTGTACTGGGAGAGCACCGGGTCCAGCAGCTCGTCAGCGGATGCCGAGCAGGACTGCCAGTCGGCCCATATCAGGGCCACCGCGCCGGGGTCCTCGTCGGCGAGCTCCAGGGGCTCGGGCAGCAGTTCCCGCACCCGGGCGGGGTCGGTGCGGTACTCGATGGTGAGCAGGTCGCCGGAGTAGCGCCACGGCGGGGAGGGGATCAGCGACGAGGCGCCCGTCGCCGTCTTGGGGTGGAAGTAGCCACGGACACTGGCCATGTCGTCACGCTCCAGAGAGATCAGCAGGGGCGGGGCACGCCACCTGCGGCAGACGCTGCGGGCGGAAGAAGGGGAAAGCAGAAGGGGCGCGCGTCGCGTGAGGTTCGGGTCGGGCGCCCGGCTTACGGCTCACCGCTGTGCGGGGCCGCGGTGAGCCCGTGGCGCCGGAAGGTGTTCATGAGCGGGCGAGCTGCTCCAGGCGCTGGTGCAGGTGCTCGACGTAGGTCTCGGATTCGGGCTTCATCAGCACGCTGCGCAGGATGCGCGTTCCGTCGGCGTCGGCGGTGATCTTCGGGTGGCGGGTGGTGAAGCGCTCGGCGCCGACGCGGAGCGTGCTGAGGAAGACCGGGTCCTGGCTGTCGGTCATCCCTTCCTGCAGGATGCGGTTGCTGGCCGCGTCGATCTCCGAGAGGGTGCGGCCAGCGGTGACCGGGAAGCAGCTGACGATATCGAGCTGCGGGGGCTGGTAGAGCTCCAGGTCCTCGGAGCCCTCGATCAGTTCCGCCCAGCGCAGCGCCGCGCGCCGGCCGGCCGCCAGCACCTGGCCCAGCCCCTCGCGCGTAGGCGGCAGCAACTGGAAGGTGAGCCACAGCGCGGCAGCCGCCGCACCGGCCCGGGAGCACTCCAGGCTGATCTCGCCCAGATGCAGTTCGTCGGAGGTGAAGTACGTGTACGGCGAGTCGTGCAGGTAGAACCGGCCGACGGAGGGGTCGCGGAAGAGGACCGCGCCGCAGCCGTAGGGCTGCAGACCGTGCTTGTGCGGGTCCACCACGATCGAATCGGCCTGGGAGACCGCCTGCCAGGGTTCGGCGGGCAGGCCCTCGGGACCGTCCGCGCCGGCCAGCAGGGTGAAGAATCCGCCGTAGGCGGCGTCGACGTGGATCCGCGCTCCGTACCGCTCACGCAGCTTCAGCGCCTCGTGGACCGGCTCGATCGCACCGAGCCCGGTCGTGCCGGTGGTGAGGACGACGGTGCCGACCCGCCCGCCGCGCAGCAGTTCCTCCAGCGCGTCGAGGTCCATGCGGCCGAGGTCGTCGGTGGGGACGGGGAAGCCCTCCATCCCGAGGACGCCGCACATCCGGCCGTGCGTGTAGTGGGCCTCGGTGCTGTAAGCGATCCCCTTGCCAGGGTGCAGTTCGCGGGCCACGAAGAGGGCTTCGAGGTTGGCGATGGTCCCGCTGGTGGTCAGGTGCCCCAGGTGGGCGTCGTAGCCGAACATCGTGGCGAGCTGCTGGACCACCTCGCGCTCCATCGCGGCGGTGGCGGGTCCGCCGTCCAGGGCGTGGTTGTTGGGGTTGATCAGCATCGCGGTCAGGTAGCCGACCACGGCTGCCGGGTGCGGCGGCTTGAGCATCTGGCCGGCGTAGCGGGGGTGGCCGAAGGGATAGTTGTCCTTCAGCCGCTCGGTGAAGACCTCGAACGCGGCGGCGAACCGGCTGTCGTCGACAGCCAGCGCCGGGTGCGGGTCGAAGGGGCCGAAGGTCTTCGCCCACTCGGCGTTCGACGCGACCGCCTCGGCCAGCCACTTGGTCAGGTCCATCTCGTCACTCCTCGGTGATCTCGCGTGTCGGCGTGGTTCGGGCTCAGCGCTTGGGTGGGCGGATGCCGCGGAACTCCCAGTCGCCGCCGAGGGCGGTGGACAGGACTTCCTCGGACTCCGTGGGCTGGGCACCGACGTCGGTACGGATGGCCGTCGGGCCGGTGACGATGTGGTTGGTGAGGCGGCCGAGGCCCTCGACCTCGACCTCGACGATGTCGCCGGTCCGGACGGGGCGCGAGTTGGCAGGGGTGCCGGAGAGCAGGACGTCCCCCGGGTGGAGGGTGATGGTACGTGCGATGTCGGCGACGAGGTAGTGCATGTCCCACTGCATCTCGTCGGTCGAGCCGTCCTGGACGACCTCGCCGTTGACGTAGGTGCGCAGCGCCTTGCCGTGGAAGTCCCAGTCGGTGATCAGGCCGGGACCCAGGGGGCAGAGGGTGTCGGAGCCCTTGACGCGGAGCATGGAGCCGGCGTCGGTGTCGCGGAAGTCGTGCAGGCCGTAGTCATTGGCGATGGTGTAGCCGGCGATGTACTCGCCCGCCTCGGCCGGGGAGATGTTGCGTGCCGTCCTGCCGATGACGATGGCGACCTCGCCCTCGTAGTTGAGCCACTTGCAGCCCTGGGGACGAACGATCGCACCCTTGTGGGAGTTGAGGGACGAGGTCGGCTTGTGGAAGTAGGTGGGGGTGGCCGGAAGATCGATCCCGAACTCTTCCACGCGGCTGCGGTGGTTGAGGTGGACGGCGATGACCTTGGACGGGACCACCGGCGGCAGATGGTGCGCCTCGTCGATCTTGACGCGGCGGCCGTCGCCGGCGACCAGCTCGTCACTGGCGACGGTGACCTGGACGGCGGCACCCTCGAGGAGGATACGGCGGTATTCGGGCACGGTGGGACTCCTAGATACGGCTGTGCGGAGAGCGGGGGGACGGGGAGGCGGGCAGGCCGGTTCCGGTCCAGCCGTCGGCCGGGCGGTCGAACCAGAGGTGGACCTGGCCGGTGCCGACGGAGTTCTCGTACTCGCCGTACTGGCGGGCCTTGGCGACACAGGCTTGCTCGCCGAGGGCGCCGGCCATCATCAGGTAGTGGAAGAACTTCGCTTCCGGCTTGTACTTCCAGAACTCGTCCATGGTGTCCAGGACCTTGTCGTGGCGGCCCTCCTTGAACCAGGCGATCCGTTCCTCGTCGGCCGCGCGGGCCTCGGGAGTGAAGATGTGGGCGGGGTCGCTGGCCTCGTGGTCACGGATCTCGCGCAGAGGCCAGAAGGTGTGCGACAGGGCGCCGGAGGCGATCAGCAGCACACGGCGACCGGGGGTGGCGGCGATACCGTCCGCGAGTGCGCGGCCGAGGCGGAGGTGGTCCTCCATGTCGCCGCTCTGGCAGACGCCGATGGTCACCCACCGCTTGTCGGGCAGTCCCTCGCCGAGGAACTTCCACAGGTTGATGGTGGCGTAGTAGATCGGCAGGTAGCCGTCGTCGATCGCGGTGATCCAGGTGCCGTGCTTGTCGGCGAACGAGGCGATGTTGTGCGCGAGTTCGGGGTCTCCAGGGAAGTCGTACGGCATCCGGCACATGCCGCGCGGCAGCTCCTCGGAGGTGAAGAGGCCCGCCCGCCGGTCCTGCGCGGTCACGACGAACTCGACCGTGGTCGCCCAGTGGGAGTCGAGGACGATGACGGTGTCGTACTCGTTGGCGGCATCGCGTTCGAAGACGTCCCTGCGGAGCTTTTCCAGGCCGGTGACGAGGGTGATCTCCTTGCCCTCGTTCAGCGCCAGCCGGTCGGCCTCGGGTAGCACGATGGTGGGGACGTGGGCGAGCAGGCCCGCCCCGACGATCTCACCCATGGTTCTTCCATCCGTTCGGGGCGGTGACGGTGTTCTTCACGTCGCAGTAGAAGTCGAAGCTCCAGGTGCCGCCCTCCCGGCCGACCCCGGACTGCCGGGAACCACCGAACGGGGCCTGAAGGTCGCGGACGAAGAAGCAGTTGATCCAGACGGTCCCCGCGACGAGCTGTGCGCTGACGCGTTCGGCACGCTCCGGGTCACCGGTGGCGATGGTGGCGGCCAACCCGAAGCGAGTGTCGTTGGCGAGCCGGACGGCGTCATCGTCGGTGGCGAAGGTCTGCAGGGTCAGGACCGGCCCGAAGACCTCCTCCTGCACGATCTCCGAGTCCTGGGCGACGTCCGTGAGCAAGGTCGGTGCGTAGTACTGCCCGTCCTTGCGGTGGCCGCCGATGACCGCGCGGGCCCCGGCCGCGAGCGCCCGCTGCACGAAACCGTCGATCTTCTCCAGCTGCCGCGAGTGGATGTTGGGGCCGATGTCGGTGGCCTCATCGCGTGGGTCGCCCTGCTTCAGGGCGCTCGCCTTCTCTACGAAGCGGCGGGTGAAGTCCTCGACGACCGACTCCTCGACCAGCAGCCGAGTGCCCGCCAGGCAGACCTGCCCGGCATTGTCGTACTGCTCGACGGCCAGGTCGACGGCGAGGTCCAGGTCGGCGTCGGCGAACACCAGCAGCGGTGACTTGCCGCCCAGTTCGAGGCTGAGCGGGGTGAGATTGGCTGCGGCCGAGGCCGAGATCCGTTTGGCGGTGGGCACGGAGCCGGTGAAGCTGATGCGCCGTACGTCGGGGTGCGAGGTCAGCGCGTCACCGATTTCGGAGCCGTAGCCCTGCACGACATTCAGTACTCCGGCGGGGAGACCGGCCTGAGCGGCGATGTCCGCCAGCAGCGAGGCGGTCAGCGGGGACCACTCGGCGGGCTTGAGGACCACCGTGTTGCCGGCGGCGAGAGCCGGGGCGACCTTCCAGGTGGCCAGCATCAGCGGGGCGTTCCACGGAGTGATCAGCACGCAAGGGCCGGCCGGGTCCCAGCTGACGTGGTTGGTGTGGCCCCGGGTCTCGAAGTCCTCGTGATCCAGCGTCAGCAGGCAGTCGGCGAAGAAGCGGAAGTTGTGCGCGACGCGAGGCATGACACCGCGGCGGTGGGAGCGGAGCAGGGCGCCGTTGTCGCACGTCTCGACTATCGCCAGGTCTTCCAGCCGCTTCTCCACACCATCGGCGATCGCGTGCAGGATCCGGGCGCGCTCGGCGCGCGAGGTGGCGGCCCAGCCGGGAAACGCGGCCTTCGCGGCGGCCACCGCGGCCGCAGCCTCCATCGCGGTGCCCCGGGAGATCTCAGCCAGAACGCTGCCGTCGATCGGCGAGATGTCGGCGAACGTCTCGGTCGAGGCGACACGCTCGCCTCCGATCCAGTGCCGGGTGTCAACGGTCACCCCGGCGATCACAGCGACTTGGGGCTCGCGGGTCACGTCCCCACCTCCATTTCATTTGGCCCCAAATAAACAGCGCGGGTCGCTGGGGCGTCAAGGGGTTCGGCGCTTTTATTTGGTCCCAAACGTTATAGGTGGGGATCACCCTGCCGCGACAGAGTGACCAGCAGGCCGGGAGGGCGCACGCGCAACTCCGACGATGGGCGCGAGCCCGCAGTGGAGGGGGCGCATCGCGGACAACCGGAGCCCCGGCGGCGCGACTACGGGCGCGGGCGGCGACCCGAGCGTCGCGGGGCCAGGTCCTCGCCGGCGAGCAACTCCCGCCGCCGCTGCTCGCCGTGCTCCTCAAGCCGGCTGACGATGGAGCGCAGGCTGTCGGCGAGCTGGAGGCACTGGTCGGGGCTCAGCGGGGCGGAGACGAACGCCTCCTCGGCGTTGAAGGCCGGGAACAGCTCCTCCATGAGCTTCTCCCCTTCGGGGGTCAGGGAGAGCAGGACCCGGCGGCGGTCCTCGGGGTGGGGTGAGCGGGCCACGAGGCCGCGTGACTCGAGAGTGCGGGAGATGCCGGTCAGGGTGCCCTTGGAGACGCCCGCCTCCTCAGCGACCGACCAGGTCTCCGCCTCGCCCCAGATCCAGAGCACCCACAGCACGACGAAGCTGGTCCACGTGAGCTCGTGCGGGCGCAGCACCGAGTTCTCCAGATGCTGGCGGACGGCCGCGGCGGCCCGGTGGATGTTGCCTACGGCCGCCATGGCCTCGCGCTGCAGCGTCAGGCCGCCGAGCCGCTGCTGTATGGCCTGCTCGGTCTCGGTGATGGATCGGCGGGGCCCGGGCACAGGCTCCTCCTTCGAGTGGGGCGGCGCTGGGTCGCCGGCATGTTCGTTTGCAGCCAAATGTATCCCCCAGCCACTCGACCCAGTGGCCTTCAGTCATGGACGGAAGTGGGCAGAATTCACGTGACCCTCTTGTGGCCGGTGCACTCGACTCTTATCGTTTGGTGTCAAATGATTACCCGTGGCGCCATCGGCCGGAACCAAGCCGCCAGAAACCGCGCGGGCAAAGCGGACAATATCCAACTCACCGCCGCACCACTGGAGCATCCCTTGAGCGCCCACACAGACCCTCAGGTCCGACAGACGATGGAAGCGCTGGACGCCAAGGGGATCGATGTCCTCCGCCTCACCTACCCGGACCTGATGGGCTCCGACCGCAGCCGGGACATCCTGCTTCACCATCTGCCGCACGCGGCCGGACACGGCCTCGCCTTCAGCCGCGCCGTCTACCACACCGGCGCCCTGGGTGATCACTCCAACATGGCCGGCGGTCTGGAGGCGGGCATGCCGGACATCCTCGTGCGCCCGGACCTGGACACCGTCGTCCCGCTGCCCTGGGAGCCGAACGTGGCCTGGTGCATCGGCGACGTCCTGGACCCGGCCACCGGCCAGAGCGTGCCCGAATCGCCCAGGGACCTGCTGCGCCAGGTCCTCACCCGCCTGAACGACGCGGGCCTGACGGCGATCGTGGGCCCGGAACTGGAATACGTCCTGCTCGAGCCGGACGCCGACACACCTACCGGGTGGCGGCGCTACGCCCCCGCCCCGGGCAACGTCTACACCACCGGCCGCAAGGCCGACCCGGACGGACACCTCCTGCGCACCGCCCGCGCCCTGCACGCGCTCGGCCTGGACGTCAGCGGCGGCAACCGGGAGTTCGATGGCGGGCAGTTCGAGATCAACCTCAACCACTCCGAGGCCCTGGACGCCGCCGACCGTGCCTTCCGGTTCAAGGCCGCCGTCAAGGAGCTGGCCCGAGCCGAAGGCCGACTGGCGACCTTCATGGCCAAACCGTTCAACGACGGCGGCGGGTCCGGATTCCACCTGCACGTCTCCCTCATCGACGCGGACGGGGCCAACGCCTTCGACGCCCCCCACGAGGCGCATGGCCTGTCGCCCACCGCCCGTCACGCCCTGGCCGGTGTCCTCACGCACGCGCCCGCCCTGTCCGCGCTGCTCAACCCCACCGTCAACTCCTACAAGCGGTTCGGCCCGGACACCACCGCCCCCTGGCTGATCAACTGGGGCCTGGACAACCGCAACGCGATGGTGCGCATCCCGCCGGAGCGCGGTGGCGCCTCCCGACTGGAGGTCCGCCTCGGCGACGCGACGGCCAACCCGTACCTCGCCATAGCGGGCCTCCTGGCCGCCATCCACCTCGGCATCACCGCCGCCGCGGAGCCCCCCGCCCCGGCGACCGGCCACGCCGCCGACACCGGAGCCGCGGCCAAGCTTCCCACCGACCTCGGCCAGGCCCTCGACGCCCTCCAGGCCGACGACCACCTCACCGACATCCTCGGCAAGTCCTTCGTCGACGCCTTCCTCATCTTCAAGCGCGACGAACTCGCCCGCTTCCACAAGCACGTCACCGACTGGGAGTTCCGCGAGTACGCCCAGATCAACTGACGCCGCCCGCTTCCCTGCTCGCCCCCTGGTTCCACCGCCCGCCCGGCACCTCGCCCTCCTCCTCCGCCACCCTCCTTCCTCCGCTCCCTTCCTACCTCTGCTTCCCGCAGACCAGCGCGTCCTCCGCCCCGTGCCGCGTCCGGCGGTACCCAGAACACACGCCAACTCACCGCGAGTGCATCCTTCTTGATTGGCTTCAACACGCCAATCCAATAGGGAACTCCGGGATACCGGCCTCGCCCTTGGGATTCCGCCGCAGGTCGTCGGTGAGATCGCCAAGAGCTTTCCGCACCTCCGCGCCCGGTACATTCGCGGTGCTCTGGCCGAACTGCCGGAGCTGCGGCAACTCGCCTCGCCGGCGGGGAGGTTCGGACCGCTGTGGGAGCTCGCCGAAGGCCTGGACGCGCTGTCCCGCGGCTACGCCATGCACCCGTGCGGGGTGATCCTGTCCAACGCGGCGCTGCCGGACCGGCTTCCGGTGCAGCCGACCCCGGCCGGATACCCGACGGTGCAGGCCGACAAGGAGGACGTCGAAGATCTCGGTCTCCTGAAACTCGACGTCCTGGGCGTGCGCATGCAGTCCGCGATGGCGTACGCGGTCGCCGAGATCCGCCGCACAGCCGGACGCCTGCTCGATCTCGACAACCCCGACCATGTCAGCCTGAACGACCAGCAGGCCTTCGAGATGATCCGGGCCTCGGACACCGTCGGCCTCTTCCAGCTCGATTCTGTGTCAACTCCAGCTGTGTTGCATTCCTTACTTCACCGGCTTCCAGGTCCCGCACCCTTGCGTGGTGAACTGACCGTCGGTTGGTGCGACCGTCACCGTGATCGTCTGCGCGGACGTTGCGAACTGGTTGTCGATGGTGCCCCCGACCTTCGTTCCCAGTAGCAGTCCGAGAGGTCCCCGGACGTGCGATAGGTGCCCGGCGCATCTCCCCGACGTCCTCCAACAGATCCTCCTATTTCGGGTGTGCCACCACGAGGTGGCCCAGCAATGGCCCCGACTGACACGCCCCCGCAGCTCATGACCGAGCATCGCTCGAATCACCAGCGCCGCCTCCGCTCGCCGCGCGCCGTTGCCTTCTACCGCCGGCAGGGCTGGACCCAGGCCACGCACCCCTCTCCTGAGGGCAGGGGCATCATCGTCTTCCTCGGCCCCTGTCATCCCGCCCGCACCCTGGCCGCGCTCCCCCTCTGAGCGCGCGCAAGGCTTCACCCCTCCCGCCGACTGTCACGCCAACCCAGTCGTCCAACTCGTTCGCGCGGCCGCCAAGACGCTGAAGCGCAGGCCCAACTTCGCCACACAGGGACGAGGCCGCGGCCATTGATCGAAAAGTTCAACTGTGCGGCCTGCTGGGCGCCACCCCAGGCAACCCGTCGACCGTTGCCGCGAGCAGAGGCAGGAGCTGGGCGAGTTTTCCCTGGTCACCGATTGCGTCGAGAAGCCGGGTTTGGTCGGAGTGGACGCGGTGGGCGGCGCGCTGGTGGAGGATGCGGCCGCGGGCGGTGAGGTGCAGCAGGACGCGGCGGCGGTCGTCGGGGTCGGGCCGACGGTAGACCAGGTTGCCGGCGACCATGCGGTCGACGAGCTTGGTCAGAGTGGGCGCCGGCATGAGGGCGTGGTCGGCGATTTCGGACATCGGGTGGCCCTGCCCGTCGGCAACGGCCGACAGGACGCGCCACTCCTCCACCGAGCAGTCCTCCTCGGCCAGCACCGCGGCCAAGCGCCGGCCGAGCCGTCGCTCGGCGTGACTGAGGAGGTGGGCAAGGTCCGGGGAGGAGGGTTCGGAGGGCATTGCCGGTGTCCTTCCGATAGGTCTAGCGTTCGGGCAGATTACGAGCCTCCGCGAGGGTGCCGGGGCCCGGACCGGGATCCGCGCCCCCAGTGCCCTCACGGAGGTGGTCTGTGCATCCGGTACCCAGAGGGAACGGCGATTCGAGCACGACGCTGGTCGTGGCCCTGGTCGTGCCGCTGCAGGGACCCGCGGGGGTCTTCGGCCCGTCGTGCGAGCTGGCCGCACAACTGGCCGCGGAGGAACTGAACGCCGTGGGCGGCGTGCTGGACCGGGAGGTCCGCCTGGGCACGGTGGACGGCGGGGCATCGCCGGAGCGGGTGGCGGCCGAGGTCGAGGCCCTGGTGTCGTTGCGCGCCGTCGACGGGGTGGTGGGCTGGCACACCTCGGCCGTGCGCCAGGCACTGCTGCCGCGGATCGCGGGCCGCGTTCCATACGTCTACACAGCCCAGTACGAGGGCGGCGAGCGCACACCCGGGGTCTTCCTGACGGGCGAGACCGATGCCGCGCAACTGCTGCCGGCGATGCGGCTGCTGGCCGAGGCGACCGGCGCGCGACGCTGGTGCACGGTGGGCAACGACTATGTGTGGCCGCGCGTGACCGCCCGCGCCGCACGGCGATACGTCCGGGCGTGCGGCGGTCTGGTGCGCGACGAGGTCTTCGTGCCGCTGGGGACGCATGAGTTCGGGCCGGTGCTGCGCCGGATCGAGCGGTGCGAGGCGGACGCGGTGCTGATGCTGCTGGTCGGCGACGACGCGGCACGCTTCAACCGGGCGTTCGCCGCGTACGGCCTTCACCAGCGGTGTCTGCGGCTGAGCACCCATATGGATGAGAACATCCTACTGGCCACCGGCGCCGAGGCCACCGACGGGCTGTGGGCGACGGCCGGTTTCTTCGAGACGCTCGCGACCGCCGAGAGCCTGGACTTCAGCGCCCGTTACGCGGCGCGGTTCGGTGTGGATGCCCCTGTCGTGGGCAGTCTGGGCGAGTCGTGTTTCGAAGGGGTGCGCCTGCTGGCGGCGTTGGCCGAGCGGGCGCGGTCGCTGGACGTGCGGGCGATGTGCACGGTGGGCGAAACGGTCTCCTACGAGGGCCCGCGCGGCGCACTGCGGCTGCGCGGCAACCATCTCACCCAACGGCTGTACCTGGCACGGGCGGATGCCTTCGACTTCCACATCGTCACCCAACTCTGACCCCGCTCCCTGCCGTTGACATTACCCTGCCACAGAAATACTTTCTACGGGAAGCATCTGGCGGATGCGAGGCATCCGTATTCAATCGGGCCCTTCGCTCGCCGCGGTCGCCCATGGACGGGCGCCCCGGCCCACGCGGTTTCGCTCCTGTTGGCGTGCTATCTACGCGCATCGAATAAAGGCCAGTTAAAGACCTTCCCCTTAAAGGAAGCGAAACGTTCAAGAAACAGTGCGGCGTGACTCTTCCGTGCAATCACCCGGGGTCGCCCGGGTCGTCCCCAGTGCTGGGAAGAGGGAATGTCGTGACGGAAATCGTCGACAAGGAAGCACCGCCGGCGAGTACGGGCGGACGGACGTACAACAACTGGGCGCAGAACGACACGTTGGAGGACTACTCCCTGCGCTACGCGCCGAAGTCCTTCCGCCGCTGGACCCCCTACGTGGTGGCCACCACGGCACTCGGTGGCATCGCCTACCTCGCCGACTTCGCCATCGGCGGCTCGATCGCCATCTCCAACGGCTTCTCCTCCGCGATGATCGCGATCCTCGCCGCCGCGGTCGTCATCTTCCTGACCGGCATCCCGATCTCGTACTACTCGGCGAAGTACTCCATCGACATGGACCTGCTGACCCGGGGCGCCGGCTTCGGCTACCTCGGATCCACGCTCACCTCGGTCATCTACGCCAGCTTCACCTTCATCTTCTTCGCCCTCGAAGGCTCGATCATGGCCCAGGCCCTGGAACTGGGGCTGCACATCCCGCTCGCCGTCGGCTATCTGATCTGCTCGCTGATCATTCTGCCGCTGGTCATCTACGGCATGACGGCGCTGTCGAAGATGCAGGTGTGGACGCAGCCGGTGTGGCTGGTGCTGATGGTCGCGCCGTTCGTGTCCCTCGCCATCCAGGAGCCGGACGAGTTCTCGCGGTTCACGCACTTCGCCGGCAACTCCCCCACCGGCTCGAGCATCAGCATGCTCGGCGTCGGCGCGGGCGCGGGCGTGGCCCTGTCGCTGATCGCGCAGATCGGCGAGCAGGTCGACTACCTGCGCTTCATGCCCGACAAGACGCCCGAGAACAGCAGGAAGTGGTGGGGGGCCGTCCTCTCCGCCGGCCCGGGCTGGGTGGTGCTCGGCGCGGCCAAGCAGATCGGCGGGGCCTTCCTCGCCTTCTACATCGCCGGCAGCGTGGGCCTGTCCAAGGCCAACGAGCCCATCCAGCAGTACGTCCACGGTTTCAAGACCTTCGCCGCACCCGTCGCCTTGGGCCTGGCCACGTTCTTCGTGATCCTCTCCCAGATAAAGATCAACTCGACGAACGCGTACTCCGGTTCGCTGTCCTGGTCGAACTTCTTCTCCCGCCTCACCCACCGCCACCCAGGCCGGGTCGTCTACATCTTCCTCAACGTCGGCGTCGCGCTGGCCCTGATGGAGGGCGGCGTCTTCGGCTTCCTCAACACCGTCCTCGGCTTCTACTCCAACGTCGCCATCGCCTGGATCGGCGCGGTCGTCGCCGACCTCGTCATCAACAAGCCGCTGAAGCTCAGTCCCTCGTACATCGAGTTCAAGCGCGCGCACCTGTACAACTTCAACCCGGTCGGCTTCGGATCGATGCTCATTGCCTCGGCCGTCTCCATCGCGGCCTACTTCGAGGCGTTCGGAGACTACGGCAAGGCATACTCCCCCTTCATCGCCCTGTTCCTCGCGATGGTCCTCTCACCGCTGTTCGCGGTGCTCACGAAGGGCAAGTACTACATCGCCCGCGTCGACGACCTGGAGGAGCCGCTGCTCGGGGCGGACGGCCTGCCCTCCGCGGCCATGCTGACCTGCACCGTGTGCACGACCGACTTCGAGCGGCCGGACGTGGCGAACTGCCCCTTCCACGCCGGGGCGATCTGCTCACTGTGCTGCAGCCTGGAGAAGGACTGCCACGACTCCTGCAAGAGCGGCTCCGGCACGGGACCGGTCGCCCTCGCCATGCCCACCGTGCGGTCCGTGGACTGACCACCATCACCTTCCCGTGTCCCGTTTGGCTCCGGCTCGCGTTATTCGACGTGGGCCGGAACCGACGTCGTCAGTCGGTCAGGTCTGCTTTAGCGTCGCGGGCGTACGGTGCTTCGAACGGGCATGCGTCGGTCAGCCCTTTGGCTGGTGCTGGACAGGTAGGACACGAACGACACCGTCGCTGCCGGCGGACTGCCGCAGCTGCTGGTTCGCCGTCGCAGATCGCTGTGTCGATCATGCTGTCCCTGGACACGGGAAACGGACAGGTTCGCGCAATCCTGGTGCGCTGCGGCCGTGAACTTGAGGGGAGTCTGCCCGATTCGCGGGGAGAGTGCCGCGAGTTGTTCAGCGCACGGGAGGGTGGATCAGGTGGCGATGGTGGCTAGCCCGGCGATGCCGATGAGGTAGATGACGATCGCGGTGATGCTGTCGACGCCCATCCGCGCGTACTGGCGTCGAGGGCGGAAGATGAGTCCGACCATGTAGACGACGGTGAGGATAATGCCGAGCGCGGTGAGGTAGATGTCGGTGTCGTGGGCCGCGGGCAGGACCGGCTTGCCGGAGATGACGGTGGCCAGGAGGAAGAGCACGGGCAGGAAAGCGTTGCCGCCGAAGATGTCGCTGACAGCAAGCTGGTAGTCACCCAGCTTCGTGGAGGCCAGGCCCGTGCTGATCTCGGGCAGGGAGGTGGCCGCGGCCAGGACCGTGGCTCCGAAGAGCACGCCGCTGAGGCCCTGGCGGGCGAAGAACTCCTCCCCGCTGCGCTCGATGATGACGCCGGCGACGAGGGTGGCCAGGGCCGCGGCACCGAAGATGAGAGCGGCACGGCCAGTGCCAACGCCCTGCTCGGTGGCGGCCTTCTCCTTCTTGCCCTTGGAGTGGCCGCGTGGTTCAGGCTGGCTGTCGGGCGCGTCGCCACCTTCTCGCCAGGGCAGGCCGCGACTGGCTCGGTTGAGCAGCATCAGACCGATCAGCCAGATCGCGGCGATCGCCAGGGAGGCGGGGGCCAGGCGGGCGGCGTGCAGGCCGGGTGAGAGCTGGGTGCCCATCACGACGACGGCCAGGACGACCACGACGAGCGCGCCCTCCAGGACGAGTTGGAGGCTGGCGGCCAGACGGGTCAGCGGGGCACGTGGCCGTACACCGGCCGCGTCCAGGATCGCCAGGACGACGGTCTGGATGGCGATGCCGCCGAGGATGTTGCCGACGGCGACATCGAGCTGGCCGGCCAGGGCGGCGCTGATGGTGATGGCGATCTCCGGGAGGTTGGTGGCGATCGCGAGGAGTATCAGCCCGCCCAGCGCGCTGCCCAGGTGAAGGCGCTCGGCGAGCACGTCGGTGTTGTCGGACAGCTTGATACCCGCGTACCAGATGACGGCCGCACTGGCCGCGAACAGCAACAGCAGCACCGGTGAGCTCAAAGATCCCATGCCGCAGCGAGTACCCGATGAGGGCCCCGGCACGGTATCTGTGCGGCTTTCGCGCCTGGCTGGTGCATCACACTGGGTGGCCCGCGGCGGCCACTGTGCGACGGTCCTGGCTCGCCGCCAGCACGTTGGGAAGCGGCAGGGAAAGCGCCTGGGCGAGTTCCGTGAGTTCTTCGGCCGTCGGGCGGATCGGTCCGACGGCTCCGTCTTCGACGAACGCTTTGATACGAGGGACACGGATGCCGGTCGCATAGGCGAGCGCCTCGGCACTCAGGCGCTGGCGCCGCATGGCGTCTGCGAGCAACTCGGTCAGGTCCACTGGTCAACCTCCTTCAGCCGGCATGGCCACGGTGCCCACCGGATGTGCCCGCGCCTTCTACGTGGCTGGGCGCATGTGTCTCGTATGCCCGGCCTGCGCCGTGGCATGAGCGAGCAATAGCTGCGGGTCTAGCTCCGCGGCGTTTGGGCAGCGGCCACCGCATCGGCGAGCACGAGAAGATCACTGCCGTCGGACGTTGTTGTGACGGTGTGTCCGAGCTGGGCCAGCAACCCTGATACTGCGGCCTGCACGATCACTTTCATGCTGTCGTCGCCCGCAGCGCGGCCGCCTCGGTGGCGAGCCAGCGATATGAACTCGTCCGAGGCCGCCCAGCTGACCACCGCGCCCGTGGCCACTTCGACCACACGCAGCCCCGGAACACCGGTGTCCGCATCACCCAGCACATGAAAGCCGGCCCGGCTCAGGGCAGAGCTCACCTGGAAGACCAACTCTGCAGGCGCGCATGACACCAGAGCCGCTTGCCCGCAAAGACGCAGACCATGCCACCAAATGCCTGTGACGTAGACGGCTGCCGGAGCGAGAAGTGACACAGCCCTGGCCGGCCAGGCCGGGACTGGTCGTCACGAGACCTTCACACGAGATGGCTGCTGGCCAGGGGGTGAGGGGAACCCGGCCACGTGCTGCCGATCGGAGGGATGTTTCGCTGTGATCGCCGTCGCTGTGTTGCTGCTGCCGGTGCTGGGCCTGCTGCTGTACGGGATGGACCGCATCGAGGACCGGATGGCGGGCAGGAGGAGGGTGGCACGGCATGCCCGGGGCCGTCATCTGCGCCTGGTCCACAGCAGCACGCGCCGGCCGCGTGATCCGGCTGATCGTTCCCCGCGGCACCTCGACGCGGCGTAATGACGCTGGCATGACAACAGACAACCGGGATACCCGCCGCGGGCGGGGTTCGGAAGCAAGCCCCGCCGAGCTCTCCGAGCGCAGCTCGGGGAGCTCAGCACATTCCAGCCAAGATGCTGTGACGTCCCCGCGACACAGGGATGCGTCACCGGACAGGGGGCAGGCAAACATGCGTCCCCGCCCCGATGACATCTACGGTGATATGCATGGCCTCCTCCGCGTTTTCTGGCCGAGAACCCGGCGTTGGCCCCCGCGTCCACGGCCTCGTCCAGCAGGTCGAGCAGCTGCGGGCGGAGAATGAGCAGCTGCAGCGGGCGGTCGCCTCGCATGCGGTGGTCGATCAGGCCATCGGGGTCCTCGTGATGATGGCAGGGATCAGCCCGGAGGACGGGTTCACCGTGCTGCGGGAGGTCTCACAGCACACCAACACCAAGCTGTCCTCGATCGCCGAGCAGATCATCAAGTACGCACAGTGTGCCAGCCTGCCCGAGACGGTCCTGTCCCAACTCCACGCTGCGCTCACCCGCAGGACGTAACCGAAGCAGACCGGTTCCGCGCGGTGGCGCAGCGTGAGTCAGACGGGGAGCCGGCCGACCACGGCGCCATTCGGATCGTCCAGGAGCGCAAGACGGGCGGTGATGCGTTTGCCGACCGGCTCCCGCTGCGCTTCAAAGCCCTGGGCGACCGCCATCACGATCTCCAGCCCGTGCTGGCCCACCCGGCCGGCATCGGCGGCCCGTGCCACTGGCAGCACCGGGTCGCTGTCCCACACCACCACCTCCACCACCACGCCGGTGACACGCAGCTCGAGCAGCACCGGGCCGGGGGCGTACCTGCGGGCGTTGGTGACCAGCTCGCTGACCACCAGCTGCGTCAGGTCCATCGCACGCGGCGAGACGGGTGTCCCGTGCTCCAGCTGGAGCCGAGTGAGGAAATCGGCCGCGAGATGGCGGGCCTCGGCGATGCACGCCCCGTCCCCGTCCAGCGCGGCCGTTACCTGCCAAGGCTCTATGGGGCCCTCCTCACCGACAGGGCCTGAGTCCATCCCACCGCCTTTATCACCCCGCGTTTACGCCCGCACGTACCCGCGACCGCCTCATGCACACCTTCCGGCCCTCCCACCGGCATAACCGCCTTGAGGAAGTCCCCGTATTATCCAGGCAGCCTTCCGGCGGGCGACCGCCGACCAGGTCATCGAGCGTTGTTGAGGGAAGCGTGACAGACAAGAGCGGAACCGCAAGGCCGGACGGTCTGACGATCACCTCCGCGCCCGTCGACGGCGTCAGCGTCATCACCGTGCGCGGGGAGATCGACCACCACACGGGCGGCGCTCTCAGTGACGCTCTCAGCCTTCCCGAGGGCGCGGCCGCATCGCGGATGGTGGTGAACCTCAGCGGGGTGACGTTCATGGACTCCAGCGGCATCAACATCCTCATCGCCGCGCGCAATGCCGCCGACGGAGCCGGCGGCTGGCTGCGCCTGGCCGGCCCGACCGAGTCCGTGCTGCGCACGCTGCAGCTCGTCGGCCTCGACGAGATCATCAACTGCTATCCCACCCTCCGTGACGCTCTGAACGCCTGACGCCGCGCGCGTGCGGCGCCTTGGGTGGCGTAGGCGGGGCCCCGAGGGGTTACCCGACGCGCATGACGAGGCTGCATCTTCCAGGGCGGAAAGCACACCACGGCGACGAGGCGCCGGCACCCGAGGAGGCCGGGCCTGGACCCGAGGTGGAGCGCCGGGCACCGGACACACCGACCAAGCTGCCCAAGCGGGCCTGGGCCGGCGTACTCAAGGGCGCCCTGCACGAGTTCAAGGACGACGAGCTCACCGACCGCGCGGCAGCCCTGACCTACTACGGGGTGCTGTCGCTGTTCCCGGCGCTGCTGGTACTCGTGTCGCTGCTGGGCATCACCGGCAAGTCGGCGACCGACGCAGTGCTGGCCAACATCAAGAAGCTCGCTCCCGGCTCGGCCCGGGACATCATCACCCGCGCCGTGGAGCAGCTGCAGAGCAACGCCGGCGTCGGCTCCCTCATGGCCATTGTCGGCATCGTGCTGGCAATGTGGTCAGCCTCCGGCTACGTGGCCGCGTTCATCCGCGCGGCGAACGCCGTCTACGACATGCCCGAGGGCCGCCCGGTCTGGAAGATCCTTCCCGTACGCCTGGGCGTGACGGTCGTGCTGACGGTCCTGGCCGTGGCCAGCGCGCTGATCGTGGTGTTCACCGGCGACCTGGCCCGCCGGGCCGGTACCGCTCTGGGCATCGGGGACACGGCGCTGACCGTGTGGTCGATCGCCAAGTGGCCCGTCCTCGTGGTCCTGGTCACCGTCATGATCGCAATCCTGTACTGGGCGAGCCCGAACGCGAAGGTGAAGGGGTTCCGCTGGATCACGCCGGGCAGTTTCCTTGCCCTGCTGATCTGGATGATCGCTTCGGCTGGGTTCGCGTTCTACGTGGCGAACTTCGCCTCCTACAACAAGACGTACGGCACCATGGCCGGCGTCATCGTGTTCCTCGTCTGGCTGTGGATCACCAACCTGGCCATCCTGCTGGGCCTGGAGTTCGACGCCGAGACCGTACGCCAGAGGGCCATCGCGGGCGGCCTGCCGCCGGACACCGAGCCCTACACCCAGCCCCGTGACACCCGGAAGTGGGACGAGGACGACCGGCGCCGCCTGGGTGAGGGCTGACCGGCCACGCGACGATGTTGGGAATAGGTCGATGACCTGCGGGATACCTGCTCTTCATGAGGCTTTTGGCGGGGTTGCGTGACGCTGACCGGTCGCTGACCAAGCGGGCGGCCTCGCGTATCCCGCCGGGCGTCGGCAAGGTGCTGTCGGCGTTGGAGGAGACCGCGGAGAGCACGAAGCTGTGGTGCGGCGCCGCCGCCGCGATGGCGTGGCTGGGCGGGCGGCGCGGCCGGAGGGCGGCGGCCTCCGGCCGCGCCGCCCTGGCCTTGGCGCAGCTGGTCTCGAATGCCGTGTGCAAGCAGGTGGCCGACCGGCCCCGGCCGCCGAAGAAGTGGTTCCCCCACGACGAGGTCGACGACCGCCCCGACTCCTCCTCATTCCCCTCCGGACACACCGCCGCCGCAGTGGCATTCACTGCCGCCGTCGCACCCACGTGGCCTGCCGCCGGAGCAACATGCGCCGTACCCGCCGCCATGGTGGCACTCGAACGCGTGCAAAGCGGCGCCCACTACCCCAGCGACGTCGCTGCCGGCGCCGCCATCGGTCTGACCAGCGCCTGGCTCACCCGCCATGCCCCACGCCTGATCAAGGCGCCACTGGCTCCCAAGCTAGGCGGCCAGAACTCCGGCGGCCAGGTTTGGGTGCTCCTCGCGGAATGCGTCGACCGCGGCCAGGAATCGCTCCGCTAACCGCGGTCCACCAGGAAGGAGACGTTGGCCAGCCAGCCGGTGCTCTGCGGACCGGCGCTGACCGCCTCGGCCATCGGCTGAAGCGCCTGCTGCAGCAGCTCCGCGTCAGTCGCCTCGCGGGCCTGGACGGCGGCGGCGATCATCTCCCCGAGCCGGATCTTCTCTTCCTGCGTGCCGCCACCGGCCTCGCGGTTCGTTTCCGCCAGGGACCGGATGTCGCCGGACCGGATGTCGTCGTGGTCGGCCATGATCAGGCGGAGCACGGCCTCTTCGTCGAGGTTGGCCTTGATGTTGTACTCCGCTGTGCCGTCCAGTGCCCGCAGCCGCTCGAGGAAGTGCTCCGCTCGTTCGGCGAGCACCCGGTTCACCGTGTCGTCGTCCGGGGAGGCGCTGCCGAAGCGCATCGGCCGGACCACGCCGCCCGCTCCGGCTTCGAGAAGTACGCGCTGGTGGGCGAGCAGATCACGACGCTTGGGCCGCAACTGATCGGGGGCGTCACTGATGATCGCGGCCACCTCGCCCTGGCGCAGCACCCGTACCGGCCGCGGAGGGTCTCCGATGTCCTCCAGGTCCTGGCCAAGGGGAGAGTGTGAGGCGCGGATGATCCCGTAGACGTAGATACTCATCTCTCATTCCCCTCTCCCGCGCGCGGCCCGGTCGCCCTGCCGTTCCCGGCCATCGTGACGTGCCCGCTGGAAGGCGCCGGACTCCTCGGCGCCGGGCAGGACTTGCTTGGTCTTGCCGCGGGCGCCGGACTGCGTGAGCTCCGTGAGCCCGGCCAGTTTGCCCGGCCCCGCTTCCAGATCGAGGCGGTTGCACGCCTCGGCGAAGCGGAGGTAGGTGTCGACGCTGACTACCACGATCCGTATGTCGATCTTGAGTATCTCGAAACCGAGGAGGAAAACCCGCACGTACGCGTCGATCACCAGCCCGCGGTCGAGAATGAGTTCCAGTACGTCGTAGAGGCCGCTGGAACCGCCTGCGCCGCCCTGCTGTGTCGCGACGGTCATCGCGACCAACCCCTTTTTCGTCTGCCTCTGCGCGGTCCCGTCGACGCCGTCCCTCGCTGCGACACAGGCTTCCGGGGTCAAGTAGCCGCCACCACCTGCGACCAAACGCACGTACGAGCGGGTCAAACCCCGCAGCACCGCGTCCGTCCGGGGCTGCGATCAGTCCAAACCGCCCGCCCTGAACTCGTCCCCTCGGGGTACTCGCGGGCGCAACAGATGGCCGGTCCCATGAAGCAGTCCGGCCTGCAGGAACTTGAGAGGGACGGGAGGTTACCGCCATGTCGAGCACGCAGCCGCACCACGCCGGGCCCGGCCGGAGCACGGACCGCTCCGGCCAGGAGCCGGTGGGCGAGCTGGTGCAGCGCGCCTCGCAGCAGCTGACCGAGCTGGTGCGCGGCGAACTGCGCCTGGCGCAGGCGGAGATGAAGGAGAAGGGCAAGCGCTACGGCAAGGGCGGTGGCCTGTTCGGAGGCGCTGGCGTGGTCGGCTTCCTGATGGCGCAGGCGCTGGTCGCCACCGCGATCGCCGCCCTAGCGGTGGCGCTGCCGGTGTGGGCAGCTGGGCTGATCGTCACAGCAGTGCTGGGTGTGATCGCCGCGGTAATGGCCATGAGTGGAAAGAAGCAGGTCGACCAGGCCGCGCCGCCCACGCCCGAGCAGACGGTCGAGAACGTGAAGGCCGACGTGGCCGAGATCAAGGAGAGCGCACACCGATGACCCAGCCGCCTCACGACGAACCCACCGCCTCCAGCCCCGAGGAACTGCGCGAGCAGGTCGAGCAGACCCGGACCGAGCTCGGAGAGAC
This sequence comes from Streptomyces sp. NPDC046931, assembly GCF_040644655.1. Classification (NCBI taxonomy): domain Bacteria; kingdom Bacillati; phylum Actinomycetota; class Actinomycetes; order Kitasatosporales; family Streptomycetaceae; genus Streptomyces; species Streptomyces sp. NPDC046931. The sequence continues at coordinate 121,983 of NZ_JBEYWX010000005.1, forward strand.
GGTCGAGGCGCTCGCAGCGAAGACCGACGTCAAGGCGCGCGCCCAGGAGAAGGCCACCGAGGTCAAGGAGCAGGCTGCCGCGAGGGCCGGCGAGCTGAAGGAACAGGCCGTCCTCAAGACCGGGGAACTGAAGGCGAAGGCCATCGACCTAGCCCACCAGGCGCAGGACAGGCTGCCCGACCCGGTCAAGGACACGGCCGCCCAGGCCGCCGAACAGGCCCGGGCCAAGGCCGCCCAGGCCGGTCAGCTGTGGCAGGACAAGGCGCCCGAGCCGGTACGCCAGAAGACCGCCCAGGGGGCGCAACTGGCGCGTGACAACCGCAACCTGCTGCTGGCGGCAGCGGGCGTGGCCGCCGTGGTGTGGCTGGCCTGCCGCCGCCGGAAGGGGTGAGCCGGGTGAAGGGGGCGAAGATCGCCTACAAGCCGGTCGGTCTCGCGCTCGGGGCCGTCAGCGGCATGGCCGCGGGAGCGCTGTTCAAGCAGACGTGGAAGAGGCTGGGCCACGACGAGGACGCCCCGGACGCCACCGACGAGGAACGCTCCTGGCGCGAGGTGCTTCTCGCCGCCACGCTCCAGGGCGCGATCTTCGCCGGAGTCAAAGCGGCCGTCGACCGCGCCGGCGCCACCGCCGTCCGCCGCCTGACCGGAACCTGGCCCGGCTGACGCACATGAAGAGGCGGGGGCCGGTAGGACACGACTACCGGCCCTCCCATCGCCCCGGCCAGTACCCCTACGAAGGACCCCTCACAGTCATGTCCGATCAGCACACAGCTGCCGCGCTGACCGCTGCAGCAGTCATCGCCACGATCTTGGTGGCCCGGGCAGTCGTCCTCCACCAGGGCGGCCGAAGGCATATCGCCCGCGAAGCACACCTCGTGCGTCGTCACATCGCACCTCGTGCCGAGACCGCCGCATCATCTGCGGCCGCGCTCTCCGATGCTGCCTCCTGCGCGGTGCGAGAGGCTGAACAGCACGTACACCACTGCTGGCAACAACTCCAAACACGCACCGACCCATCCGAGTGACCCACCCCTGGGCGTTGGCGATGCCCCGACGTAAGCACGCGGCACCTCGAGTGCCCACCCGTTCGCGGTGCAGGTGGCCGGCCTTCGCACCCATCGTGCTAGGCCGAAATGGATCTGCTCGATCCGACAGAGGGAACCGTGCGCGTGACCTTCGGGTGAGCGGTGGCGCCAAGAATCCGGACCCTGCGGCTGCCATGCCCGATCACTGCGAACACGTACAACCGCGTGCCGGTCAAGGTGAGCGTCTCGAAGAAGTCGCAGGCCAGCAGGGCATCAGCCTGGGAGCGCAGAAAGGTTGGCGTGCCAGCACCGTGAGCTGATGGCGCAGGGCGAGAATCTCGACATCCTTGCCGTGGTTGCTCACCGGCAGCAGGCGCACCACGGCGAACACGTTCGTCACAGTCAGACAGGCCAGTCGCAGCAAATGGAATCTCCCTCCGTGGTTCTGCTTGTCCTGCTCTCTCCCTTCTCGACGGCGGCGCGCACCTGGTTCTCGATGTGCCGCATGACCGGGGGGGGGTCGCGTACGCATGCATGGTGACGAAGTTGCGGGGGTCGTAGTTCGAGCCGCCGAGCTGCGCCCCGAGCAGGTGGGCCCGGTTGTAGCCCTTGTCCTTCTCCCAGCCGGGCGGATCCCCGTGCGGGTCGGTGGGATTGGCGCCCATCATGTCCTTGCCGAGCGTGGCGTGCATGGCGCCGGGGCGGCCCCCGTCGCGGCCGTAGACCACCCGGCCGCCCCACATGGGATCCTCCGGTTCGTTCTTACGGCACGACTGCGGAGCAAGCCCCCATGGGTCGATCCACATGAGCGGATTGGCCAAAGTAGGGTCGTTGGCGTGCGTGATGTACGGGTGGTACTGATCGGCGGGACGTCGAACGTCGGAAAGTCGACCGTTGCCCAAGTGGTGGCGGAGAAGCTCGGGTTCGAGTGCCTGAGCACTGACGGGCTGGCCCGGCACCCCGGGCGCCCCTGGAGAACCCCGGAGTGGGAGGTGCCGGCGCACGTCGCCGAGCACTACGGATCACTTACGGTTGACGAACTGATCACGTCTGTTCTCGGCCACTACGATCGACTGTGGCCCCGCATCGAAGGGCTGATCACGGCCCATGCGACCGAGGGCCGCGGCAGGACGGGCCTGGTTCTGGAGGGGTCGGCACTCTGGCCCGTCCACGTCGCGAGGCTGCGGGTCCCGCGCACGGCCGCCGTGTGGCTCACCACCGACGACTCCGTAGTACGCGGCCGCGTTCACGTGGCGGGCTGCCATGAAGCAGCCGCAGACGAGGAAAAGGTCCTGATGGACAAGTTCCTGGCCCGCACTGAGCGCTACCAGACACTCATGATCGATGCCATCGACAGGCTGGGCCTGGAGCGCATCGACGCGGGTGGCGGACAGTCCGCCGCAGAACTGGCTGACACCGTGCTCGCGGCAGCCGACGCGCAGACCGCGGTGGGACGGTCATCCAGCGGTCGGTGACCACTCGTGGCGGCTCACCTACGGCACATCCCGACGCCAAGCGCCCCACCAGCTCGTTTTGGAACGATCAGTTACTCATGTCCGTGTACGAGACTTCGGTCCCCCACCGCACACCTGTGTCGGTGGTCGCACCGACCCGTCTTGGGTTCCCGTGCAGGACGAGGGCAAAAGACTCGCCGAGGCCATGCGTACCATCGACACCACGGGCAATGTGCACCAGTTGCGCCCGGCCCCCTACCGCTATGGCAGCAGGGCCGCTCTCTCGGTGACTCCCCGGCGAAGAGGAACCCCCAACCTGACAAGAGCCGCCAGTGGCAGCGGGGTGACGCGGACGCTACGACCTGCGCGCGCCGCCGGCCGCCGACCGCGGTTTGTCGGCTGAGGAGCGTGGCCATCTCCCCTGCCGGGCCTATCACCGTCGTCCGTATGGCCGGGTCGCGTCCAGCGGCTGGCACAGCTCGCCTCGGCGGCGGGCGTCCTGACGGAGGTCGGCGCCGTCTGCGGGACCGTGGGCATGTGGCTGACTCCGAGCCGGGCGGCGTCGCATCGGACGCCGGTCTGGGCGGGTGCCATTCTGGGCAGATGCCGTTCTGGGCGGATGCTGGTGCGGTTATCACAGTCGGGAAGTCCACCGGCATATGCGTAGCCTGGCGACTAAACACTGCGCGTCAGCGCAACTTGACCATGTTTCAGCTGGCAAGCGGTGGAGGACCGTCCTCGTGCAGAGGCACGCTGCACGGCTCGCCGCACGAGGGAGGCATCATGACCCGCCGCGCGTACCATGTACGCTCCGTTGTTCGCTTTCGGAATCACGTTGTGACGACGGCTGCTGGGCTGTGCACCGCGCTAGCCCTTTGCGCCTGCAGCAGCGCGATGAATGAACGCACTGAGTCTCCGTCATCCGCTCCTGCCACGCCGTCCGCCACGCAGAGTTTTACGGAGGAAGCTGCCCGGGATGCCGCGCTCGCCGCTTGGCGGGGGATGCGTATTGAGCAAGTCAAGGCGTACCACCAAGGCAAGTCTTCCGGAGCCAAGCTCTCCGATTTCGCTGCGGACAAGGCACTTTCGAAGATCGAGGGTGAGCTGTCCCGGTACCGTGGAGCCGGCGTGCACTTCGAGGGATCGCCGCGGTTGACGGCGAGAGTCACAGCGGTCGACGTCAAGGCAGCCCCTCAGAGAGTCACCATCACCGAGTGTTTCGACACCACCGAGTGGAAGGCGATGCAGGGCAGCAAGAGTGTCACCAGTGCCAACCAGGTCCGGCGTTCCACTGTGACTGGATCTGTCCGCGCGCTCGGAACGCACTGGAAGGTCGTCGACTACGACGTGGACAAGGAGCACGCCTGCTGACCCGTCCCAGCTCAGCTGCGGCCGCTGTCGCATTGTCGCTCGCATAGCTGTTCGGCGGAGGCGACGGCAGGAATGTCGCCAAGACTCCGGGCGGAAGGAAGCGCCGCTCCAGCGGCAGTCTTGTGGCAGCAAGGCCGGGCACCGCAGTGGGCCTCGCCGCGGCCGCGGAAGCATTACCGCCGGTCTGGGCGAACTCCGCCAGGCGTTGGCTCCACCGCTTGACGGATGAGACCGCGCGATGGCACATGCTCCGGGGGCCGCCGACTGTCAGGCCGACGGCCCAAACGGCTCCTGCCGGACGGCATGGTGCAACAGACTCATCCCCGCGGCCTTCGTGCTGATTACGTGTATTCCTTGGTCGGAGCACATGATCAGCCGAAGGCCGTCTGCACGTACGGGAGTTGCCAACGCGAGTGATCAAGTACGACGAGCCGTTCGAGACCCGAGGTTAAAGATCAAGCTAGCGCCGAGTCAGGCGTCAGCCGGCCGCCATGCCCGCGTCGACCGGCAGGGCGTGCCCGGTGACGTGCTTCGACACGTCGGAGGCCAGGTACAGGAACGTCTGGGCGACGTCCTCGGGATTGATCAGCACACCGGTCGGGTGCAGCGCGGCCGCCTCCGGTTCGGTGAACATGCCGGCGTTGATCGCCTGGTCGAGCAGCGCGGTGCGGACGACACCCGGGCACACGGCGTTGATGCGGATGCCCTGCTTGACGTACTCGATGGCCGCCGTGCGCGTCAGCGCGACCACGCCACCCTTGGCCGCCGAGTAGTCAGCGATGCCCAGCGGCAGGCCGACCATCCCGGCGATGGAAGCCATGTTTACGATCGTGCCCCCGCCCTGGGCCAGCATCTGGGTGATCTCAGCCTTCATAGACAGCCAGACGCCCTTGAGGTTCACCGAAACCAACTTGTCCCACGTCTCTTCGGTGAGCTCGTGCAGCGGCGCGCCGCCTTGTTCCTCGATGCCCGCGTTGTTGATCGCGATGTCCAGCCTGCCGTAGGCGGCAACGGTCGCCTGGACCGCCGCCTCGAGGTCGGCCGCTGAGGTGACATCGGCTCGAACGAACTGCGCTCCCCCGCCGCCCTTGGTGATCGTGGCGGCCGTTTCCTTCCCGCACTCCTCGTTGATGTCGGCGATCACGACCTTGGCGCCCTGCGCGGCGAACAACTGCGCGATCGCGGCGCCGATGCCCTGCGCCGCACCGGTGATGAGCGCGCTCTTGCCCGCCAGTAATGAATCCACCATGTGCCTTTCGACTCCTTGTCGGGGATGAGGGGTACCTCACATACCCCTCTGGAAGAAAGAAATCCGGTCAGCGAACCAGACCGCCGCCGACCGTGGGGCGTGCGTATCCACGAAGGTAACCCCGCCACTGAGCCACTGACAGTCCTGTGCCGCCAAGTCCCTGCCCCTGGCAACAGTGTCGGGACCTTCACGCAAGTCACCGCAGGTCAGGAGGTAACGGTCACGCCACCTCGCCCACGGTGAGCCCGAGCTCGGCAAGCAACTGCCGCCGGCCCCGGCGCAGCTGCCCGTAGTGGGTGATCTGGCGGCGCAGCCACTGCTCCAGCCAGCGCGGCAGCCCGTCCAGATTGTCCCCGCCGCGCACCGGCTCGTACCGGCGCACATGGCAGCGTGCCCGGTACCAGGCACGCTGCCAGTCAATGGGCCACGGCGGGTTACACCACGGATCCAGCCGGCGCAGCTTGACTCCTGCTCCACGGTCAGCGACACCGCCTCCGCACGCCGGTTGGCCAGCCACCGCCCCAGGTCGAACCCCTCCCGCACCCGGCCGTCGGTGTGCGACTGCCGTGTGCTGACACAACCGTGTCGTTTCCCAAAGGACTGCCGTAATGGCGTCCGGCGCCCTCATCAGGGCCGCTCGGGTACCGCCTGCTGGAAGGCTGTGAGGGGCGTGTCGGGGAGCAGACGGGAGAGGTCGAAGGTGTCGGGGCTGAGGTCGGCGGCCAGGAGCAGTAGTCGCAGCGGCCGCTGGCGCAGGCCTGTCACGGTCGTCCGGCGGTTTGGTCCGGTAAGAGGGGTGGGGTGAAGAGGAGGTGGAGGCCGGCGACGTCCATGAGGGGTGTCTGGTTCAGGTCCCACAGCAGGTCGGTCACGTGTGCCGGTAGCGCGTCGGCGACGGCGCGCAGCGGGGGCAGGCTGTCAGCGTATGCGCGGATCGCGTCCACGTAGAAGGGAGGCCCTTGCGATGAGCGGGCCTCTTCTGACTGCCCAAGCCACGCAGCCGGTTCGGCATCGGACGCCGTCGCTAACTACCGTCACCACGGACGTGCGCGCGACGGGCCCGGCAGCCCAGGCCGGGCCATGGAGGTCGGGTCACCCGGCCCGCTGGGTTGTCTCCCCGGCCTGGGCGGGTACCGCGGGCAGGGGGACGGTGCAGGAGGCGCAGCGTCGGGCCTGGGCCGGGACGGGGCTGAGGCACTCGGGGCAGTCCCGCTTGGGGGCTTGGACGTCGTGGTGGGGAGCGAGACGCTCGTGCAGCTTGTTGATCGGGAGTACGACGAGGAAGTACAGGGCGCCGGCGATGAGGAGGAAACTGATCGCCGCGTTGACGAAGGCGCCGTAGGGGAACTTGATGGCGCCTACGGTGAAGGTCTTGCGGCTCATATCGCCGGTGGCGCCGGTGGCCAGCCCGACGAGTGGTGTCAGGAAGGCGCCGACGAAGCCGTTCACCACGGCGGTGAACGCTGCCCCGATGACGATGCCGACGGCCAGGTCGACCACGTTGCCGCGCAGGATGAAGCTGCGGAAGCCCTTCACCTTCTCACCCCTAAGAGGCTCTTGACGTCGACGGGCGGCACTGAAAGCGCGGTCAGCCCACCCTCTTCACCTCGGATGCCCTGCCACCCCTCACACATGCCTGCTCCGCCACGCGGCGCGGCGATGTACTAGTTCACCAAGGGGCGCGAAGACGGCAGACCATCCATGACCTGCTGCGCTGGCAGGTGCGGGAGAAGGCGGACCCGAGCCTGGTGGTGCTCGACCCCCAGAGCGCGGAACGCGCGGTCGGTGTTCCTCGACATCGGTGCGGGGGCCTGCCGGGGCTCGGTGGCGGTCCCGGGCAGGCGTTCAAGCTGCTGCCGGGCGGCTAGCGGTGCATGAGGTAGAGGGTGTCGTGGAAGACGGTCCGGGCGGCGGCGCCGCCTCGGGAGCGGGCGCCCTCGATCCGGTAGGCGGCGCTCTGGCCACCGGTGTTGGGGTCGTAGTAGGAGTGGTAGAGCCGGCCGTCGGCGCCTTCGTGGATGAGGTAGATCCGCTCTTCGCGCTGCAGGAAGGTCGCGGCGGCCGGGGTGCTGTGGGGGTGTGCCAGGCGCCGTTGGTGCCGTGGTGGGTCCAGGAGCCGACGCCGTAGCGGAATTCGTAGATCTGGTTGTCCAGGCCGCGGTAGAAGCAGCGCGCGTTCGCGTTGCCGTAGGGCACGAGGCTGGGTGCACCCAGGCCGAGCGGATAGAAGGGGATCACGCCGCCCACGCGGTAGCCCAGCGGCTGGCCGGGGTAGCTCCAGTCTCCCGGGCCGTCTTGTGCCTTGGTGTTGGCCTACAGCTGGTTGTCCAGGCCGCGGTGGGCGAGGATGAGCTTGCCGTCTGCCGTGCTCAGAGCGGCTCCTGTGCTGGTGACCTGGGCCGAAGCGGCCATGGCCGCTGGTGTTGCGCAGCCGAAGATCGAGGGCGAGCGGGTGCGCCGGTCGGTGAAGCGGCTCGCTGCCCGCAGCACCGACCGCTGTCCGGTGGCCGACGGGATCGCGGTGAGCGGCCGATGAGCGCCCTCAACCCCGTCTCAGCGCGCCAGGCCCGGCGTCGGGAGGTGGTGTTGCGGATGGCCCTGCCGAGCATTCCGACCTGCACCGCGACCTTGGCACCGGCAGCGTCGGCGCGGCTCTGGTCCACGGCACCATCCCGGCAGCATCCCCGCTCGTGTGGCCGCTCGTGGTCCTCGTCCTTGGCGCGATGGCGTACGACGTCGGGCTCCGTGCCCACCCACAGCGCAGGCTGGCCGCGCTGCCGGACGGCAACGAGGTCCTGCTCGGCCTGGGTGAGTGCGGCCCGCCCCGCGCTTACCGCGCCCTCGACCTCGGCGAGGCGCACCCACACTGCCCGCTCCCAGGCGGCCCGGCTCGTGCGGCACTGTCCGGGGCCGCAGCGCGGCCCGGACACGCGGTCCGCGAGCAGGGCATGGCGGTGTGCCGGGTCTCGGCTCGGGTGATTCGGGCGCGGTGGCAGCGAAGGCGGCCAGGCTGATGCCGGAGAGAGTGGCTCGGATGCGTAGTCTGCGGCGGCCGCGCGGATGGGAGTGCGCCGTACTCCCGGGACGGTGGGCCCGCGAGCCGGGAGCTCCTTGGCGACCTGCAGGACCCTGGCGGCCACTGCCGCTGGCCTGGCCAAATCCGCTGGCCTGCGCGCCTTCGCCCTGCTCGGCGTCGTTCAACTGGGCCTGGCCGTCATTCACGCTCTGGCCCGCTACGCCGAGACACGCCAGCACCTCGTCTTCCGCAGGGAGCCTGCGTGGTGAGCCAGTCACCGGGATGCGCTTGCTGGGCTGGGAGGGCGTCCTGCCACTCTCGGTGGTCAGAACGGTCGTGACGGCACCCGCCGCCGCAGACGTCGAAGGCCTGCTGACTTGCGCCGTTGTGACGCGCGTGTGAGTAGTTGCGGTCAGGGAGCAGCGCTGATTGAGTCGGGAACTGCGTGGAGGGCCCGACAGCCGATGGCATGATCCGACTCCTTCCGGGCAGGTGACGGCAGTACAGTCCACTCATCCACAGCTCGTTGGACGGGTTCGCCATGCCCTGAAGCTGGCGGGCTTCCATGTCGTCGATCAGGCGGATGACACCACGGCGGGGCTGAGGGTGAGCGAGGCGGCGGCGGGCGTGCTGGTGAGCTGGACGGCGTCGCACGGGTTCACCGCGTTGGCGGCGGATCAGCGTGGGGCGTCCAGCGAGGGGATGCGGGTGGTGGTGCAGGCGGCGGTCGCGGGCCTGCTGGTCCAGTGCAGGCACACGGTGGTGGAGGCGCCGGACGGGAACGGCATCGTGGTGCCGGCGGAGGGGCCGGCGGGCCGTGCGTGACCGCCTGCCCCAGTCCCACCCGGTCACAGCTGGCGGCCGGCAGCGTCCCCGCCGGGGTCGTCGGCCAGCACGATCGCCGTGGTGATCCGCTTGCCCACCGGTTCGCGGTGGATGGCGAAGCTCTGGCCGACGGCCATGACGATCTCCAGCCCATGCTGGCCGATGCGGGTCGGGTCGGGCGCGAGGATCGCGGGCGGGGTGGGGTTGCTGTCCCAGACGGTCACTTCGATGGCGCCGCCGTTGATCTCCAGGGTGAGCAGGCAGGGGCCGGGTGCGTACTTGCGGGCATTGGTGACCAGCTCGCTGACCACGAGCTGCACCATGTCCATCGCGCGTGCGGACACCGGCAGCCCGTGCACGGCCTGCACGTCGGTGAGGAAGGTGCGGGCCAGGTCGCGGGCGACGGCGATGTCCTCGCTGCCCTCGAATGCGCCGGACGCCGCTATGACGTCCCCCAGCAGCGACTGCTCGTCCTCGCCGCCTGCTGTCTGTTCCATACCGGTCCGCCTCGCCCCACCCAAACGTGCTTCGCTCCTTTACCCCGTACCTTCACATCAGGCGTGGGCGGCTCGGGCAGGGGGGTGGTGCCGGAGCCGTCTGCGCGGGTCTCGGTGTCGGGTTTCGGTGTCGTCGTCCTCGCCCGGGCCGAGCCGCCCGCCGAAGGGGCCGTCCTGGCCGGGCAGAGCCGCGAGAGCTGGGCGCCCTCACGCTGGACATACGCAGTCGCCGATGAGCCTGTCGTCCGTGCCTGTGTCCCATACCCGTGACCTCAGCCTACCTGAGCTCTGGCAGGCGAAAAGAGGCTGGCGACGTTGACACACAACCTTCAGAAGACCGTCTGAACAGCACTGCACGGCGCTGTCCGAACTCCACCGGACAGACTGTCTTGGAACCAGCGCTGTATCGCCGACCGATGGCCGGTGTTCATGGCACGGCGCATCTGGTCACTCGGGCCGTTCAGGGTGAGCTTGGAGTTGCAGCCAGCAGTGCCGGACATGTTCTTCGGCGTCCTTCACGGCTGCCCTTGCGGACTCGTCCGACGCGGGAGGCGGGGTCATATCCGGTGCGTGTGCGGTGCGGCGCCACGGGGGGCGGGCGGAGCTGGCGCCATGGCGCATTCGTGACGGGTGGGTGGCGGCCCGCCGGGCGGCCAGGATGAGGCCGATGGCGGTCAGGGCGGACATCGCGTGGGATGCGGACACGGCGGTGGAACCTTTCCGTGCGGGGGAAGACCTGGACGGGGGTGCCGGTATCCACGTCACACCGGCACCCCCGGTTGGTCACCTGACGTCAGCCGGGCCAGGTGCCGGTCAGACGGCGTGTGGTGGCGGCGCCGGCTCGGTCGACGGCGGCCTTGACCCCAGCCAAGATCGCGCCTTGCAGTGTGGCGGCGATCAGCACCTCTGTCCAGGTGCGGTCCTCGTCGGTGGCGTCGGGGGCGTCCTCGTCGTGGCCGAGTATCTTCCACGCCTGCTTGAACACTGCGCCGGCGAGCATGCCGCTGACGGCTCCCAGAGCGAGACCGACCGGCTTGTAGGCGATCTTCGAGGCTTTCATCCGCTCACCCCTTCCGGCGGCGGCACGCCAGCCACACCAGGACGGCCACACCGGCTGCCGTCAGCAGCAGGGTGCGGTTGTCCCGCGCCGCCTGTGCCCCCAGGGCCGCCTTCTGCCGCACCGGTTCGGGTGCCTTCTCCTGCAGCAGACTGGTGGCCTGGGCGGCCTTGGCCCGGGCCTGCCCGGCAGCGTATGTGGCCTTGTCCTTCACCGGGTCGGGGATCTTCTCCTGCACCTGGGCTGCCGTATGGGCGACCTTGGCCTTCAGCTCCCCGGCCTTGGCGGCTGCCTGCTGCTTGACCTCGGCTGCCTTCTCCTGGGCGCGGGCCTTGACGTCCGCCTCAGCGGCCAGCGCCTCGACCGTCTGTCCGAGCTCCTCACGGGTGTGCTCGACCTGCTCGCGCAGCTCCTCAGGGCTGGAAGCGGTTGTCTGCTCGTGGGGCGGCTGGGTCATCGCTGTGCACTTCCCTTGATCTCGGATACATCGGCCTTCACGCTCTCGACCGTTCGTTCGGGCGTCGGCGGCGCGCCTTCCTTGATCTGCTTCTTGCCGCTCAGGGCCATCACAGCGGTGATCACACCCAGCAGCGCCGTGACGATCAGCGCCGCCGCCCATACCGGCAGCGGCACCGCGAGGACGGCGATCGCGGTAGCCACCAGGGCCTGCAGCATCAGGAAGCCGACCACCCCGGCGCCGCCGAACAGGCCACCGCCTTTGCCGTAGCGTTTGCCTTTCTCCTTCATCTCCGCCTGCGCCAGCCTCATCTCGCCGCGCACCAGCTCCGTCAGCTGCTGCGACGCGCGCTGCACCAGCTCGCTCACCGGCTCGTCGGTGCTCTGCGTACTACTGCGCCCGCCAGGGGGTGGCTGGATCGTCGACACGACGATCACCTCCCGTCTTCTGTGCTCTGACCAACGACGGACCGTGCAGGGCCCGTCGCGTGTGCACGCGAGTACCCGGAACTGACCAGATCAGGACACCGCCTCGGCGCGGTACGCGAGCGAAGGGATTGAGCCGCGTGCGTGCGGCGGCCGCCGGGGTGGCTCGTCCGCGTATGCCCGGCAGTTGGGGCTGCCGGGCGGCACACAAGCCGGCTCGCTCATACAAGTCCCGAGCGGGCCGGCGCAGGCAGAAGACTCCAGCCGGGTGCTGACGTAGGCATGACTGGTGATTCGGCCATAGGCCGCTCATCACCGTCAGGCCGCAGGGTCACGGGCAACGGCCGCTAGAGCCAAGAGCGCGAGACCAGGCGCAGGGCGCGGTGGGTGAGCCAGGCGCCGGCTAGGCCGATGGCGGCACCGGCGGCGACGTCGCTGGGGTAGTGGGCGCCGCTTTGCACGCGTTCGACGGCCACCATGGCGGCCGGTACCGTGCACAGGACGCAGGCCAGCGGCCACGTGGGGGCGACGCCGGAGGTGAAGGCGACCGCGGCGGCGGTATGCCCTGAGGGGAAGGACGAGGAGTCGGGACGGTCCTCGACCTCGTCGTGCGGGAACCACTCCTTCGGCGGCCGTGGACGCTCGGCCAACTGCTTGCACACCGCGTTGGACACCAGTTGCGCCACGGCCACAGCGGCCAGGCCCGCGGCGGCGGCCCTGCGACCGCGCCAGCCGCCCATCCAGGCCATCACCGCGGCCGCGCCGCACCACAGCTTGGTTCCCTCCGCCGCCTCCTCCACCGCCGACAGCGTCCGGTGAAGCCCGGGTGAGGCACTGGCAGCGAGTCGCTTGGTCAGGGTCCGGTCTGTCTCACGAAAGCCTGCCATCACATCCATGGCCTGCGAGTATCCCGTAGATCACCAGTCATGCGGCGCCGGAAACCACGTCGGTGCTGCGGCACGGTCAGGTTGGCTGTGGCCGGGGAGAAGGGGAGTCGTTTGTCTGCGGCTTCGGGAGTCAGCGTGCTGTGCGGGAGCCCCTGCTACCAGTAGGCGGCCACCGCAAGGGAAGTCAAAGCAGAGGAGGACCCGGGGACTTCGCGTTCCCAGGGCCCGTCCCTGGCGACCGACCCAGCAGGCGCACAAGGCGGCCACTGTCAGCTCGCCCACTACGCCGCGGCTGCCCTGGTGGGCGCGGCGGCGCGCTGGGTGACCTCAGCTGGGATGCGGGCCCGCAGTCAGCCAAGGGCCCGCCACGCGGTCGGTGTCGCGTCTGCCACCACAGGATCAGCAGCGTTGAGGCGCCGCTGCCCAGCTTGCACGCCACGCCCTGAAGGAAGTGATGATGGACACTGTGTTCACCGCTTCCGGCCCATTTCCGCAGGTGAAAGCGGATGGACGGGCGGCGCGGGCCACGGCGGCGGGTCCCCAGTCCGCTCTGTCGCGCGGGCGCGGTCGGCCGCCAGAGGTGTCTTGCCGACCCCGCCCATACCGGCCAGTACCCGGCCCAGCACGACCGTGCCGCGCTCGGTCACGGCCTGCTCTAGCTGCGCGGCGACGGCACGGTCCTGGAAGCAGTCAGCCTGTCGAGGCAGCACTCCCACTTGGTGTCGGCCGCTAACCACCGACCGCGGCGCGGCACAATACGCGATCTGCCCACCAGCGGTGGCCCACAGCCGGGCGTCGTACCGTGGTTGTCAGCGTGCCTCAGCTGAACGTGTTGCAGCTGGCGACGCGGCCGGAGCGGTAGCCGGTGGAGAACCATTGCTGGCGCTGGCTCGCGGAGCCGTGGGTCCAGGTGTCGGGTGTGACCTTGCCCTGGTAGCGCTGCTGGATACGGTCGTCTCCGACGGCGGCGGCCGCGTCCAGCCCGCGGTTGATGTCGTCCCTCGTCAAGTCGGTGATCAGTGGCTTACCGCTCTTGGGGTCGGGGGTGGTGGTGGCGTGGTGGGCCCACACTCCGGCGTAGCAGTCCGCCTGCAACTCGAGTTTCACCGAGCCGCTGTTCTGGCCCTTTCCGCTGCCGCGGGAGATCGTTCCGCTGAGGTCCTGGAAGTGGTGGCCGTATTCGTGCGCGATGACGTAGGCCTCGGCGAACGGGCCGCCCTTGGCGCCGAACTTGCTGCTCAGGTCGTTGAAGAAGCCGAGGTCGAGATAGACCTTGTCATCGGCTGAGCAGTAGAAGGGGCCGACGTCGGAAGTCGCGTTCCCGCAACCGGTGTTCACACTGCCGGTGAACAGGAACGTCGGGGCCTGCTGGTAGGGCTTGCCGGCAGCTGTCTCCGTCTGCTTCCAGAATGCCTGCACGCTGTCGACCACGGCGACGATCCGGCACTCCTCCTTGCGGTTGGCGTCGGCACCGGTCCGGCAGTCCGCCGCGAGGTCCGCGGCTGACTTGCCGGACGAGGACGTGTCGCTGCTGCCCGAGCCGAACATGCCGGGGTCGACACCCAAGAGCACGGACGCGACCAGCACCACGAGCCCGACCAGTCCCCCGCCGATGGTCTTCCCCCCGCCCGGGATCCCGCCCAGCGCACCTCCCCGACCGTCCTCGACCTCGGACGTGTCCAGAGCAGCATCGTCGTCGAATTGCATACGTTCACCCTCCCTCAAGCAGCACGCCGGACCGCCCCGCGTCGTCCCGCTCGCCTACCCCGTACGAGGACATCCCCATCCCGTCCTCTTCCTGCTCCGCCTCTTGGAGGAACCGGCGGGCGACGCCGCGACGCCGCTCTGTGGGTGAACGGCGTTCCTCTCCGTTGTTCAGCTACGCGCTGGAGACCGGGTACACCCTGACCCTGGTGCGGAGCGTCGCCCCGAGGGAGGTGCTGCAGGTGATGGAGGCGGAACCCCAGGGCACGTGCACAGGGGCGAACGCGTTGATCGAGCGGCAGGACGGGACCGACCACCTCAGGGGCGCCGGCTTCACCCTCGTAGAGCGGCGTCCCACCGCGATCCGCCTCGATGCCCCTCAGGCGGGACCGTCTCTGAACGCCTACGCCCACGGTTTTCTGGCAAAGCTCCGCTTCCACGCCATCGACGTCCTGGACGCCGACGACCCGGACGCCCTGCTGGACAAGGCGCGGCCGCACAGCGTCGCGCACCGTGATGACCTGAGCGTGCGCACCACCCGCACCACCTGGATCGCCCGCCGCTCCTGAGTCCGCGGGGCGAGCTGCGCGACGACGGGCTCGCCCGCCCCTGCCGGCTTCTTCCATTTTCACTGAAGAGTCCGCCATGAGTGCCGCAACCACTGCGGCCCTCGAACCCAACAGCACGGCCGCGCCACATCGGGGCCGCATCCTGGCCATCCTGGGACTGGCCCGGTTGACGGTGGTCCTGGACACCACCATCGTGAACATTGCTCTGCCCTCGGCCCAGGCCGTCGGGGTGTTGACGGAAAACCGTCGTGACCGGCATGCCTTGGGTCTTCGATGCCTCCATCGTCCGGGGGCGGCGTTGCCGCCTGGCGAGGCCTCCTCGAAGGGCCTAGCGTTGTTCGCAGAGCAGTCGTGGTTCCGAAGTCGTTCGCCCGCGGTCACTGTGCCCGCGGGCGCCTTGCTGTGCAACCTCTCCGGACCAAGGCGATCACTTCAGGACCCGCGGTACCTTGCGGGCCCAAACCCCCTCGAAGGAGAACAGGCATGGCTAAGGGCACGGTGAAGTGGTTCAACGCGGAGAAGGGTTTCGGCTTCATCGCGCAGGAGGGCGGTGGCCCGGACGTCTTCGCCCATTACTCCAACATCACTGGTCAGGGCTATCGGGAACTGCAGGAGGGCCAGCACGTCGAGTTTGACGTCACTCAGGGCCAGAAGGGCCCCCAGGCGGAGAACATCCGCATCGTCTGACAGACGGTATGAGGGGGATGGCCGGCCGGACCCCGGTCGACCGGTGACGGGTCCGCATGGTTCACCCTTCAGTGGCTCTTCGTGGATCAGCCTGGGTGGCATGATGCCTCAACAGACGGCCCGCACGAGTGCCCGGTGAAGGTGACCCGTGTGGCGGGACAACCGCGCGCGACCTGTCATCGACACCGGCGGGCGTTGAGCCGGGCGGCCTGGAGCGTCAGGTGGTCGGGCTCGGCGAGGTCGGGTGCCTTTTGGGCCGCCTCGGCGTACAGCCGTGCCGCCGTCGCCAGATCGCCGTCGCGCTCGTGCAGGTACGCCGCCACGGCGGTGGGGCGGGGGCGGTGAGTCGTTCAGCGTCGCGAGCGCCGCCAGCCCGGCGCGCGGTCCGTCGGCCTCGCCGACGGCCACTGCGCGGTTAGAGCCCGGTCAGCAGGTGGACCGGTCCCATGCGAAGATCCGTGCACTCGTCGAGGAGGCCATGGCCGCCCTGAAGTCCTGGCGACTCCTCCGCAAGTTCCGGTGCTCGTCCACCCGGATCAATGCCGTGTCCAGGCCGTCCTCACTCTGCGTCTGACCAGCTCAGGCCGATGATGGAAAAGCCTTGCTGTCGACAGTCGCTGACAACCGATCGCGGCAACGACGCGGCTCGCGAAACGGTCGCTACCTGGCGCCGGCCGGGCCCGCGGGTTTGGAGAGCAGAACGTCGTACTCCCTGGGCAGTTGGGCGGTCGCGTCGCGGAACTCCTGGTCGCCGACCGCTTCCCTCAGGGTGGCCAGGACCGCGCGGATCCCGGCCTCCGCGAGTTCGCGGGGCACGTCCGCGCGGTCGGCCACACGCCGGACGAACGAGTCGGCCCCGTAGCCCTTCGCGATCTCCTCGTCCGTGCGCAGCCAGCTCTTCAGCGGTTCCGGCAGCGGCTCCGCGAGGTCCTGGGCCTCTCCGCCGCTGATCCGGTCGGCGAGCACCTCAAAGGTGGCGCGTGTGAGGGTCTCCGCAACGTCGAGGGAGACGCCCGCCCGCTCGGCTGCCTTCGCCAGGAATGCGTCGTACTCCATCCGACCCTGCCCCAGTCGTCGTCAGGCCGTCCGTCGGCGTGATCACCAACAGATCCAGTCAAACCCATACCCGTCGCCTCGGCCACTGGGCAGGGCCGGCATCGATCCCGCCGTGTCGCGGAGTGGCCATGAGTTCCTGCAGGTCAGCGTGTACGCCCCAGTGAGGGATGACCTGCCGGTTGCTGCCGCATGCCCGGCGGGGTCCACTGGGGGTAGAGGGCCTCATCCGGAAAGGGGCTGTTCCATGGAACGGCAGACAAAGGACCCCAGAACGCGGGTGACTGCCCGCGGCCGAGCACTCCCGGCGGTGATGTCGTGACGGCCCGGGTCGAGTGCGTGGTGACGACCGGCGTCGTGGCCGGGCCGGACGCCGACACCACGCCGATGGAGAACAACGTGTGGATCGTCGGTGACGACGAGCAGGCGCTGGTGGTCGACGCCGCACACGAGCCGGACGTCATCGCCACGGCACTCGGCGACCGCCGCGTGGTGGCGATCGCGTGCACCCACGCACACAGCGGACACGTCGACGCAGCGGTGGCTCTGTCCGACCGCACCGGGGCTCCGATCATGCTGCACCCGGACGACCTGGAGCTGTGGCGCCGCAGCTTTCCCAGCCGTGTCCCCGACGAGGAACTCGTCGACGGCCGGGTGATCGATGTCGCCGGAACTGTTCTGACGGTGCGTCACACCCCGGGACACACGCCGGGATCCGTAAGTCTGTACGATCCGGCGCTGCACAGCGTCTTCACCGGGGACATGCTGCTCTCGCGCGGCCCTGGAGCCATCGGGCCGGAGGACTCCGACTTCCAGGCGATGATCCAGTCGATCCGCGAGCGCCTCGTCTCCCTGCCCCCCGAGACGGTGGTGTGCCCGGGGCATGGCGACGTCACCACGGTCGGCGAGGTGGGCGAGCGGGTGGAGGACTGGCTCCGCCGCATCACGTGAGAGCGAGAGGCCCAGGAAGCCGAAGACGGCCAGGGTGCCACTGAGGCATGCCGTATCCTGCGGCTGCCCACCATCCGCCAGCAGTTCAAGGACCATGCCGACGGCGCGGCCCGCGACCAGATGTCGTATCGGGCCTTCCTGGCCGAGCTGCTGATGGCCGAGTGCGACGACCGGGCCCGACGCAGGTCCGAACGACGCATCCGGGCTGCGGCCTTCCCCCGCGAGAAGAGCCTGCGGGCCTTCGACTTCGATGCCAACCCCAACGTCGACCCCGCCACCGTCAACACGCTCGCGTCCTGCGAGTGGGTCAACAAGAGCGAACCGCTCTGCCTGATCGGCGACTCCGGCACCGGCAAGTCCCACCTGCTGATAGCCCTGGGCACCGAGGCCGCCATGCAGGGCTTCCGCGTCCGCTACGTGCTCGCGACCAAACTCGTCAACGAGCTGGTCGAGGCCGCCGACGAGAAGCAGCTGTCCAAGACGATCGCCCGCTACGGCCGTGTCGATCTTTTATGCATCGATGAACTCGGCTACATGGAACTCGACCGCCGGGGCGCCGAGCTTCTGTTCCAGGTGCTGACCGAACGCGAGGAGAAGAACAGCGTCGCCATCGCCTCCAACGAGTCGTTTTCCGGGTGGACGAAGACGTTCACCGACCCGCGGCTCTGCGCGGCCATCGTCGACCGGCTCACCTTCAACGGCGCCATCATCCAGACCGGCACCGAGTCCTACCGCCTCGCCCACACCAAGGCCCTGGCCGAGCAGACCGCCGCCGGCTGAGATCCGGAGCCGGGTGCTTGCGCGGTACTTACGACCGCGCAAGCACGCCTCATGCGCCGGTGACTCCGTCGATCTGCTCGCGAATGAGATCAGCATGACCGTTGTGACGTGCGTATTCCTCGATCATGTGCACCATGATCCAGCGCAGGGAGACCCCCTGATCGCCGACGAAACCCGCTTCCTGTTCGGACAGGCGGCCGGAATCGTCCAGCGACGCGTCAGCGATCAGCTCACGGCCTCGGGCGACCTCGGACTGCCAGGCAGCCGTCGCCTCGTCGAGCCCCCGGTCCGGCCGGAGCGCATAGCCGTCGACGTTGCTCTCCCCGAAGACCGGGGGCACATCCTGACCTGCGAATACACGCTGGAACCAGTTGCGTTCCACCTCAGCCACGTGCTGAACGAGACCGAGCAGCGTCATCGACGAGGGTGACACTGCAGCAAGCCGTAATTGATCATCCTTGAGGCCCGAACACTTCAGGGCAAGAGTTGCACGGTGAAAGTCCAGCCATGCCTCCAGCATGGCGCGCTCGTCAGCATGCGCGGGTGGGATAGGCCGTCCGTCCGGTGTCGTGTTCATCGGCACACCATGGCAGCAACCGCCGTCGCCCACGACCACCTTCGCTGGCGACGAACACGTATCCCTTCCCCGTCCGGGGCGGGCCAGTGACATCAAAACTCACTGATATTGATCTTGCTGAACCACGCGAGGTGACTCCCGCAAGCACCGCGAAATGACTCCCCAATGAAGTGACACAGCCAGCTGAGGAAGACACTTCACGACTCCTGCCCCGCGTGAAGCCGATCGCCTCGCCTGCCCAGGGCCTGGCGTCGGCTTCACCTGCATCCGGGGAACGACAGCTGGCAAGGCGCCCACCACCACGCCCGCACCTAACCGCCACCGGACACCGGACGGTGCGGGCTCACCGGGGCATGACGGCAGGTCACCGGCCCCTCGTCGGGGCCGCGTTGTCAGTGGTGGGAGATACGTTCGAGGTCTTGGAACCGCTGTTGCACGACAGGAGTGGACGATGACCGAGAGCAGTGTGCTGCCCGCGCTCAGGGTGGTACTGACGGACGTCAACGAGCGTGTGGTGGAGGCGTGGCGCGCCGCGTTCGCCGACACCCCCGGCATCGAGATCCACAAGGGCTCGATCCTCGACGAGGACGTCGACGCCTGGGTCACCCCCACGAACTCCCGGGGCCGGATGGACGGCGGGGTCGACGCCGTCATCAAGCGGTACCTGGGGTCCGGCATCCAGGTGCGCGTCCAGCGGGCGATCCGCGACCGGTTCGCCGGACCCATGCCGGTGGGCAGCGCGGTCTGCGTCCCGTCCGGCGCAACCGTCCCCCGGTACCTGATATCGACGCCGACGATGGTGCGGTCCTCGCAGAACGTGAGCGCCACGCTGAACGTGGCGCTGGCGTGCGCGGCCGCTTTCCAGGCCGTCCACCGGCAGAACCGGAAGAAGCCGGGCAGTATCCGGTCCGTGGCGCTGGTCGGGATGGGAGCGCAGACCGGCCAGGTGCCGGCCCGGGTGTGCGCCAATCTGATGTGGACCGGCTACACGCTCTTCCACGACCACTGGTTCGAGGACGACGACGAGCTGCGGTCCACGATCATCTCCCAGCTCCACGGGATCGAGAACGTGCCCGTCGACCAGCGGGTGCGCATCGTGCCGCCGGCGGCCGTCACGCCCGTCGCCCCCGCGCCGGCGCCCGAAACCCCCGCTCCCGCTCCCTCCGCCGCCCCATCCTCTCCCTCTGCCACCACGAGCGAAAGCGCCTCCGCCATGACCGGATCGACGACCGGCGTCCCGGCTCCGGGCCAGCCGCTGCAGCACCAGCCCGATCCGAACGACCCCCTCGCCCTGACCGAGCTCTTCGACGGCGGCGGGGAGGCCTGGCTCCCGCTGCTGAAGCCGGTCATCGAGGCGCAGCCGGACGCCGCACGGTTCATCGGGAAGGACCGCAGCCACGAGGTGGTCCCGGTCCGCGAGCTGACGTTCCAGGCGCTCAAGCCGAACCCGCCGCACAAGTGGAAGGTCGTGGTCTTCGGTCAGAACCCGTACCCGCGGCCGGAGAGCGCCACCGGCATAGCCATGTTCGACAACACCTTCAGCGACTGGAAGGACAGCCAGTTCGGCCGGGTCGTCAGTATCCGGTGCCTCATCAAGGCGGCGGCGATGTGGAAGTACGGCATCGCCAAGAAGACCCCGATCGCCGACGTGCGGACGCTGCTGAAGGAGCGGGACACGGTCCAGCCGCCGGAGTGGTTCCAGGCGATGCTGACGCAGGGCGTGCTCCTGCTGAACGCGTCGCTGACCGCGAGCGGCGACGGGGCGATGGGTGCCGACCAGCACACGGCGTTCTGGCGGCCGGTCGCCGAGCGGATCGTCGAGGAGATCCTCAAGGCCAAGCAGGACGCGACCGAGGAGGACCGCGGGGTCGTGTTCGCGTGGTGGGGGGCGCACGCCCGGAGTCTGAAGCGGGTCGTCCTGCGGCTCCAGCAGAAGTACCCGGACGTCGAGGTCCGGCACCTCGACCACGCGAACCCGGCGGCGCAGGGCGACATCTTCTGCGAGGGCGACCACTTCGCCCAGGTCAACGGCGCCCTGGCCTCGCTGGGCGCCGACCGCATCGACTGGCTGCCGAGCAAGGGGTGGAACGAGCCGGCGGCCGGCGTGGGCGGTGCGGACGGGGGTGTCTCGGCGCGCATGGGCGCTTTCATCGAGTCGACCATGAACCTGCACCAGCTGTACCTGGAGCGCCTCACCAGCGTCAAGGACGAGGGCCTGGTCCTGCCCACGATCACCGGTGTCTTCGACACCCCGCTGATGGACTTCCAGGACGCCGTCGCCCCGGTCTCCGCGGCACTGTCCGGGCTGGCCGGGCACATCCAGCGCTCCCGCGACTTCGGCAAGCAGCGTGCGGACCAGGCGGCTGGCGGCGGCCTGTCCGCCGACGCGATCGCCGCGCTCCACCTCTACACCTGTGAGTCAGCCTTCTACCGCGAGATCAACAGCGTTCTGCGCTCCCCCGACCGCACCAGGGTCACGCCCTACCTGCCGTACCTGCGGCTGCTGTTCTCGGCGGTCTCGGAGCTGCCGGCCTACACGCAGCCGTTGTGGCGCGGGGTGTCGCTGGACCTTCGGGCGCAGTACCCGGTGGGCCGGACGGTGACCTGGTGGGGCGTCTCCTCGTGTACCTCCGAGCTGAAGGTCGCCAGGGCGTTCTTGGGCAGTCGCGGCAAGCGGACCCTCTTCGAGGTGACGCCGGCCCGGGCGGTCGGGATCAAGAGCTTCTCCGCCTTCACCGGCGAGGAAGAATACATCCTTACGCCGGGTACCCAGCTCAAGGTGACGGAGGTAAAGAGCGAGCCCCGCGGGCTGTGCACGGTCCGGCTGAGCGAGGTCACGGACGCCGCTCCCGTGGTGTCCTGAGCGAGGTCACGGACGCCGCTCCCGTGGTGTCCTGAACCGCCCCCCTTCCACGGTGGCCACGGTCGTGGTTGCCGGACGCTCGCGCCCGGCAACCACGTGGCAGAAGCCAATACCGGTCCCGCCGCTGCCCCTGCATCCACACGGCCGCCAACTGACAAAACACTGCCGCCCATCAAACGGCGATAAGTCACTGAGAGAATCCCGGACATGGCAAGCCACACTGCGGAAGGACTCCTTGCCAGCGTTCAAGGACTGACCCCTGGACGCGCACAACAGATCGGCAATCAGATCGATGAATGCAGACGGCTACTGGCCACAAACGCCGACATGGACGCCGTTCAGCAACATCTGAAAGACAAAGGCACATCCAAGCGATCCTGATCACCACCAGACTGCTGGACGACCACCCGTACAGACTGCGGGCAGCACGAGAGATCATGGAGAGCAGCCCAGCCCGAGCAGACAGCACTGCCTGAGTACCCACGCCCCCACCGACCGCGGCCCACCCGCTTCGGTAGTCAGCGGATTCCGGCTGTCACGTTCGCGCTGACCGCGCGGATCGAACCTGCGGGCGGCAGAGGCGCGGCGGCGGTACCTTCCGTACGCAGTTCGAGCAGGAGCGACTTGGCACGCGTCAGCACTTCCTGCTGGCGCTCGATGCGCTCGATCTGCTCGTCGAAGCGCTGCTGGGCCTTGGTGCAGTGCGCGATGGTCGGCGTGTTCACGCAAGGGAGGACCGTGACGATGTCGGTCATGTCCAGCCCGACCTGCAGCAGCAGCTTTATCTTGGCGATCTGCTCCAGTGCGCCGGCGTCGAACTCGCGGTACCCGTTGCTCGCGCGCCGGGACGACAGCAGGCCCACGGACTCGTAGTACCGGATGGAGCGCGCGCTCGCTCCCGACCGTTCCGACAGTTCCCCGATGCGCATCGCAGCTCCTTCTCGTGCCTCAGACCGTCGTGCGGCTCATGGACGACAGGGAGTGCAGCAGCCGCACCTGGTCGTCGTTCAATCCGGCATCACGAGCGGCCGTTCGCCGCTCATCGGGGGGACAGCCGCCCGTCAACAACAGCAACGCGTCCTGGCACTCGATCTCCCGCCGGTATTTCCGGTAGGAGACGTCCAGGCGGTCCCCCAGCCCGTGCAGACCGTGTTCCCCGGGAAGCACCACGTCCGGGTACATCGCGGTGAGCCGCCGCCACACCGGCCCCAGAAGGAGAAAGGCGCGCAGATCGTCGTACCGCCGACGGCATGCCGCCGCGAATCGCCAGAGAGCCGTGAAGTGCAGACCGAGCACACTGGCCAGGACAGCGGCTTCGGTGAACAGGAAGTTGAGCACGCCGTACCAGGCGAACCAGCCGTTTCCCACGATCAGTTGGGTGAGCACCAGGACCAGGCGGTTGACACAGGTGACCGCGTACGCGGCCATTCCGATCGCGCCCACGGCCACGGCGATGGTGACGTGGCCGCGTACGATCCGGGTGATGCGGACACAGGCGATCACCGAGGCTGTGGAGCAGTGGAGGAAGAACAGGTTCCCCAGCACATAGATGCCGACGATCCGCCAGTCGCCGGTGTACTCGTTCTGCAGCGGATTGGTGCGCAGGCAGGGCGGTGTCGCCGCCATGAGGGCCGCGAGGAGCACACTGACCGCCCACGCGGACAGGAACAGCCGTCCCCGCCACCAGGGAACCGTGCTGTAGGGCTCCAGGGGAGTCCAGAGATAGGCGGTGAGGAGCGCCAGGCTCACGGACACGCCGGTGTCCATCGTGATGGACGCGACACCGGGCACGCTCTCGAACGGAATGTGCTGCCGGGCGACGGGGATGCCGACCAGGGCGGCGATGGTGAAACTGCCCAGCGCCACGATCAGCATCGTCGCCTGTGGGTCGCGTCTCTGCTTCAGACGCACCTCGGCCATCTTCGCCAGCAGGGCGACACACAGGAAGCCGGACAGGATGTACTGCGTGGTGGCCATGTCGGATCAGTCCCCGGCGAAGTACCGGTGCACGTCCCACGCGATGCCCGGCTCGGTGCGGTCGTCGGTCATCTGCTCGGCGAAGGCGGCGGCGAGCAGTTCGGCCTCGCGTTCCGCCTCCGAGTCGTAGGCCGAGCGGAGGCGCAGGACCGCACCGCCGTCCCGTTCCCGGTCGAGCGCGGGGAGTACGGGTTCGTACTCGGGAAACGTCTCGCCTTCGTGCTCGCACAGTATGTGGGCGAGTTCGTGCAGCACGATGTGGTCGCGGTGGCCGCCGGTGGCCAACTCCTGGACGACCACGACATCGTCGTGCGCCCGGCAGACCCAGACCCCCATCGGGCCTGGGATCGGCAGCCGCGATTCCACGACGCGTATCGGCCTGGCCCGCATCGAACTGATCTGGTCACACAGTTCGTAGGCGGTCGCGTAGGGATCCAGTCGCAGCGAGCGGACGAATTTTCGGCAGGAGTGGATATTCCGTAACCGAATGGCCGTCACGTGTTTCCGTCCATCATGTCGAGGATTGCGATGAGTTGATTCCGCAATTCGGGCGTCATCCTTCCCGCGCGCATGGCGATGTGCCGGACCTGCTGGTCCGCGAGTGGTGAGAGGGCTTCCCCGCCGTCGGCGGTGGAATTCTTCGATCCGGAAGAGCCGGAGGTGAGCCAGTCGACGCTGATCTCAGGATGCCCTTCGGGCAGGTGGTCGTTGAAGAACCGCACGAGCGCGACGACCACGGCGATGGACGGGTTCGTGTACCTTCCGGAGCGGAGCATGCCGAGGTAGCTGCGGGACAGTTTGACGGCGTACCTGCCTTCGGACCGGCTGATCATGTCCGCGACCTCGCCGGTGCCGAAATTACGCCACCTGTTCTCGTGGTCGGGACCGCCCGCCACCGAGAAGAGGTAATTGAGCCGGCCAGTAAAGCTCTCACCACCGTCCCGAACGTCCAACTTGCCGCTCCGTTCACCATGACACGCCGATGTGGACAGTGAATGCCGACTTTCCGCAGTGTACTTGGATACCGATCGAGGGGCCCGGTTCACAGCCTCGCCCCCGCGCCCAGGACCGACCGCGCGTACTTGGTGACTTCGGCCGCCTCATCAGGTCCGAGCGGGCCCGAGCGCGCCGCGGCTGCGTTGGCGCGGAAGTGCTGCGGCCGGGACGTCGCCGTGAGCACCGACGTGACCTGAGGATACGTCAGCACCCAGCGCAGCAGCGCATCGGGCCATGTGGAGCAACCGAGTTCGCGCAGCCACTCGGCGGGCGGAGGGGAGGCGAGCAGCTCGCCCTCGCCGAACGGGCGCATCACCACCACGCCGATCCCGGACTCGGCGGCCGCCGGGAGGACGTCCTCGGCCAGCGACGTCTCGGCCGCGTTCAGATTGATCTGCACGAAGTCGACCAGGTTGTCGTCGATCACGCGGATGAGATCCGCGCGGCTGCCGCCGATGCCGAAGGCGTGGTCGAACTGGTAGGTGACACCGGTGAACCGGACGCGTCCGGCCGTCTTCTGCCGGTCGAGCCACTCAAGGTTGCCGCGCCAGCCGTTGAGATTATGGACCTGCAGCAGATCGATCGAGGGGCGCCCGTAGGCGGCGAGCTGACTTCTGAACACCGCCTCGACGGCCTCGGGGTCGGTGTCCCAGATCTTGGTCGCGACGAAGAAGGTGCGGTCGCCGTGGAGCAGAGCCGCGAGACGGGGTTCTGCGTCCGAGTAGACCGGAGCGGTGTCGACGAGTTCGGCGCCGGCCTCGCGGGCGGCCCGTAACACCCCCGCGAGCCGGTCCGGATCCGGATGGCTGAAGGTACGCCACGTGCCGAGTCCGACCACGGGAAGGTCGATGCCGGCCTTGTGGGCAACGCGTCGCGGTACGGTCGAGGTCATCGGTGATCCCTTCACGCGCTTCGAGAGGGCGGGGCAGGCTTCGTCGAGCCCGGGGAGCCGTCCCGATCCGGGCCCTGAGCGGGGTCCGGCGCCACCCTCTGTGGTCAACCGCCTGCGCGGGGGCATGAGCCGTGGCGTGGCGCCATCCGGCTTCTCCCGCGGCGCAGGACGGATGAGCGAGACGTTACGGTTTGACACCGGTGTCAGGTCAAGTGAGCGCCCCCACCACGGCGGCCGGTTCCTCGTCCGGTGCGGGCCTTGTGACCTGCACGGCGTCGAGCAGGCCGGGGAAGCGTGCGTCGAGGTCGTCGCGCCGCAGGGTGACGATCCGGGTGGTTCCCCGGACCTCGGTGTGCATGACGCCGGATTCGCGCAGGACCTTCAGGTGGTGCGAGAGCGTCGACTTGGCGATCGGGTAGTCGAGTTGGCCGCAGGTGCGGGAGCCCTCCGTGTGCATGACGCGTGCGATGTCCCGGCGGATCGGGTCACTCAGCGCGTGCAGCACCTTGTCCAGGGAGATCTCGCGCCGATCGGGGTGGTAGAGCTGGCTGCGCATGCGTGACCTCCTGGTTGACGTTTGCGCCGGCGCCGGTCTCTGCCCGACGCGAGGCTCCGGCCTGCCTGATTCAACGTTCTACGATTATAGAACCTTGGGTTTCCGGGGAGCGTACAGCCGATGGGCCGGTGCGGTCCGCCCCTGTCTTCCACTGCGGCACGAGCCCCGCTGCGCGCCGGGTCGGCCGTGCAGTGCCCGGCGCAGCACCGTGGCGGGCTTCTCGGTCCCGCGAGGGGTGAGCTGCGCCCTTGGGATCAGAAGGCCAGCTGGTAGAGCCCCAGGGAACACATGGAGCATGCTCGGCGTGTCCAGGCGATCGGCTGGTACGGGCAGTTCGGGCAATCCAAGGTACTGGAAGGCGAAAACGGGACCGCCCCGGTCTCGGGCCGGCAGCGCCACGGCCGCGGCCAGGCCACCGTCGGCGCCGGTTCCGTGGACGGCGATGCGGCCGGCGTCGCGAGGCGGTGGCCCAGAGAGACGACCGCGGCGTCGACCCGGCGCACGACGTCGAGGCAGCTGGGGTCGTCGTCCGGATATCACCCCGGACGCCAAGCCGCCGCCATGGAAGTCGAGCACCGCCGGCAGAGTCTCGTCGCCGCCCGCGAGCCGGGCGCCGAATCGGCGCAGCCTGGCGGGTCGCTTCCGGGTCGGTCGGGTCGAAGGCGTCGAAGGGTGCGACGGCATCGATGTCGGCGTTATAACGGTAGGTCAAGGAGCGATCCGTGGGCGTGGGGAGGGGGTGGAGAGGCGGACGCGGGCCGGCGGTCGTCCCGCCGGCCCGCGTCCGCTTGGTCACTGTCCCGGGAGGAGCACGATCTTTCCGCCGACTCCGCCCCGCATACCGAGTTCGAGCGCCTCGCCGGCCTTCGCCAGCGGAAAGCGGGCGGCGATCGGCAGTTCGAACGGGCTGTGACCGATCAGGTCCAGCGTGGACGCCAGCTCCAGGGGGACATGGTCCAGGAGGGGGACACCCCGAGCCTGGGCCTGGAGGTCCGCGACCGTGACCCGGCGCCCCGGGATGCTCACCAGGCGTACCGCGACCTCGGTCGGCTGGGAGCCGCCCGCGCAGTCGACGGACGCGCCGAACGGGCCGAGTTCCTCCAGCCGTTCGAGGAGACCGTCGCCGTACTCGACCGGGGTGACCCCGAGCCGTCGCAGCAGATCGTGGTGGTGGGCCGAGGCCGTGCCGACCACCTCGGCGGCGCCCATCAGCATGGCCAGTTGGACGGTGGCGAGGCCCACTCCGCCGGACGCGCCATGCACCAGCAGGCGTTCACCGGCACGCAGTTCGACCTGGCGGAGAGCGGAGTAGGCGGTGCCCGCGGCCACGGGCAGGACAGCGGCCTGCTCGGCCGAGAACCGGCCCGGCTGGGGCGTGAGTTCGTCGGCCGCCTGGGACGCGGGGACGGCCTCGTACTCCCGGTAGGTGCCGGGCCGTCCGTGCCGGATCACGGGATCGCCGACCCGGAACCGGCGTACGCCCCCGCCGACGTCGACGACCACTCCGGCGGCCTCGACGCCCAGGCAGCCGCCGGGCAGCTCCATGGGGATGTGCGCCCGCAGACCGCCGTTCAGTATCTTCCAGTCGATCGGGTTGACCCCGATCGCGGTGTAGCGGACCACGACCTCGCCGGGTCCTGGGGCGGGGATGGGCACGTCGGTGGCGTACAGCGCGTCCGGTGCCCCGTACCGGTCGAAGAGCACGGCCGTGTTCATGCGCCGGCCTCCTGCTTGCGGAAGGCGCCGGCGGCGGCGTACACCGCGAGCGAGACCAGGTACGCGGCGACGGTGAACGCGGCCACGCCCCAGAAGCCGTCGACCTTGCCGAGCAGGACGCCGCCGACGGCGCCGCCGACGGTGGTGCCTACGTACATGGCGGAGTTCGCCAGCGAGGAGACCGTGCCGCGGGCGGTCTCGGTCTGCTGCTGAAGGACGCTCATGAAGACGGGGAAGAGGAATCCGCCGACCATCATGACGAGCGCCAGCAGCACCAGCGCGGTGGGGAGGTTCGGGGACAGCGGGACCAGGCAGTACAGGACGGCCATGACCAGTACGGCCGTCAGCAGCGAGCGGTACAGGCCGAGGCGCTGGACGAGCCTGCTGCCGAACAGCGAGCCGATCACGTTGCCCGCGCCGACCGCCATCATGGCCGTACCCACGGACCCGACGCTGAGGCCGAAGTCCTTGGTGAACCATGACCCGAAGAACGAGATGGCCTCGAAGTTGCCGGTCTGGAAGACCAGGTAGCCGAGGAGAAACCAGCGCAGGCGTCCTGCGCCGAGTACCGTGCGGTAGGTGCCGAGGACGGCCCGCGCCCCGGTGGCGGCCCCGGGGCGGCCCGGTACCGACGGGAAGTAGCGGGCGAGCAGCAACCACAGCAGCACGGAGACCGCGCCGATGGTCCAGAAGGGCAGGTGCCAGGAGTCGGCGGCGAGCCAGCTGCCGAGGGGGATGCCGGCGAACTGCGCGATCGACAGGCCCGCCGTGGCGAAGCCCATGGTGCGCACGATCTCCTGGGGCTTGACCAGGACGGGGATGGAGGCCCAGATCTGCGGGGAGACGAACGCGGCGCTCACGCCGGCGAGGAACCGGAATAGGATCATCGTCCAGAAGTCCTGCGCGAATCCGCACAGGGTCGTCATCACGATGAATCCCACCAGCCCGGTCAGCAGCACCCGGCGACGGTCGCGCCCGTCCGACAGCGGCCCGGCGATCAGGGCGAAGACCGCGTAGCCAAGGGCGTAGGCACTGACCATCCAGCCGGAGATGTCGGAGGAGACGTCGAAGGTGCGGGTCAGGGTCGGCAGCAGGGGCGCGACGAGGAAGGTGTCCGTTCCGATGACGAACATCGTGGCGAACGCCAGCAGGGACACGGTTCGCGCCGAGGGCGCGGCGGTCTTCGGGTCTGTCGCGGTCGGGATCGCGGAGAGGGGTGAGGTACTGGTCATGTCATCATCACCGCCCAGGAGCGGTTGAGTTTCCCTTCGAGCATGTGGAGGGCCTGGATCGCGATGAACCCTTCGTCGGTGGTCTCCGAAGGGCCGCCGGGTGCGCGGGAGAAGCCGCCGTCGGCGCTCTGCCGGATCGCGATCCACTGCTTGCAGGTTTCGGTGTCGGCGGGCAGGGCGCCGAGCATGTAGAGCGCCGCGATGGCGTGGTACGACCCCACGAAGCTCTCCGCGCCGCCTTCCCGGTAGCGGAAGCCGCCCGCCTCCGTCTGCAGACCGCGCAGCCACGAGACGGTCTTCTCCGCGTGCGGCGGGCGCAGGCCGAGCGCGATCAGGGCGCCGACCACGCGGAAGGTGGCGAACGTGTCCGACGGCGTACCGGGCTGGTTGCCGTAACCCCCGTCCGGGTTCTGGCAGTCGAGGAGGTACGCCACCAGATCGTCCTCCCGCTCGGGGCGGGCACCGAGGGCGACCAGGGTGAGCGTGGCGAGGTGGGAGTGCCAGGCGTCGCACGGGTAGCCGGGCGCGTTTCCGAACCCGCCCTCCGGGCGTTGGCAGGACCGCAGGAACGCCACGCAGCGCTCGCGGTCGAAGGCGGGGTGGTCGCCGCCGCCGAGGACGACGGCCGTCAGGACCGCGCAGTACGTGGTGAACGTCTCGGAAGGCAGGGAGGGCTGTTCGCCGAAGCCGCCGTCGGGGTTCTGGGTGGCGAAGACGCCGGTGAGCACGCCCGGCACGTTCGGCACGGGCTCGCCCAGGGCCATCAGATCGGAGACCACGTGCAGCACGGAGAAGGTCTGCGCGGTGCGGTCGGAGCGCAGGCTCAGCGGTGAACGGTAGGGGGTGAGACCGTACCCGAGACCAGAGGCGGTGGACCGGAGCCAGCGCAGGTACTGGGCGACATCGATCCGGTCCTCGGACAGGGGCGCGGTGGTGACGTGGCCGAGGTCGTTGTCGAACGGCTCCGGCTCGGGCCGCTCGACCAGGGCCGGCGCGCTCCGCGTCGTGGGCACCCCGTCGCCGAGGGCGGCCAGGGCCAGCAACTGGGTCTGGGCGTGCTTGCCGTGGAAGGGAACGTAGGTGGTGTTGCCGACGGCGAACGAGCCGGTGCTGCGCGGCGGCACCATGACATGCCGGGCGAGCGGGACGGTCGGGTCGACGGGGGTGGAGAACCAGCTGCCCTGCCCGTGGAAAACCCCTCCGGCGAAGGGGTCGCCGTACCGCTCCAGTTCGGCCGTGGCCTCCTCGGCGAGCGCCTTGAGGCGTACGTCGGTGTCGGCGTCGCCGGTGCCGAGTGGGGCGGCGCCGCGGGCGGCCAGGGCGAGCAGGGCATGGTCGGCGACGAGCTTCGACGGGAACGGCGAATCGGGGCGGCCGTGCAGGGCGGCGATCGGGTCGACACGGACCACGGAGTGGGCGTCGCTGCGGTCCCAGTAGCCGTGGGCACCGGTGTGGCCGTGGTGGGCGTGGACGTGCAGCAGCACCCGCCGTGCCCGGTCGGCCGCGCCGCTGCGGCCTCGTTTGTGGAGCGCGGTCCAGGCGAGGGCGGCCAGGGCGCTCGCCCGGGTGCGGTGGCCGTGGAGCGTGTCCGGTTCACCCCGCGGGGTGAGGCAGGCCCAGACGGCGTCGCCGTGGACGTACCGCTCCAGGTGGTCCGCGGCCTCGTGGAGGAAGGCCGAGCCGTCCTCGGCCACGGCGTCGGCGGCCAGGATCAGGACCGCGGTCTCCTCCAGAGGGCTCGCTCCGTCGAGGACGGTGGACCAGGAGCGGTCGAGCCGGGCGGGCCACCTGTGCGCGAGGACCGCCCGGGTCAGGCGGAGCAGGTGCTCCCGGGCCTCGGCGGTGAGCGCGGCGTCGTTCAGCAGGGTGCCCGCCCGATGCAAGGCCCAGGCGGCCAGTGCCTGCACCGAGGGGGTGCGGACGTCGCCGACCGGGTGGGGTGCTCCGGTGACGTCCAGCAGCTCGCGGAAGCCGGGCTGCTCCGGATCGGTGAACTCCCGGAGTGCCGCGAAGAGCCGGGCCACGAGGACCTCGTCGCCCGGCCCGGGCAGCACCAGGAGGGCGAGGGCGGCGTCGCGCAGGGTGCGGTCGGGGGTGAGTACGTCGGTGGAGTCACGGCCGAGGACCGCGGGCACGCGGGCGTGGTCGTCCAGGAGGTGTTTCAGGACGAAGGCGCGCAGGGAGGGAGGACTGGTCATCAGGTTCCTTTTCGTTGCATGGGCTTGTTCGCCGCTCCCGGTGTTCGTGTTTCGTGAAACATCGAATTACGAGGATCCTAGCAGGGCCGGAGACCAACGGCACCGGTTTGCCCGGGCATTGAGCCCTGTCGGTGCTGTCGCACCCCCGCCGGTCACTCCGGAGTGCGTGCGGTCGCGGCGGGCGACAGGAGGCCGGAGCGGCCGGCGTGAGCGGTGCGGGCAGCGGCCGCGGGGTGTGCGCAGCCCGGGCCGGTGCCGCGGGCCGCGGTGAGCCGGACAGGCGATGTTGCAGTGGCGCGGTTGCCGGTGAACTACCCTGCTATGTCAGCAAGTTGATCGATCGTCGGTGCGGTGAAGGCGGGGAGGCCGTGTCGGTGAACCGGTCGAACTCCTCGGCCTCGTGGTACTCGCCGGGTCCGCCGAGGACGAAGAGGGTGGGAACCCGCGCGACGGCCGCCCCCGTCGCCGTCGCCCAGCCGGGCGTCGGCACCAGGAAGTCGGCCCCATGCGGCAGCTTCATCCGGCCGGGCAGGAAGCCGCGCACGACCACTCCGTCCGGAGCCTCCACGCCCTCATGGGTCAGCAGGACGAGCCGTGGGTCCGGGTACTGCCGGCGCAGCCGCCGGTGGACGAGGACGCAGTACCCTCTCGCCGAGGTGGCGGAGGGGCACGTCATGGCGGTCAGTGACCAACGCGTGGGACAAGCCGCCGATGCCGAGAGGGATGTCCTGGATGCCGGCCACCAGGTCGGTCGGCGCTCCCGGTAGTGCGCCAGATGGCCGAGCACCTGTTCGCCGTCCGGGAAGGCGGGGCCGGCGAGGGCGCCGATGTACGTCGTCCCGCCGAGCTCGCGCCGCAGACCGGTGCGCGGCACGTGCCCGGCGGTGCTCTCCGTCGTGTCGGTCGCCGTGACCCCGGCCGCGCCGAAGAGGGGGCCGAACGTGGAGCGCGACGAGCCCACAGCACGGTGAGTTCGGCTTCCGGTGCCTGGCGGCGCAGCTCGCGGGCGGGGGCGAGGGTGCTCGCCGTGTGCCCCCGACCGGTCGGGTGGGGCGTCGGAGCAATCTCACGGACGGCTCCCCCGGCGGGGCGCCAGGACCCCGGCGGTGGTGTGTCCGGCCGGGACGTCACCGACGACGACCGCGCCCGGGGCGACCACGGCTCCGTCGCCCAGTGCGCAGGGGCCGACCAGGGTGGCGTCGGCGCCGACCCGGACGCCGGCGCCGACGACGACGGGGCCGCCCTGCCAGGGCAGGGAACGCCGCGTCAGATCGTGGCCGCTGGAGACCACGAGAACCCGTGCTCCCAGCTCCGTGCCCGGGCCGATGTCGATGCCGTCGGAGCCCTCCAGCACCGACCCGGCCCCGATCCGCACGTCCGGGCCGACCCGCAGGCCGCCCCGAGGCGATGGGCCGTCGGCGCGCCCCATGGCGACCACTGCGGCACCCAGATGGACGGCGGGGCCGCCGGAGAGGTCCGCGTCGAGGAGTCCGCCCCCGTCCGAGGTCCACCCGGTCGGCAGGGGCTTGCGGCCGAAGTCGGCGCGGGCCCGTACGCGGGCGACGACGGAGGTGAAGTCGGGCGCCCCGTCCTCGACGACATCGCGCCGGCGCAGGACGCGCGCCGGGCGCCCCACGACGATCGTGTCCGCGGGCACGTCGGCGGTGACATGGGCGCCGGCCGCGACCACGGCCCCCGGGCCTATCCGGACCCCCGGATCCACCACGGCCCGCGCGCCGATCCAGGCCCCGGCCTCCACGAGGACCGGAGCGGCCCCCGACCGGCCGATGCGGGACATCGAGGCGATCTGGCAGCCCGAGACGATGCGCGCGCTGTCGATCCGGCAGCGGAACCCGATGAAGACACCGCCCTCCACGACGGACGCGCGCACGGCGGTGCCGAAGCGGATCCACGCGCCGGGACCCACGGTCGTTCCTGGCGCCACCTCCGTGCCCGCCTCGACAAGCGCCGACGGATCCCTTGTCTCCGGGGGCAGAGGCTCGGATAACGATGTGAGGGAATGTTCCATGTCACCTGAAACTAATGTTTCGGACCGCGGCCGTGCAAGGGGTGACTGAAGTTCTTGACGATCCGCCGTCGGTCAATCGTCTGTAACAGAGTTTTCATCCGTGTGACAACTTGAGGAATGAAATATTCCGCTTACGATTCCCAAGTGCGGACTTGGGGAACTCGTTACCCGATACGTGATCAGCATCGCATCACCTCGCTAGCGGGGTGGCTAGTATAGTGTTGCGCAGGCATGTTCGATGTTCTACGATCCTTGTAGATCGCTTCGGCCAGAGACGTGCCCGGAGCGAACGGGGGCAACGAGGAAACGGGTATCTCATTCCGGTTTCCTTCCGTCTTGCATCCCTGGGAACGGTGCGGAACACCGCAAAACCGCGAGTAACACCGTCGAAGGGCGAGATAATTCATGCACGTATTAGTCACGGGTGGCGCCGGTTTCATCGGCAGTAATTATGTGAGAAGGCTTCTTGACGGCCGCTCGGACATTCCCGCCGATCGCGTCACCGTGCTCGACAAACTGACCTACGCGGGCAACCTGGCCAACCTCGCCCCGGTCGCGGCACATCCCGCGCTGCGCTTCGTCGAGGGAGACATAGCCGACCCGCTGCTCGTCCCGGGCCTGCTCTCCGATGTGGACGCGGTGGTGAACTTCGCCGCCGAGACCCATGTCGACCGCTCCATCCACAGCTCCGCCGAATTCGTCCACACCAATGTGCTCGGCACCCAGAACCTGCTGCAGGCAGCCCTGTACGCAGGCGTGCCGCGGTTCGTCCACGTCTCCACGGACGAGGTGTACGGTTCGATCGAGTCCGGCTCGTGGACCGAGGAGTGGCCTCTGGCTCCCAACTCCCCCTACGCCGCCGCCAAGGCGGGCGCCGACCTCCTGGTCCTCGCGTACGCCCGCACCCACGGCCTGAACGTCGGCATCACGCGCTGCAGCAACAACTACGGCCCGTACCAGTACCCGGAAAAGGTCATCCCCCTCTTCGTGACCACACTGCTGCGGGGCGGGACGGTGCCGCTGTACGGCGACGGACTCAACGTCCGTGACTGGCTCCACGTCGACGACCACTGCCGTGGCATCGACCTCGTCCTGGCCAAGGGTGCACCCGGGGAGGTGTACAACATCGGCGGCGGAAGGGAATTGACCAACCGCCACCTCACCGGTCTGATCCTCGACGCCTGCGGAGCCGACTGGTCGTCCGTGCGGCCGGTGCCCGATCGCAAGGGCCACGACCGCCGCTACTCACTGGACGACGGCAAGCTGCGGGCGCTCGGCTATCGTCCGCAGGTCGCCTTCGAGGACGGGCTCGCCGAGACAATCGCCTGGTACCGCGACAGCGCCGCCTGGTGGCAGCCCCTGATGAGCGAGAGCGTCGCCTGACGGGCGCGCCGCCCATCCCTGCGACAGACGACCGACGAACCCGAAGGAAGTCCCATGCGCGGCATCATCCTCGCCGGCGGCTCCGGAACCCGGCTGCGCCCCCTCACCAGCGTGCACTCCAAGCAGTTGCTGCCGGTCTACGACAAGCCCATGATCTACTACCCGCTGTCCGTCCTGATGCAGGCCGGCATCCGGGAGATCCTGATCATCTCCGCCCCCGACCACGTGGGGACCTATCAGTCGCTCCTCGGTGACGGCGCTCGCCTCGGTATCTCGCTCACCTACACCGTGCAGCAGGCGCCGCGCGGGATCGCCGAAGCCCTCGTCCTGGGCGGACCGTTCACGGACGGCCACGACATCTGTCTCATCCTCGGCGACAACATCTTCTACGGGCACCGGCTGCCCGACATGCTCCGCCAGGAGGCCGAACGGCTCGACGGCTGCACGTTGTTCGGATACCCGGTCAGCGACCCGGAGCGCTACGGCGTGGCGACCGTCGACGACGACGGGACCATTGTCACCCTGGAGGAGAAGCCCGTGGCGCCCGCCTCCAACCTCGCCGTCACGGGGCTGTACATGTACGACGCCGACGCGGTGAGCCGGGCCGCCCGGCTCACCCCGTCGGTGCGCGGCGAGCTGGAGATCACCGATCTCAACCTCACCTACGTCCGCGAGGGGCGCGCCCGGCTCGTCAACCTGGGTCGAGGATCGGCGTGGTTCGACACCGGTACGCACGACAGCCTCCTCGAGGCGGCGATGTTCGTTCAGGTGCTGGAGAAGCGCCAGGGCATCCGCATCTCCTGTCTTGAAGAGGTCGCCTACCGCATGGGCTACGTCGGCAAGGAGCAACTGGCCCTGCTCGGCAAGGAGATCTCGCCGTCGTCCAGTTACGGCCGGTACGTGATGGAGCTGGCGAACGCCTGATCGGCGAGCGCCCCCGGCCGGCCCATGAAGGGGCGTCCTTCACGCTGCCAAGAGATGACAGCATACTGGACGGCACGCCAGTAAACACTCACACGGGGGCGGGGCGGGAGAGTTGCTCCCAAGCCCGATGCGGCCCACGTCCGTCCTGATCGCGCCCTCCGCCCTGCTCCGCGCGGGGCCCCGGCATCGGGGCCGCCGCCCGGCTCCCCCTCCTGACGACCCTGTTCCCCCGCCGCGACGAAGCGGCGGCGGGTGCGCGTGACGTCCGCGACGCCGTGCCCGGGGGCCTCGGTCCGATGCCGCCGTGACCGGCCCCGCCGCCCACGGCCCAACCCGAAAGGCGTCCTTCAGATGAAGGTTCTCTACCTCCCGGCCGAAACCGGCACGGGTCACAACATGCGGGCCCTCGCGGTCGCCGCGAAGGTGCGCGAGCTGTTTCCCGAGTCCGAGCAGCACGTGTACCTCGGCTCCAAGAGCGCGGTCTTCACCCCGATGTTCGAGGCCCACGGCGTACACGTGCATGTGGCGCCGGCCGAGCGGGACCACGCCAACACCTCGCAGCTCGGCCGGAGTTTCGACTGGACCACGTACGTCACCGGCTATCTGGACCGGACGTTCATCAGCGGCGACAGGATGCTCAACGCAGTGGCCCTCATCGCCGCCGTCCGACCCGACGTCGTGGTGAGCGACTACAACGTGGCCGCCAGCCTGGCAGCCGAGGTTTCGGGCGTTCCTCATGTCCTGATCACCGAGCGCTACGACTTCACGCTCGGCCAGCTCGACAACGACAGCCTGGTGGAAGCCGGCTTCACCGTCGGCGACACGGACGAGGTGGACGCCATCCGCTCCTCGCTCACCACCTTGTTCGACTGGGTGACACGGCGCGCCCGGGCGGTACTCACGGACAAGCCGACCGTCGACCAACTCGACCGCGGCACTCCCGTGTTCCGCGCCATCGCGGCGGGCACCGGCCACTTCGTCGGACCGATCGTGCGCGACGCGTGCGCCGCCGATCCGGCCCCGCGCGAGGAGGTCGACGAACGATTCGGCCTCGCCGGGAGCCAGTACATCGTCGCCGGGTTCGGCGGCACCACGATGTTCACCGAGAACAAGGACCGCCTGCTGGCCAACTACCTCACCGCCTTCGAGAAGCTGAGGGCGGCGCATCCGCAGGCCCGGCTCGTGGTCATCGGCAGGCAGGAGTTCACCGAGGACATCGACGGCGTGGTGTTCCTCAACTACGTCACCGACTGGCACTCCCTGGTGAAGCACGCCAAGGTCGTGCTCTCGCCCCCGGGGTGGATCTCGGTGACCGAGATGGCGGTGATGAACGCCCCTGTCGCCTACGTGCTCAGCGGCCGCGACGAATACCACGAACTCGAGGCGATGCGCCGCCTCGCGCTGCTCGGCTACACCACGGTGACCGAACCGGACGCGGCGACGCTCCTCGGCATTCTGCAGGACGCGTTCTCCGCGTCGGACACGTTCACCCGGACGACCGCCGAGGCATCGCGGGCGATCGCGCCCACCAGCAACGGCGCCGAGGTGGCGGCGAAGCTGATCGGGCAGGCGGTCGCCGAGGCCCGTGCGCACGCCGAGCCGGCCGCCACGGCCTGAACGCGGGTCACCCGAGGAGAGACCCCGTCGGCGCGCCGGCCGCTCGCCCGCGTCCCCATCCGCATGCATCACGATGACCATTCCATGAAATAAGGGTGTTTCGATTGTTTGCGTACCCCGAATTCGCGGCGCCACCTGCGATGCCCTCGCCGACCCGCATGTTGCTGCACAACGAAGGATCCACGACCGTACTGCTGCAGTCGCTCGTGGGCTCCACGCTGTCCGCGGAGGTGCTGCCGGACATGGACATCGGTTCGCTTCCACCGTCCGGCCATCTCGCCAAGGTCTTCGACGCCGTCCCGCACACCGACCTGGGCATCCGCCATTCCCGGCTGCGTGACAGCGCGGGCGCGGTGGTGAGCGAGAACCTCATCACCTTCCGCCGGAGCGACCGGGACCACGTCATACCCAGCGGCGACACGCCCTTCGGACTGCACACCCGGCAACTGGGGCTGTTCGAGCGGCGTCGGATCTTCGCCACCGGGGTCACCACCGACCGCTTCGGCATGCTCCCGGCCGGCTCGCCCGGCCGCGCCTACGAAATCGCGTTCTCCAACCGCGTCACGGTGCTCGTGCACGAGGTCTTCAACCCCCGGTTCCTCGCGGCCGGGGCGGCGGCGAGCTCGTCCGTGAACGAAGGGCCGACGGCGGACGGCGCACGGGCCGTCTCGGGAGAGCACCACCAGCCGCGGTGGCCGGACGCGTCCGAAGCGGAGCACGTGCGCAGGGTCCTCCGCCACGTCGACCCGCTCGTGTCGGCCGCGGACTGCCGTACCCTGCGCTCCGAACTCTCGACGCCCGCCTTCCTCCTCCAGGCCGGGGACTGCGCGGAGACCTTCCGGGACAACACCCCCCGCTCCGTGGTGAACCGTGTCGACCTCCTGCGCACCATGTCCGACCGGATCACGGCGGCCTCCGGAGCCCCGGTCGTCACCGTCGGCCGTATCGCCGGCCAGTACGCCAAACCCCGCTCCTCACCCGTCGAGCGACGCGGTGAACTCGCCCTGCCCTCCTACTTCGGCGACGCCGTGAACTCCGTGGACTTCTCCGAACGAGGACGCACACCCAACCCCCGCAACCTGTTGCGCACCTACCAGGAATCGAGCAAAGCCCTTTCGTTCATGGCGGGTTCGGGCGTGTTCACCTCCCACGAAGCCCTGCTGCTCGACTACGAACGGCCCCAGACCCGGCACTGCCCCGAGGACGGCAACCGGTACGACCTGTCCGCGCACCTGCTGTGGATCGGGGAACGCACCCGCTCCCTCACCGGTCCGCACATCGAGTTCGCCACGGGAATCGCCAATCCGATCGCCGTCAAGGTCGGACCCGGCTGCACCCCGCAGGACCTGCTCTCCCTGCACGGCGTGCTCAACCCGGACAACCTGCCCGGACGGCTGACCTTCATCTTCCGCATGGGCCGCGCCCATGCCTACGAACGCTGCCGGGAGCTGCTCACCACCGCGGCGGACACGGGACTCGCCGACCGCTTCGTCAGCGACCCCATGCACGGCAACGGGACGACCAGCGCGAGGGGCGTGAAGACCCGAACGATGCCGGCGATCGAAGAGGAGCTGCACGCGTTCTTCGCGGCCTGCCTGGACACGGGGATGCTTCCGGGTGGCGTCCATCTGGAGGTGTCCGGCGACGACGTCACCGAGTGCGTCGACGCGGACATCGATGATGCCTACCTGGCCGACCGGTACCGCACCGCCTGCGACCCCCGACTCAACCCCGGCCAGGCGGTGCGGCTTTCCGACCTCGTCGGGCGCCTGCTGGCCGCGACGTCGGCGGTCGAACCGGCGCTGAGCCTGATGGCTTGACCTGACATCGGTGTCAATTCGTCAGCGTCCGAATTGTTCGGCCGTTTGCAACGGGTTGCCTCTAACTCGTCACAGATCAGCGCCCGTAGCCACTGTCACGGTGGTCCGCTCGTGGAACAACGCCAACTGCTTCATGATGCTCGAACGCAAGCACGGCGGAAGCTACGAGCGGATCACCTGGTATCACATGGTCCGCAACCAGTAGGACAGCATCGGCTTCTACTGGGACGACCACGGCTACAAGGCACGCGTGTGCCTGCAGAACATCGACTGGAACGACCGCACCTGGCACTGCAGCACCGGCATCCGACACCGCTTTCCAGCCGGGGAGTCCCGCGCGCACTCCCCCGAACTCCCTTCTGCACCTCACAAGCCACAGCGACCAGCCCGTCGCCATCGTCTTCGCCCGCTGCCGGCATACAGCCACCCACCGCCACAGGGAAAGGCGATGGGCGGAGCCACGAACCGGCGCGGACACGGCCAGCGGTGGTGCGTCCCCACGGGGCGCACCACCCGTGCGGGTGCCAGGCCGGTGTCACCGGCTGGAGGCACCCGCCGTCGAGCTGGGCAGCACAGGCGTCCGCTACTCGAGTCCTTCGAGACGGCGGGCATCTTTGATCTCGCTGATCCTGGCAGCCGTCATCGGGGTCCACTCCCTCCTCTCTCCAGCGGCACGGAGGGCTTCTCCAACCTCGCTGAGCTTCACGGAGGACAACACGCCCGCCCGCTCGATCAGATCGTCCCGGGCCACGGTGGTCAGCCATGTGCACGGAGTAAAGCCTGGACGCGGGAACGCGAACCGCAGCACGCCTTCGAAGGGCAGTCCTTCCGGGGCTCCTACGGCCACTTCAACGCCCAGGCCGCTGATGTCGACGCCCGCTGGCGCAACGACCTGCATCGCCTGAAACCCGGATGACTCCTCGTCCGAGAGCAGCACCACCGGGCGTCGCTCATCGAAGTCGACCCACCAGACTTCACCGCGTTGCATGTGTCCTCCTGACACGAGACGGCGGGCGAACGCTGCGTGCCCCGTGCGGGACACGGAAGGGATGCGGCCCCGTCTTCGCACGTCGTGACCGAGGGGCGGTGAAGACGGGCGCGGCCACCGTTGATCATCGGTGTGTGAAGACTGAAGATCATGCGGTGGCCGCGAGTCACAGCGTAGACCCTGCCCGCTGGCAGGAGGCGTTCGAGGTCCCGATGTCCCGGATAGCGGGCCGGTTCGCGCGGGTTCAACCCCGGCGTCGGGTGCGGAACTTGGTGCTGGGGCTGCTGTCGGACCTGTCGCGCAAGAACTGCTGGAGCATCGCCGAGTGGGCCGGGCAGGCCAGTCCGCATGGAATGCAGCACCTGCTCGGCCGGGCTAAGTGGGATGCCGACACCGTGCGCGATGACGTGCGCGAGTACGTGCTGGAACATCTGCACGACGACGATGCGGTGCTGGTCGTCGATGAGACCGGGGACGTGAAGAAGGGCACGCACACCGTGGGTGTCCAGCGCCAGTACACCGGCACGGCCGGGAGGATCGAAAACGCTCAGGTCGCTGTCTACCTCGTCTATGCAGGCCGCCGCGGACACGCGGCGATCGACCGCGAGCTGTACGTCCCGCGCTCGTGGACGTGCGACCCGGACCGCTGCCGGGCGGCGGGACTGGGCGAGGACACCGTCTTCTCGACCAAGCCGGAGCTGGCCGCCCG
Source organism: Streptomyces sp. NPDC046931 (assembly GCF_040644655.1). Lineage (NCBI taxonomy): Bacteria > Bacillati > Actinomycetota > Actinomycetes > Kitasatosporales > Streptomycetaceae > Streptomyces > Streptomyces sp. NPDC046931. The sequence goes on from NZ_JBEYWX010000005.1 coordinate 162,467, forward strand.
CATGATCGGCCGGTTCCTTGACGCCGGGCACCGTGTCGGCTGGGTCGCGGGCGTGAGGTCTACGGCGGCAACCCCAAGCTGCGGGCCGCGCTGGAAGAGCGCCGGGTCGGCTACGTGCTCGCCGTTGCTTGCTCGGCCGAAGTCACCACGGGCGCGGGGAAGTTCCGCGCGGATGCCCTGGCCGTGAAGGTGCCGAAGTGGGCCTGGCTGAAGCTGTCGGCAGCGGCCGGCGGCAAGGGGCACCGCTTCTACGACTGGGCCGTCATCGACCTGGCCGAACCCCGCCTCGGCAGCCACCAACTGCTGATCCGCCGCAACCGCACCACCGGTGAACTGGCTTACTACCGTTGCTGGTCGCCGGCTGCGGTGCCTTTGGCCACGCTGGTGCGGGTCGCCGGGTCGAGATGGCGGGTGGAGGAGACCTTCCCCGGAAAGGGCCTGGCCGGACTGGACGAGCACCAGGTCCGCCGTTTCAGCTCGTGGTCTCGCTGGGTCACCCTGGTCATGCTCGCCCACGCCTTTCTCGCCGTCGTCCGCGCTGACGAACACGCCCGCCATTCCGCCCCGGACGGGCTGATCCCGCTCACCTGCGGCGAGATCCAGCGACTATTCACCACGCTCGTCGTTCGGCCCGTGCACGGTGCAGCCCACCGGCTCGGCTGGTCCGGCGACGCCGCCATCAGCCCCCAGCCCAGGCCAGCCATTACCGCCGACAAGCCGCGAATCAGACCTGAAGATCACGATCTACGGCTGGAGTACTAAGGGAACCGCAGCCGACCAGCACGGTCGGTGGCAGATGCCACACCCGAAGGCTCTGGTCCTCGGTTACGAGCAGGCTGCGCCCGTCCGGTGAGAACTCCACGGCCTGAGTTGGTCGGTGGCCCGCACCTCCCCCATCGCACCGCGCTCCAGCCTTTCGTCCAACTGACAGCGGTCCGCCAGCAGTCCCTGGACACCCACCCCGATCACCACAACGTTCGTACTCCCCCAGACCCGCCCCGCAAGGCCGTAGTCGCGCCGCAGGTGGCGGCCCCATCGCGCCTTCCCGCTGGACCGGGCTGCCGCTGGCACCGCCCATGGGGCAGGCAGACGAGGGGGCGTCTGCCTGCCCCGTGTACGCGGCTGCTCACTCAAAAAGAAGGGGGCGAGTGAGCGCCACGGGACCCCTGGGTCCTGGGTCCACCCATACAGCGCCGATGAGTCCGGCGATGTCACAGCCCGCGCATTCGGAGCGGCTGACTGCCGCGCGGTGCGCAGTGATGCGAAGCAGAGGCAGGCCCGGTTACGGGGGGAAACCGAGCCTGCCCCTGCGGCGCCCGTATGACTCCCCCCGGAGGCCGAGCGCCATAACCCCGCCCGGGGGTCACTTCGATCAGCGTCCGCCCAGACAGGAGTGTCACGGGCCGGCGGGGATGATTGTCAGGCCCTCACGTTTACGGAGGAACACACCTGGCACCTCTGCAAGTCTTTTACGAAAGGCACACACATGGGGCGTCTGCCGAGCGGGATATCTCGCGATGCCGGGATTGAAGTAATTGCTGGCACAAAAAGCATTACCAGTGAAAAAGCACACACAGGCCGCACTCAGCCTTCCGAAAGCGTGCCCGTGGGCTTACCCGTGACGCTCCCTCCGAAACAACCGCCTGAACGAGGTCCCTGACATGAACTTTGGGGGCGGACTCCCTGGTGGCGGTTCGCGGACAACGCCTGCAGGGGCAGGCCCGGCCGGCACAGCGGACGTCGACGGCGATCTCGACGGCCGGGTAGCGCTCTGAGGGGAGGCAGGCAGACCAGGACGTCATGGGTAAAGTCGCCTGCCCGCAGCGAAAGCGCGCTCGCCGGGAGGGTGCGGCCGCCTGACAGCCGGCCCGGGTCGCCCCTCCGGCGAGCGCAGCACACCCTGTCTCCACGTGCCTCATGCTGGGCTTTTCATCCACGCGATGAGTCGGTCCCACCAGCGCCCCTTCACGCGGCCAGTTGAACCGTCCAGGAGTCGAGGGAGGCGCGTGCGCCGCACCGCTGCGTCCGGCTGGACCAGAGTCGGTCCCGTTCGAGTTCTCGGCTCCCCCGTGCCCAGACACTCGCGCCCCGCCGGCTGGCATGTGCACCGCTGATGGGTTGGCACGCCGGCGAGGACTTGCTCCACGTGCCTGCCGCAGCCCTCGTAGGTCGCCTTCCGGCATGACTGGCAGACAGCACGTCGGCACATGATTCTCCTTCATTCGCACCCTTGTTGCCGACCATTAATATCAACAGTTTCATCACAGTCGGATTCACAGGTCCGCCACACACGACTCCCGTATCTGCACCGTCTCCACGAACAACCGACTCCGTCAGCGGCAGGGACGGTCGTGGGGCTGCGTCGCGACCTGATAGCGCGTGACATACCTCACTCAGCAATACTGGGCGGGCACGTTCGGAATGCTGCGGAAGTTGCTCGGACGCCGAAACAGTGGTTCCATCTCGGCCGGTCGAGAAATGGAGGCACCTTCCTTGTTGTGACAGGCCGTCACGCGTCTTTCTCAGTTCGTCGACCCGGGCGCGGTGAGGGCAAGAGACCGAGAACGGCAACCGCCCTCACGAACGGGTGGTGTGCGCCGGTCAGAAGGGAGCAACGTGAGTTGCTCGCACGCCGCAGGATGCCCCCTTTTCCCCTTGCTCAGGGCGAGCTTGCAAGGGTGGCGCGACTACTACTGCGACAGCGAGGATCAGTGGCTCGGCTGTGCGCGCTACCAGGTGTCACTCACCGGCGAGCGTGTGCCGATCAGCCTGCTGCCCAACGGGGCCCGCGCGCGACATCTTGAAGTCGCCGCCACCGGCGCGGACCGGTTCGATGCCGCCATCCCAGAGCAGAGACTCCAGCAGGCCCCGGCACCACGACACCCCTGGCCACAGGAGACCGCGTCCCGGTCACCGACGACACCAGTCAGGCCGCCCGAGCCACCGGAACCCGCGTCCGCAGCATCGGAGACGGGGGCTTGGCCGACATCCTCGACGATCCCGGTCTCGCACTATCGACCCTCACCCTCTCCAACGGTGTTCCAGCCGCCAGACCGTTCATCTCGACACACGGGGCAACGGCCCAGACCGAGACGCGGCTGGTGGACTCGGTTCACCGAATGGATGGGAGGCCCCGCATGAGCGGCTACTGGCCCTGGTGGGCCGGAGCGGCCGGACTCGCCCTGATCACCATCAACTACGCCCTCACCACGGACCGGTCGTTCGGGGTGTCGTCCGCGTGGGATCGCGTGTTGCACTGGCGCAGGGAGCGCCGTTTGGAGCGGATGGACGAGGAGTTCACCGACGAGCGCGCTCTCGCTGACGCTCTCGCCGCAGCTACGGCAGAGCACTTCGGCACCGGCCCCACGGCGTCGGCTCCGTACGGGACTTCACAGCTGCTCGAGAGGGACGCCGAACCGACGGCAGATGAGAGCACTTCGGTGACAGGCCCGGGCCCGGCCCCGCTGGTGACCCAGGCCGCCCTGCTGGCGTCGATCTTCTTCGGCGGACTGATCGCCGCGGTCGCCTCCGGCCGGTTCCGCCTCCGCTTCGACATGGGACCGGGATTCCGGAACATAGTCACCGCAAACCCGATCGCCATGACCGTCCTGCTGTTCCTCGGGGGCGTGCTGGTCGGCTTCGGCACCCGGCTGGCCGGTGGGTGCAGCTCCGGCCACGGACTCAACGGCTGCGGCCGCCTACGCCTGGTCAGCCTGGTCGCGACCGCCGTGTTCTTCGGCACCGCCGTCGTGGTGTCGTTCCTGCTGTGGAAGGTGATCTGATGCGTACCCGGGGTGCGATTCTGCTGGCCAACATCATCACTGGGCTGACTCTCGGCTTCACCGTCTCCAACATCGGATTCGGCGACTACACCGAGCTGAACCGCATGTTCACCTTCCAGGACCTGCGCATGCTCCTCTCCTTCGCCGGCGCGGTCGTGATGATCGTGTGCGCGTTCGCTCTGCTGCGAATCCGGCGCACCCCGGGGCGTATCCACGCCGGCGTGGTTCCCGGCGCCGTGCTGTTCGGCACGGGCTGGGCGATCTCCGGAGGGTGCCCGGCAATCCCGATCGTCCAGGTCGCCAGCGGATACCTGCCCGCCCTGGTCACCATCGTCGGCGTCACCGTCGGGATCCGGCTGTGCCGCTGGGCCAACGCCCGCTACTTCCACCTCGACCGCGGCTCCTGCGGCCTGTAATCAGAAACGTCCATCGGCCCACCCCGCCGCACAAACAAGTGCGGTGGGGTGGGCCCCGGTCGCTCCGCCCCGGATCATCCAGCCGCGCCCTGCCTCAGTCACCCGCGTCCGCAGCGTGCCGATACCGCGTCAGGCCTCGCGCCGACGGCGACAACCGATCCGGCACGCCCCAGCCGTACGCGAGGGCATGCCACATCTGCGCAGCGCATCCGCCCATCGGCCGGCCAGTGGCAAAGGAACCCGCCCGACCACGCGGCCAGGACCACGAACAGCGCGCTGCTGGTCGGCGGATGCGGTCGCGATGCTCCTCCCCGCCTGCGGGGGCAATCTGATCTTCTGCCCCCGGTCACGGCAGGGGCGGACCGGGCCGGGCTGCCTGGGTGACGAGATTGAAGCGTGCTCTTTCCAGACCCTGGATGCTCTCGCATATACCGGCGCAGACATACAGGGCGTAGGAGTGATCTTGCAGCTGGGCGCGAGAGCAGCGGCTTGGGACAGTACCTCCTCGACCAGCAGTGACCCGGCGTCTCTCACAACGCCCGAGCACAGGATGGCCGGGAACCGCGTCAGCACCGCGAAAACGCTGGATGATGATCACGGCGTGGAGGCCCCTCGCGGAAGACGGCCCCAGTCGGGTGCCTGCGCCGCGCCCGGCTACCAGCCCGCTCGTGTGAAGGTCCCCGTTGCCCTCGTCCGCCCCGCCCCGTTACAGGGGGCGGCGTCCGGCGACCGCCCCGTCCGGGTCGTCCAGCAGGGCGATGCGGGCGGTGATGCGTTTGCCGACCGGCTCGCGCTGCGCTTCGAAGCCCTGGGCGACGGCCATGACGATCTCCAGGCCGTGCTGGCCCACCCGGCCGACGTCCGCGGCCCTGGCGATGGGCAGTACGGGGTCGGAGTCCCAGACCACGACCTCGACCGTGTCACCGGTGATCCGCAATTCCAGCAACACCGGCCCGGGAGCGTACTTGCGGGCGTTGGTGACCAGCTCGCTGACCACCAGCTGGGTCAGGTCCATGGCGCGCTGCGAGACCGGCAGCCCGTGGTCGGTCTGCACACGAGTGAGGAACTCGACGGCCAGATGACGGGCCTGGGCGATGACTGTGCCGTCCCCGTCCAGCGCCGTCGTGGTCTGAATGGCGTGCTCGCCCTGCGTGGCGCCATCCTCGTACACGGGCACTGATTCCATCGCGGCCGCCTTCACTCCCCGTTCACACCGGACGCTTGTACCCCGGCCGGGGAAGATGATGCCTGCTGCCTTCGTGTGGGCTCCGTCTCACCACGGCATCGGCCGGCATATGCGGGGCAGCGGTTCCCGTGAAGATCTGGCTGTGCCAGGATCCCCGACATGGCTGAGGAAGAAGTGACGGACACCGAACAGGCGGTGCAGCCGGGCGAGCTGTCCGTCGTGGCCACCGTCACCGACGGCATCCACGTACTGACCGTGGCCGGGGAAATCGACCACCGGACCGGTGACACGCTCCACCAGGCCCTGGACGTCTCCAGCGTGCCCCGGCCCCGCATCGTGGTGGACCTGGCCCGGGTGACCTTCATGGACTCCAGCGGCATCAACATACTCATCATCGCCCACCGCACCCTCACCGAGGCCGGCGGCTGGCTCCGCCTGGCCGCACCCGCCCCCTCCGTGTGGCGCATCCTGCAACTCGTCGGCCTCGACACAGTCATCGACTGCCACGAAACCCGCCAGCAGGCGCTCACCGGCTGACCCCCTTCCGCGGCGCACGATCCGGTACGGCTGTCAGGAATCGAGACGACCGGGCAGTTATACCGGTGCCGGTGTGCTGATCCAGGACAGACGGCCCTCGTCGCAAGCCGCCCTACCGCGCTGCCCATCAATTCGCCCAGGCCGCTGAGCGTTTGGAAGTCGACGCCGAATCTCCGGTGGCCGTGCCTGAGTGATGCCTGCGCCGGTCAACCAGGGCCTCGAGACGGCTTGTGAGTCCAGAAGATGAGGACAGGCTACGAAACGCGGCGGAAACGGGTGGTGGAGGCGGGACCGACCGAGCCGGGGCCGAATTTGGCTCGGATGCGGTCCATGGTTCCTTCGGCCACCAGCCGGGACTCGCGTGCTTGATCGAGGCTGATCTGCTGGGCGACCTGGTCGGCACTGATGAGGTCCTCGCCTTTGAGGGAGATGCCGGTCAGCCGGGAGCGCTGGAGGCCGGCGGCGTCCATCAGCTGGTAGGCGAGGGTGCGTAGGTCTTGGTCGTGGGCCGAGGCTTCCGTCAGGCGGCGGGTCTTGTGCCAGGTGGTGCCGCCCGCGAAGCGCAGGGTCAGGGTGAGTGCCTGGGCCACCTGGCCGCGGCGGCGCAGCATGAGGGCGAGCTGGACGACGAGGTCGAGGAGGGCGGCCCGGACGGCGGCCCCGTCCAGGGTGTGGTGGGTGAAGCGGTGCCGCATGGTGGCGGAGGCGGGCAGCGCGCGCGGGACGACAGGGCGGGGGTCGATGCCGCGGGCGCGGTCGGTGGCGAGACGGCCGGCCGTCTCGCCGAGCAGGCGCTGCACGGTGGCGGGTGAGACGTCGGCGAGCAGCCCGATGCAGTGGATGCCGTAGTCGCGAAGGACGGCGGCCTGGCGCGGGCCGATGCCGTGCAGGGCCTCCACGGGCAGCGGCCCGAGCCAGTCGGCGACCTGGTCGGGGCCGATGGCGAGGACGCCTCCCGGGCTGGGGATCTGGCCGGAGGCGGTGGCAGCGACCGTGATCGTGGGACCGACACCGACACGGACGTCGACGCCAAGGCGGGAGATGGACCTGACCCTGAGCACCTCCCCCAGGTGGGCCGCGTCGGTGCCGTGGTAGCGCAGGGCCCCTTTGAGTTCGACCAGCGCACAGGACGGCGGCAGCGCCTGCACGACCGGAGAGAGGTCCGCCAGCAGCTCCAGCAGCTGCCGGTAGAGCTCCTCCGGCAGACGCTCCGGGCCGCGCACATGCATGACTGTCGGCCGTGCGACCTGCGCCATTTCGTGGTTCACCGTGGTCACCTCCCACCCCCACGTTATCGAACATAAAATCGAACACGCGAGGGCGACGGGTGTCGATCACGCGCTTAGAATCAAAAACATGTTCGACGACTTGCCGCCCGACCTTGAGCGGCTGCGCACCTTGCGGGTGTGGCATGCGATGTGGCTGGCCCGCATCGACCGCAAGATCGAACTGCTTCTCAAGCGGCAGGCCGAGCAGGACCATGGCCGACGGGCGAAGCCCGAGCCGCCCGAGTGGATCGTCGAGCTCGGCATCGGTATCGGTCGACCACCGGTGCAGGTCCACCGGGGCACCTGCTACATGGCAGGCAAACGACGCCGGCCTATCGAGCGGGACGAAGCCCGCCGTCTGCTCGCCCACGGCACCAGCGCCTGCACCCACTGCCGACCCGACGCGGGTCTCGGCATCATCGACTTAGACCGTGTCCTATGTGGTGAGGCGGAGCAGTCGCTTGTAGCAGCAGATGGCGGCCGCGAGGCCGAGAAAGGCCAGGTAGTTACGGGGATCGTGCTCATATCGGGGGCTGAGCCTGCGGTAGCCGGACAGCCAGGACATCGTTCGCTCGATCACCCAACGACGGCGACCCAGGCGTTCGCTGGACTCGATGCCTTTACGGGCGATGCGCACGCCGATGTGTTTGCCGCGTAACCATTTCCGCAGGTGGGGGACGTCATACGCCTTGTCGGCGTGCAGGCGCTGAGGCTTGAAGTGGCGGCCGCGGTGGGGGTCATGTCTCGTTTGGTGACCCTCGAGCATGGGCTTCAGAGCTTCGCTGTCGTGGGTGTTGGCGGCCGAGACACCGACGACCAGGGGCAGTCCGTTCGCGTCCGACAGGACGTGCATCTTGGAACCCGGCTTGCCCCGGTCCACGGGGCTCGGACCTGTGAGTTCGCCCCTTTTTTAGCCCGCACGTGAGCGGAGTCGAGGACCACGCGCGAGACGTCGATGAGGCCGGCGTCATCGAGTCGGTGCAGCACCGCCTCATGCAGCCGGCCCCACACCCCGGCCCGCGACCAGATCAGGAACCGGCGGTGCGCAGTCGACTTCGATATCCCGAAACACGGCGGGAGGGCCCGCCAGGCACAACCGCTGACCAGCACGTAGATGATCGCCGCGAACAGCGTCTCATCAGGCGTGTCCGGCGTTCCCCCGCCCTGCGGCCGCACCTTCGACGGCGGGATCAGCGGCTCGGCGATCTCCCACAGGCCGTCCGGAACAATCCAACTCCACGTACCCCGCCCCATGCACAGCCCAACGAGCGATCACCACATAGGACACGGTCTTAGACAACGGTCGGCCCCGGACAGCGCACGCTGTCCGGGGCCGACCCTGAAAAGGGTGTGCTCGTGAAGGGCGGTCGCCTACGCGGCGAAAGGCTCTGCGGGGCTTCAGCCGAACGATCGTCCCCACAGGCAATAGATGAGGCCCGGGGACACTGTCCCCTTCACCATCACGGCCTGTGCAACGACACACGCCCGGCGAACATTCCCTCCGACTGCCGTTGGCCTCTTGCCGCTCGCGTGTGCTGCTCACTGCGGGCGGGTCAAGCGGAGGGTTCCCGTGGCCCGGTCCGCGCGGAACGCGACGCCGTACGCCCGGCCGAACCGGTTGGCCTCCGCGACAGAACCACCCATGGAAGGCAGGTGGAAGGCGTAGGCCACCGACTCGATCTGCTCCGCGTTCAGGCGCAGCGGCCAGCGGTTGCCGGGCCGGTCGAAATACGCGGTGCGCACCCGTTTCGCCAGGCCGTCGGCCGGCGGTACCCGCCCCGCGCCCAGGCAAGCGGACTCCTCGCGGCGGACTTCTTCCACGTCGACACGGTGACCCTGAAGCGGCTGTACGTCTTCTTCGTCATGGAGGCCGGCACCCGCACCGTCCACGTCCTCGGCGTCACCGCCCACCCCACCGCCGCCTGGGCCACCCAACTCGCCCGCAACCTGCTGCCCGACCTCGGCGAGCGCGCTACCGGCTTCCGCTACCTGCTGCGCGACCGGGACGCGAAGTACACCGACGCCTTCGACGCCGTCTTCACGAGCGAGAACATATCGGTCTTGAAGAGCGCGCCGCAGGCGCCGAAGATGAACGCCCACACCGAGAGATGCATTCGCAGCGTCCGCGCCGAGTGCACCGATCGGATCCTGATCCACAACGAGCGGCACGCCCGGCAGGTCCTCGCCGAGCACGCCGAGCACTGCAACTCCGGAAGGCCGCACCGGGCCCTGCAACTGCGAGCCCCTGCCGACGACTCGAACGTCATCCCGTTCCCAGCACAGCGCGTACAGAGACACGACGTCCTCGGCGGACTCATCCACGAGTACAGCGATGCATCCTGACGGAGGTCACGGGGAACTGACGAACGCCCAGGTCAGAGGACATGCGGACTTATGGCACCCCACAGGCAGGAACTCCGGCCTCTTCGCGAGCAGCACTCGTTTCGGCGGCCGGGGAGCCTGTGGCTCGGACACGGGACCTCTTCTCGGGGCTCGTGAGTACTGCCGTGACGGAGGCGCTGGCGACTGCTGCAATGCCGAGCCATTGCGGCCAGCGAAGATGCTGTCCCAGGACGGCCAGGCCGAATACGGCTCCGGCGGCTGGTTCCAGGCTGGTGAGCACGCCGAAGACCCGGGGCGGGATCCGGCGCAGTGCTTCGAGGTTGAGGGAGTAGGGAAGGACGCTGGAGGCGACCGCCACCACCACAGCCACCCACAGCACGTGCGGATCCAGCAGGGCCGTTTTGCCGTGCAGGATGCCGTACGGTGCGCTCACCAATGCGGCCCAGGTGAAGACGACCGCCAGCCCCTGGCCTCCGTCGATCAGCCTGGCCATGCGGGCGGAGACGAGGATGTATCCGGCCCAGCAGCAAGCCGCCAGGGCGGCCAGGACGACGCCGCCCGGCGGGAGGGAGGCCGCGCCGCCTCCGCTCAGCAACGCCACGCCGCCTGCCGCCACGCAGGCTGGCACCAGGTCGGCCAGGCGCCGGGAAGCGGCCAGGGCGATGGTGAAGGGGCCGAGGAACTCGATCGTGGCGACGACGCCGAGCGGAACGTTGCTTTCCACGGCCGCGAAGAACGCGATGTGATGGCCGGCGAGCAGGGTGCCCGCGCCGAGCATGGCCGGCCAGGCTCCCTTCATCCGGCTCAGTGCCGCGCGCCGCGGCCGCCACATCACGCACAGCAGCCCGCCCGCGATCAGCAGGCGCAGGAACACCACTCCGGCGGAACCCACCTGCGGATACACGCGGGGAGCGAGTGCCGCGCCGAACTGGATCCCGCAGACCCCGGCCAGGACCAGACAGGGGGCGGGCACCTTGCCCGCCACGGCCGAGAAGCCTTGCGGCGCACTGCTGAGTTGCATCGTTTTCGTCCATGATCGAAGGCTCTGGAAGCGCGGGACGTCCGGAGTCGGTGTGCGGAGCTGGGCGCGGCAGGAGTGCCTGTCCCCCGCCGGTCGTGGGGGTGCTCGTCTCAGGCGGCGCGCAGCAGGAGCTTGCCGGTGGAGGTGCGGCCGCCCATGAGGCGGTGGGCCTCGGCCGCGTCCTGCAGCGCGAATTCCGCGGTGACGGGCAGGGACACGGTCCCCTCGGCGACGGTGCGCAGCGCGCGACTGGTCAGCTCGCGCAACGCCTCCGGTGCCGTGCCGGCAAGGGCCAAAACGGAGAAGCCGCTGATGGACAGGCCGCGGGCGGCAAGGCCGGCCTGTCCGGCTTGCCACGGCTCGGCGCCGCTCGCGTTACCGAAGGAGACGAGGCGCCCGAAGACGGCCAGCGCATCCAGTCCGCGGCGCAGCGTGTCTCCGCCGACCGGGTCGAGAACCAAATCGACGCCCCTGCCGCCGGTGGCGCGGCGCACGTCCTGGTCGAAGGCGTCGGCCAGGAACACGTCGTCGTATCCGTGCGCGCGGGCGTGCTCGGCCTTGGCCTTGCTGGAGGTCACCCCGTACACGGCACCGGCGCCCGCCGCGCGGGCCAGTTGCCCGACTGCCGTGCCGATCCCGCCGGCAGCGCCCTGCACAAGGATGCTCTCCCCGGCCCGCAGCCGACCCACCTCGTGCACCAGGGCGTGAGCGGTCGGCAGCACCGTCGGCACGGTCGCCGCGGTGCGCAGGTCCATGCCATCGGGCAGAGCGAACACGGCCGCCGCCTCGGCAACGACCACGTCGGCATATCCGCCGCCCTGCACGAGCCCGGCGACCTCCTGCCCCACCTTCAGCGCGGTCACGCCCTCGCCGACGGCCCGGATGCGCCCGGACACCTCCAGGCCAGGGCGGTGGGGCAGCGAGGCGACCCGATACCCCTCGGCCCGCGCCTTGAGGTCGGCGAAGTTGACGCCCGCCCACGCGACGTCGATGGCCACCTGCCCAGCGCCGGGCTCGGGGACCTCGGCCTCGACGACCCGCAGCACGTCAGGGCCGCCGTACTCCTGGAACTCGACCGCACGCATACGCAGAACCACCTCTCCGAGAGCGTTCGACGGGCAGCAAACGCTCGCACTGTATGATGACCATCGAACACTCCGCAAAGGGCAACGCCAGGAGGGGCGAGCGATGACGGACAAGACCCCGGGCAAGAGCCACCGCCCGGCACCCGTTTTCACGCACCCCGACGACGTCCCCCTGCTGACCGCGCTGACAGCGCTCGCCGACCCGGTCCGCATACAGCTGGTGCGCACCCTGGCCGACCATCCCGACTGGTCCCTGAGCTGCAGCAACTTCGACGTGCCCGTCGGCCGGGCGGCCAAGAGCCACCACTTCTCGGTCCTGCGCGCCGCCGGGCTGGTCGAGCAGCGCGACGACGGGCCCAAGCGACTCAACCGGCTGCGGCGGGAAGAGTTCGACGCCCGCTTCCCCGGCCTGCTCGACCTCACACTCCGCGACGACGAAGTCTCCTGATACCCGCCAGCACCCCCCACGGGCCAGCGCGAGTCCGCCCAGTCCGCCCCACCTCTGTCGCCGCCGGCAGTGACGGCAACGACGGCGGACGGCAGCGGCACTTAGGTGGAAGCCGATGAGGAACGACGCGGGGCGGAGCGGCGCCGGGGCGAGGAGAGGCGGCCGCCTGCGCCTGAGTGTTGATCCAGTACGGGCTTCAACCGCACGAACGTCTAGCCGTGCACACTGGCGAGTGCTGGGCAGCGGACGGTGCCGCCCGGTGGCTCGGCAGCAGGCCCTGGAGGCGTTTCGCCAGCGGGTGCCGGCTGCGTCCACTGCCGACCGGACACGGCCCTGGGCATCCTCACTAGGCGTCTTCAAACGGATCTTGCCCAGATCAGGAACGATGCGAGACTGACCGCTGCCTCGTAGGAGGCGGCGGTTTAGCGGTAGTGGGCTGCGGCCGACGGACGCCGCAGTGCATGGTGCCCGTCGGCGGGTCCCCGCGCAGTGGCCGGACGCGGCCGTCGGCGGGCGACGGCCGCCAGTGTACGAAGGAACAGCCACTGTCGGCTCCGGATACGCAGGATCCGCCGGCACTGTTCCGCCGTGTACGCGTGGCGGTCCGCACGGCGCCCGGCAGCGCTCCGTCACCGGGTGTCGCGCGGGCGAGGGGCCTACCGTGGGAGATGGTCCCGGCGTCGGCTCCGCCGACCGGCCGGTCGTTCACGCCGGGGGCGGAAGGAGGCACGAGATGTCCGATGCGATACGGGACACCACGGCCCGGCGCGTACGACATTTCGTCGACGCCGGATATCCCGACGCCGGGCCCGTCGAGGCGGCGGTGGAGGGAGCCGTCTACCGACTCGGGGACGGAACGGTGGCCAAGGTGTGGGAGCGCCGACGGGGATCCGAACTGCGGCGGATGCAGCGTTTCTACGCCGATGCCGCGGCGCACCTGCCGTTCGGCTCCCCGGAGATCCTCGCCGTCGAGGACATCGACGGTGTCCCGATGACCGTGGAGCGGGAGCTGACCGGCGAGCCCTTGGCAGGCAGGATCCGCACCGACGACCCGGACGAGGTGCTGCCCGAAGCGGTCGACTGCCTGGTCGGCGTGCTGCGCGCCCTCGCGGACGCCCATGACGTCGACGAGGTCAAGCACCTTCCTGTGCTGGACGAGGAACGCCCGCTGTGGGAAGGCCACACCACTTTCGGATCCGCCCTGGCGGACCTGGTGGACCGGCGGGTCAGCCGGTGCGCGGACCGGCTCTCCACGCATGTCCGCGACTTCGACGACACGCGCGCCCGGCTGCTTCGGAAGCTGCGCTCGCTGCCCCGTACCGACGAGGCGGTCGTCCACGGTGACGTCTTCCCGGAGACCGTGCTGGTGGACGACGACCTGCGGCCGCTCGCCCTCGTGGACTACGGCTTCCTGTCCACGGGCGGGGACCCCCGGTTCGACGCCGCCGTGGCCGCGGCCATCTTCCCGGCGGGCACCGAGCACGCCCCGGAGATCACCCGGCAGCTCACCACGCGGTTCGCCGACGAGTTCGGCTACGCGGTCGACGACCTCCTGCTGTACCGGGCCGCCTATGCGATGGCCACGAGCGACGCCTTCGCGCCGGGCGGCGGTGACGAGCACTTCGCCTGGTGCGTCACCGTGCTCGAGGACCCGGCCGTCGCCGAGTCCCTGCACCGGTGACGCACCGCGGGCAGCCGGGCAGCCGCGAAGTTCCGGTGACGGTGTCTGCGGTGCCCTGCGATCCCGAGCGGATCCAGGGGCACATGGCCCTGGAGGTCGAGCGGCCGTTCTCTCTGCCGACGACGCCCGAGGAGGCCACGAAGACAGCGGGTGGATGGTCGAGCGGAAGGCCGGGGTTCCAAGCAGTCAGGCACTGCGCGCTTGGCACGAACAGCGGCTGGGGTACGACGGAACGGGACATGGGCCGCCCGTTGCCCGGGACAACCGCCCGATCCGGTGCCGGGCATGAGGCGGGCGAGGAGTTGCCGGGTGTCGCGGTCGGTGGTGTGGACCCCTCGGCCCGCCCCGGGACAGGCCGGGGCGCGGCCGACGAGTTGCCGGACCTCAGAGCGACGTCATGACGTGCTTGATCCGGGTGTAGTCCTCGAAGCCGTATGCGGAGAGGTCTTTGCCATAGCCGGACTTCTTGAACCCGCCGTGCGGCATCTCGGCGACGAGGGCCATGTGGGTGTTGATCCACACACAGCCGAAGTCGAGGTTCTTCGACATCCGCATCGCCCGCGCGTGGTCCTTGGTCCACACCGAGGAGGCCAGCGCGTAGTCGACGCCGTTGGCGTACCGCAGGGCCTGGGCCTCGTCCGTGAAGGACTGGACGGTGATGACCGGGCCGAAGACCTCGTTCTGGATGATCTCGTCGTCCTGCCGGAGGCCGGAGACCACGGTCGGGGCGTAGAAGTAGCCCTGCTCGCCGACCCGGTGGCCGCCCGCCTCGATCCTGGCATGCTCGGGGAGGCGCTCGATGAAGCCGCTGACCTGGGCGAGCTGGCCCGCGTTGTTCAGCGGTCCGTAGAGCACGTCCTGGTCGTCCGGCAGCCCGGTCCTGGTGTCGGCCGCGGCTTTGGCGAGGGCGGCGACGAACTCGTCGTGGACCGTCTCGTGGACCAGGACGCGGGTGGCGGCCGTGCAGTCCTGCCCGGCGTTGAAGAAGCCGCCGATCACCAGGTCCTCGACCGCCTTCACCAGGTCGGCGTCCTCGAAGACCACCGCCGGGGCCTTGCCTCCGAGTTCCAGGTGGACCCGCTTGACGTCCCTGGAGGCGCTCTGGGCGACCTGGATGCCGGCGCGTACCGAACCGGTGATGGACGCCATCGCGGGGGTCGGGTGCTCCACCATCAGACGGCCGGTCTCACGGTCACCGCAGACCACATTGAAGATTCCGCGGGGCAGTGCCAGCTCCTCCAGGACACCGCCGATGATCTCGGCGATCAGAACGGTGGAGGCCGGGGTGGTGTCCGAGGGCTTGAGGACCACGGCGTTGCCCGCCGCGAGCGCCGGGGCGAACTTCCACACCGCCATCAGCAGAGGGTAGTTCCATGGCGCGACCTGGGCGCACACACCGACCGGCTCGCGGCGGATGACAGAGGTCATTCCCTCCATGTACTCGCCGGCCGAGCGGCCCTCCAGCATGCGCGCCGCGCCCGCGAAGAAGCGGATCTGGTCGATTGCGGGGGCGAGTTCCTCACTGCGGGTGAGGTGGAGCGGCTTGCCGGTGTCCCGGCTCTCCGCGGCGACCAGTTCGTCGGCTCGTGCCTCCATCGCGTCGGCGATCTTCAACAGTGCGCGCTGCCGTACGGACGGTGTGGTGTCGCGCCATATGGGGAACGCCGAGGCCGCGGCCGCCATCGCGGCGTCCACGTCCGCGGCCCCCGAGAGCGGGGAAGTCGCGTAGACGTCACCAGTGGTGGGGTCCACCACATCGAGCGTGCGGTCGTCCGAGGCGTTGGCGAACGCACCGTCGATGTAGTTGCGGAAGGTGGTGCTCATGCGTATCCCCTGGTTAGGCGGCGGTACGGGCGGACAGGTGCTCGTGGACGGCGACCCAGCGGCCGCCGTCGGCGCGGGTGAAGACGATGGTCTCCCGTTCGTGGACCGTCTCCTCGCTGGTGTGGGTGGCAACCCGGGTCTCGACGTTGTGACTGAAGACGGCCGTGTCGCCGAAGTGCTGGATCAGCTGTTCGGACGAAGTGCAGCCGAGGATCCGGAAGCCGTCCTGTTCGACCCACTGCTGCCACAGCGCCCGGTACTCGGCCGTGGAGCCGAGCCGCTGCGGGGTGGTGTGGAAGACGAAGGTCGCGTCGGGGGCGAAGGCGCCGAAGTAGTCGTCGAGACGGCCCTCGGCGAAGGCGGCGACAAGCGCGTCCGCAGCGGTCCGGACCTCCTGGACAGTGGTGGTGCTCATGCACGGCTCCTGGTCACGGGCGTCCGGCGGTCGAGGCCGGAACGCAAGGCGTTCGGTTACGTAGGTGATGGCGAGGCCTCAGTGGGCCACGACGGGCTCGGTGACGGTCTCCCCGGTGTCACCGGTGATCGGCGGCACCGGGGCATCCGACGCCCGCACGAATCGGGGCCCGGCCGGCCCGTACACGGCGCGCGGTTCGGGGAACACAGCGAGCAGGGCGAGGTAGAGCACGATCGCGAGGGTGAGGCCGACCAGCAGCGAGATGTCCGTGCCGCCCGCGAGATCGCCGAGCGGGCCGACGAACTGGCCGGGCAGGTTGGTGAAGAGGAGCGCCACGACGGCGGAGACGAGCCAGGTGGACATGCCGCGCCAGTTCCAGCCGTGCGTGAACCAGTAGCGGCCGCCGCGCTGGCGGCGGTTGAAGACCTGCAGAGCCTCCGCGTCGTACCAGCCGCGCCGGGTGACGTAGCCGAGCGTCATGACGATCATCCACGGTGCGGTGCAGGTGATGATCAGCGTGGCGAAGGTGGAGATGGACTGCGCGAGGTTGAGCGCGAAGCGGCCGGCGAAGATGAACGCGATGGACAGGGCACCGATGAAGAAGGTGGCCTGGACGCGGCTGAAGCGCGTAAAGACGCTGGAGAAGTCGAGCCCCGTGCCGTACAGGGACGTCGTGCCGGTGGAGAGGCCGCCGATCAGGGCGATCAGGCAGAGCGGCAGGAAGTACCAGCCCGGTGAGATCGCGAGCAGTCCGCCCACGTAGTTGGGGGCGGCAGGGTCGACGTACTTCTCGGCCTTCGACGCGATGATCGACGCGGTGGCCAGGCCGAAGAGGAACGGCAGCAGGGTGGCGATCTGGGCGAGGAACGCGGCCCCCATCACCCGGCGGCGCGGAGCCCCGGCCGGGATGTAGCGGGACCAGTCACCGAGGAACGCGCCGAAGGAGACCGGGTTGGAGAGCACGATCAGCGCGGAGCCGATGAACGAAGGCCAGAACAGTGGGTCGGCCGTGGAGGCGAAGGCTCCTGCGTAACCGGGGTCGAAGTCGCCCGCGAAGGCGAAGGCGCCGAGTACGAAGAGGGCCGACGCCGCCAGCACCGCGATCTTGTTGACCAGCAGCATGAACCGGAATCCGTAGACGCAGACGACGAGGACCAGCCCGGCGAAGATCGCGTACGCGATGCCGTAGGTCACGTCCGACTCGGGGACGTGGACGAGCCGGTGCGCGCCGCCGACGAGCGCGTCCCCCGAGGACCACACCGAGATCGAGAAGAACGCGATGGCGGTGAGCAGGGAGAGGAACGAGCCGACGACCCGGCCGTGCACGCCCAGGTGCGCGGAGGAGGAGACAGCGTTGTTCGTGCCGTTGGCGGGGCCGAACAACGCCATCGGGGCCAGCAGGAGCGCACCCGCCACGAGACCGAGGACGGTCGCCGCGACACCCTGCCAGAAGGAGAGGCCGAAAAGGATCGGGAAGGCGCCCAGCACACAGGTCGCGAAAGTGTTGGCACCGCCGAAGGCGAGCCGGAACAGATCGATCGGGCGGGCTGTACGGTCCTTGTCCGGGATCCGCTCGACACCATAGGTCTCTATCTCGGTTATCGAGGTCGTCATGGGTGCTCCATCTTCCGGTCATGCAGGGGCGACGATGCAGTGTGGGGCCCGCGGATGACCAGCGACAATTGTGTTTGCCACAGAGCCGTACGCTGTTTTGTGTGGCAAGCAACAAACTCACCGTCGGTGATCTGCTCTCCTTCCCGGCGCTCCAGCTCTCCGTGAAGGCCGGCAGCGCCGGTCTGGACCGGTCCGTCTCCTGGGCGCACGCCAGCGAGCTTGCCGATCCCACGCCCTGGCTCCTGGGCGCCGAGGTGATCATGACGGCGGGCCTGGCGGTCCCCCGTACTGCGGCCGGACAGCGCGCCTACCTGGAGCGGCTGGACGACGCCGGGGTATCCGCTCTGGCCCTCTCCGCGCAGCTGCACATGCCCCCGCTGCACGATGCGTTCTTCCAGGCGGCGGAGGAGCGGGGCTTCCCGGTTCTCGAAGTACCGCTCGCCGTCCCGTTCATCGCGGTCGCCCAGGAAGTCGCGGCCGCGGCCCAGGAGGACGCCCGGCACCGGCTGGGCGCGCAGCTCCAGGTCTTCGGCGCGCTGCGCTGGCTGGTCGCCGAGGATCTCGACACGCCCACACTTCTGCGCCGTCTCGAAGACCTGTCGGGTTACGACGTCTATCTCTGCACACCGCAGGGCCACCCGCTCCTGCCCGGCGTTCCCGTGCCGGATCCCGCTGTCCTGCCCGTTTCCACCGACGCCCCGCCGACGATCCCCGGCGGATTCGTCCTCCCGGTGCCCGCGCCCGGCGGCCCGGCGGGCTTTCTGGTCGCATGCGAGCGTCAGGGCGCCCAGCCCGCGGGACTCGCCGTCGTCCAGCACATCGCCACGGTGGCGGCGCTGCGGCTGGCGATGGTACGCAACGAGCGCGAGACGCTGCGCCGCGAGGGCGCGGAGACACTGGCCGAACTACTGCAGGAGGTGCTCGACCCGGAGGTGGCGCGCCGCCGGCTCGCCCGGCACGCGATCGAGGGCGACACCGTACTCCTCGTAGTGCGCCACACCACCGACGAGGCGCTGCTGTCCTGTCTGCAGGACCAACCCCATCTGCTGCTCACCCGAGGTGAGGACCGCTACGTCCTGGGGCCGTCGGAGCTGGCGGTGGCCGTCGCTGAGCTTCAGGCCGGGGCAGCCGGGGTCAGCCGCACCTTCCTGCCGGGCGCCGCGCTGAAGGTCGCCCAGCGCGAGGCGCTCTGGGCGGTCGCCAAGGCCGTGGAGTCGGGTCGCCCCGTCGTCCGATACGGCGACGACTCGACGGGCCGGTGGCTGCCCGACGACCCCGCTGCCCTGACCGCGCTGGTCGAGTACGTGCTTGGTGCGGTCCTGCGCTACGACGAAACCCATGACTCGCAGCTGCTGGTCTCCGCCCGCACCTGGATGGAGCGCGACCGCCGCACCGAGACGGCCGCGGCGGCGCTCCACATACACCCCAACACCCTCGCCTACCGGCTGCGCCGTTTCGGTGCTCTCGCCGACCGTGATCTGACATCGACGGGGGCCCTGGCCGAGGTCTGGCTGGCGATTCAGGCAGCGGGGGCGCTGGGCCTGACCGACTGAGCACGTTCGGGGCAGGCCGGGAGGGCAGAGCTGGGAGACTGATGAGGGAAGGATGCGACCCCGGCCGGCCTCGACGGAGACCTGCGCGCCAACATCCCTGGCGCATCCTCCGCTCCCCTGCCGGATCCCTACCGTCCGCCCCTTCGCCGAGTGGAAGAGCCAGACCACTCCCCCGTCACCGCCGCCCGCTCCCGCGGCACCGACCCCCACTCCTGCGCTGCCGAGCCACCCCCTGCGACCGCACTCATGCCGGGACAGAACCTGGTGCTGCCCGAGGAGGCCTGGCAAGAGCTGCGCATCGCCTTCAGCTTCGCAGGCGCCGACGCCGACGCCGACCTCACCCTCTTCCTGACCGACACGGGCGGCCAGGTCACCTGCGACGAGGACTTCGTCTTCTACAACCAGCCCTCCGCCGACCACGGTGCGGCCCGCCTGCTGGGCAAGCAGACCGGGGGCCCGCACACCGTCGAACGCGCAGCCCTCCACATTGCCGCCCTGCCAGCCCACATCCAGCGCGTCACGATCGCCATCGACATGGACGTCGACACTGGCCTGACCTGCAGCGCCCTACTGGCTGGCCGTACGCCCGGCGCCGTGCGGCGTCGGAGGCACTGTTCGCGGAGCGCGGCTGACGACGCCGTGGGTGCTGTGCCTGCCGCGGGTCATCACCCGCTGCGCGTACGTGCCCAGGAATCGGGCGAGGTCGGCTGGGTGCATCGTCGGCTGGGCCGGGTCGTTCTCGGGTCCCACTCGCGGACGTCCAGGGCGTTCCAGGCCGAGATGCACAGCTGGACGCAGTTGCGCTTGGAGCCTTCGGCCGGTCGGTAGATCCGCGCCCGCGGGCCGAAGCCGCGCTGAGTGAGCTGCCAGTTGGTCTTGGCGAGCTGCCTGACCACCTTGCGGCCGTCCGAGTGCCGTCCGGCGCGCCGCTCCTCCTCCGGCAGGGTGGCGGGCAGGCCGTAGCGCTTTCTTCGCCGTCTTCTTCGCGCCCGGGGCGCCGGGACGACGTCGCCCGCCGCCCCGGCAAGCCCCCAGGCGAAGGGCGGGCGGGCGCCGGAGTCCCGGAACGGACCGGGCCCTGGTGGCCTCCGGGACAAATGAGCCCCGGCCGGTGAGTGCATCCCGGCCGGGGCTCATTTGCGTGAGGTGTTACAGGGGGCGGATGTTCTCCGCCTGCGGGCCCTTCTGGCCCTGCGTGACGTCGAACTCGACCTTCTGACCCTCCTGCAGCTCACGGAAGCCCTGGCTCTGAATGTTCGAGTAGTGGGCGAACACGTCCGGGCCGCCGCCGTCCTGCTCGATGAAGCCGAAGCCCTTTTCCGCGTTGAACCACTTCACAGTGCCCTTGGCCATGTGCCTGTCTCCTTCGAAGGGACTTGTATCGGGTCCCGCACCGTGCGGGATCCGGAGGTGATCGCCCTGGTCCGGAGAGGCGTTGAACATCAAAAACGCCCGCGATTGCGATCACGGGCGAACGGGACTTCGGAACCACGACTGCTGATCACGACGCTACACCGGTTGGTGCCGCTCGACCACATGGTTACCGGTCAGCGTGGCGCATAGCCCATACTTGCGTGTCCGTCTGGGCAGCGCAGGTCAGAACCGCTTTCCCGGCCTCGGACGGAAGAAGCTCGCCAAGCTCACCGCCGAGGAAGTCCGCACCTGGCTCAACCAGCTCCGCACCACTTGCCAGTGCTGCACCCGCGGCCTGGACACCGCCCGAGACCAACCCCGCTGTTGCGCCACGGGAAAGTGCTGCTTCCAGCGGCTCTCGCGGCTGCCCCTGACCTACATCCACTCCGTGCTCAAGTCCGCCCCGGAGCACTCGGTGCGCGAGGAAGAGATCCCGCGCAACGTCGCCCGCAACGTCCGCACCGTCGCCCCACGGCCCCGCCGCCTCGAACCTCGCGCTCGCCGGGTTCGGCGGACACAGCGTCGTGCTGATCGCTTCTGCGTCGGCTCCGGTTGCTGGTCCAGCCCGACACGGTGGGCGCAGGGCGAGAATCTCCGCGTCCTTGTCGCGGCCGCTCATCCGTTGCGGGCCACAGCGCCATCGCCCTCGCCCACCCGGGCCACGGCCTCTCCTTCGACGGGCGCCGCTTGCGGGAACTGGCAGGCAGTCATCTTCGGGGCGGGCCCGCGGATACACGAAGTTAACTCCCCGGACTCGGGTGTGAGACCGGTCCGGCCGACGATCGCAATACCTATCAAGCGACAGGTATCTGTCGACCGATCGGAGGTGCGGCGATGAGCCGGCCCGAACTCCCCCTTGCGCAGGACCCTGGCAGTGGTGGCACGACCAGCCACACACTCTTCGGCTACCAGCAGGAACTCCGCCGCGGCGTAGGCGGCTTCGCGTCGTTCGCCGCGGGGTTCTCCTTCGTGTCGATCCTCACCACCGTCTTCCAGCTGTTCGGGCTGGGCTTCGGTCTCGGCGGCGCGGCGTTCTTCTGGACGTGGCCGCTGGTCTTCGCGGGCCAACTGCTGGTCGCGCTGTGTTTCGCCGAACTGGCCGCGCGCTGGCCCATATCCGGGGCGATCTACCAGTGGTCGAGCCGGCTGGCCGGCACCACGACGGGCTGGTTCGTCGGCTGGATCATGATCATCGGGCAGATCCTCACGGTCGCGGCGGCCGCGATCGCGGCACAGGCGGTGCTGCCGGGCATCTGGTCCGGGTTCCAGATCGTCGGCGGTCCGAGCGGCGATCCGTCGGTGGGCTCCCCGACCGGCGCGCAGAACGCGGTCCTGCTGGGATGCGTCCTGCTGGTCATCACCACGGTGGTGAACATCCTGGGCATCCGCCAGATGGCCGCCGCCACCAGCTTCGGCGTCACGGTCGAGATCATCGGCGTGCTCGCACTGGTGCTGATCCTGTTCTTCCTGCCCGAGCGTGGTCCGCAGGCGGTGGCCCAGCCCACCGGCTGGGCCGGCCACGGCGGCTACTTCGGGGCCTTTCTCGCGTCCTCGCTGATGGCGGCGTACGTGATGGTCGGCTTCGACTCGGCGGGCGAGCTGGCGGAGGAGACCCACAGCCCGCGCCGAACCACTCCCCGGACCATCCTGCGGGCGCTGATCACCTCGGGTGTCGGGGGCGCGTTGCTGATCGTCTCGGGGCTGATGGCGGCGCGAAGTCTGACCGACGGACAACTGGCCGCCGGTGGTCTGTCCTGGGTGCTCACCGACCGGCTCGGCGGGGTTCTGGGCCGACTGCTGCTGTGTTGCGTGGCGGTCGCGGTGTTCGCCTGCACCCTGGCCGTGCAGACCTCCGGGGCTCGGATGATGTACTCCATGGCCCGCGAAGGCGCCCTGCCTTTCCACCGGCACCTCGGCAAGGTATCGGCCCGCACCGCTACGCCGATCACCACGTCGATCGTGGTGGGCGTCGGCGCCGCGATCGCGCTCGTGGTCAACATCCGCCAGTCGGCGATCTTCACCGCCCTCTCCAGCCTCTGCATCGCCCTGCTGTACCTGGCCTATCTGGGCGTGACGGTGCCGCTGCTGGTCACCCGGATCCGGCAGCGGGGCAGCGGCGGGCTGCCGGTGGGCGTCGACGAGACCGGCCGGCCCCTGTTCTCGCTGGGCCGATGGGGAGTGGCGGTCAATGCGCTCGCCGTGATCTACCAGGCCGGTATGACGGTCAACCTGATCTGGCCCCGTGCAGAGATCTACGACCTCACCGGCGGCACGTGGTGGCTGCGGTGGAGCGCCCTGCTGTTCATCGGGCTCAGCCTGGCCGCCGGTGCCGGCTACTTCCTCGCCCGCAGGCTGCACCGCCGTATCGAGCTGAGGCACGTACCGCACACGCACACCGAGCCGACCCTGGACGCGCAGGCCGTCGCCGAGCCCGCCTGAGGGTCCGTGTGACACGAGCGGAGGCACCGATGACGTACCGACGAAGGGACGACGGGACATCCATGACCACCACCGAGAGCTCGACCGCCGTGCCGCCACACGGCCGCTACCCGGCCGGGCAGACGCCCACGCGCGCCCGTGATCTGCGCCTGACCGACAGTGTCCACAGTGCCCGCGACGACGCCCGCGCCCAGGGCGGGCAGGTCGGCGCGTGGATGCCGTACCTGCCGGCGTCGGACAGCCCGTACTGCCCGCCGGGGGTGGACGCGACCGCCTTGGTATGGGCGGAGACGGTGGCGCCCGGCGGCTACACACACAAAATCCTTGCCCGCGGCACACGGCTGCGCTTCGACGACCCGAGCGGTGACGCCTGCGCCCACCTGCTGCTCTTCAACGCCCTGGAGCCGGCGGAGCGGCTCAACGTCGCCGACACCCAGAAGGTGCCCTGGCAAGCCTATCCGGGCAAGGACCATCCGCTGCTGTCCGGCGACGGCCGGATCCTGGCGGTGGTCAGCGATGACTCCTCCGGCCGGCACGACGCCTTCTGCGGCACCACCACCGACGCCTGGAACGAGCGCAAGTACGGTGACGCCCGCCCCGAGGGGCCGTCGCCGTCCGGCCGCGGGCTCTTCCTCAAAGCGGCCGCCAAGCACGGTCTGAGCCGGCGCGACCTGCCACCCAGCCTGTCCTTCTTCCAGGGCGTGCGCGTCGAAGCGGACGGCACCCTGACCTGGCAGGGCAGCGCGGGGGCGGGCACGCAGGTCGAACTCGTCGCGGAGATGCCCCTGTTGGTGCTGGTCGCCAATGTCGCCCATCCGCTGGACCCTCGTCCCGGCTATGTGGTCGGCCCACTGCGGGTGCACGCCTGGCGCGGTGCCCCGACCGGCCCCGGCGAGCCGCGGTTCACCGCCACTCCGGAACTGCACCGGGCCTACCTCAACACCGTCGACTACTGCGAAGCCCGGGGGCTGTGACATGGCGAGCACGCGGACCGAGACCAGGCCCGTCAACTACCCGACCGCCGCCGGCGGCACGGTCGCCTCCACCGTCCCCGTGGGCGCCGTGTACGCGGAGGGCTCTCCCCTGGATCGGGGAGCGAGCCTGGTCGAGGGCGCCGTCGTCCTGAACGAGACGGTGGCCCCCAACGCGCCCTGGTCGGCGGTGGTGCGGACGGGGCACGTCCTGACGATCGTCGACGTCGGCGGCAACCAGTCGGCCGACTGTCTGCTCTACAACGCGGACGATCCCGAGGAGCGCTACAGCGTCCCCGACACCCTGGCCTGGCAGGGCAACGCCTATGTGCGCACCGGCACCGTGCTGCGCAGCAGCGAGGGCCGCCCGTTGATGACCGTCGTCGCCAACGAGGTCGACCGCCAGGACACCATCGGCGGCGCGTGCGGCAAGGAGTCCAACACCCTGCGCTACGGCCATCATGTGATGTTCCAGCACGGCTGCCGTGAGAACTTCCTCGCCGAGGCCGGCCGGCGTGGCCTCGGGGTGCGGGACATCGTCTCCAACCTCAACTGGTTCATGAACGTGCCCGTCGAGGCGGACGGCGCGCTGGGCATCGTGGACGGCATGTCGGCGCCGGGCCGTCGGGTTGCGGTTCGCGCCGAGACGGATGTGCTGGTGATGGTGTCCAACTGTCCGCAGATGAACAACCCGTGCAACGACTTCAACCCCACTCCGCTGCGGATGATCGTCGTGGAGCCGGCACCGGTCGCCGGTGACTCACGGTCCGCGCACGCCGCCCGCACCGCGAAGGAGGGCGCGTGATCCGCCCCACCGCCGTTCTCGTCGCCAACCGCGGTGAGATAGCCCGCCGTGTGATCCGCACCGCCCGGAAGATGGGCCTGGGTACCGTCGCCGTCTTCTCCGACGCCGACCGCGCCGCCCCGCACGTCCGCGAGGCCGACCACGCGGTCCGCCTCGGTCCGGCGCCCGCCCGCGCGTCGTATCTGCGCGGCGAGGCGATCATCGAGGCCGCGCTCGCCCAGGGCGCGGGCATCATCCACCCCGGCTACGGCTTCCTCTCCGAGAACACCGTCTTCGCCCGTGCCGTCGAGGAGGCCGGTCTGCGTTTCGCGGGACCGACCGCCGACCAGATCACCGCCTTCGGTGAGAAGCACACCGCACGCGCCTTGGCCAAGGCCGCCGGAGTGCCGCTGCTGGCCGGGACGGAACTGCTGGCAGACGCCGAGGAGGCTGTCACCGCGGCCTCCTCGATCGGGCTGCCCGTGATGGTCAAGGCCACCGGCGGTGGCGGCGGCATCGGCATGCAGGCCTGCGCCACCGCCGACGAGGTGCGCGAGGCATTCGCCCGCGTCGCGGCGCTCGCGGAGTCCAACTTCGGGTCCGCCGGGGTGTTCCTGGAGCGCCTCGTGCGCCCCGCCCGCCATGTCGAGGTGCAGGTCTTCGGCGACGGCACCGGCCGGATCGCCGTCTTCGGCGACCGAGACTGCTCGTTGCAGCGCCGCAACCAGAAGGTGATCGAGGAGGCCCCGGCCCCGGCCCTGCCTCCTCATGTGCGGGCACTGCTGCACGACTCCTCGCGGCGGCTGCTCGCCTCGGTCGGCTACCGGGGCGCGGGGACCGTGGAGTTCGTCTACGACCCCGTGCGCGAGGAGGCCGCCTTCCTGGAGGTCAACACCCGTCTCCAGGTCGAGCATCCGGTGACCGAGGAGGCGTACGGCGTCGACCTCGTCGAACTGATGCTCGCCCTGGCCCGCGACGGCTGGGTCGAGGACGCGGTGTTCGAGCGGGAGTGGACGCCCGCCGGGCATGCCGTGGAGGCTCGCGTCTACGCCGAGGATTCCGGCAAGGACTCGCTGCCGTCCTCGGGCCTGATCACCCGGGCGGCCTTCCCCGGCCAGGGCGCCGACAACATGCCCGGCGTGCGCGTCGACGGCTTTGCCGAAACCGGTCTGGAAGTCTCGCCGTACTACGACCCCATGCTCGCCAAGGTGATCGCGAGGGGCCCCACCCGGGACGCCGCATTCGACGTGCTCGGCCAGGCCCTGGCCGCGAGCCGGATCGACGGCATTGTCACCAACCTGGGCCTGCTGCGCGAGCTGGCCGTGCGGGGCGAGGTGCGCGAGGCGGTGCACAGCACCAGCACGCTCGCCACCACCGTCGACCCCGAGCCGCGCGTCGACGTCCTGGTGCCGGGCGCGATGACCACCGTCCAGGACCTTCCGGGCCGGCTCGGCTACTGGCACGTGGGCGTACCGCCGAGCGGCCCCTTCGACGCCGTCTCCTTCGCCGAGGCGAATCTGGCCGTCGGCAACCCGGCCCAGGCGCCTGGCCTGGAGGTCACCGCGGGCGGGCTGACCCTGCGCTTCTCGGCCGCCACCGTGGTCGCCGTCACCGGCGCCCCCGTCCCGGTCACGGTGGACGGCAGCGCGGCAGCCCTGTGGGAGCCCGTCACGGTCCCGGCCGGCGCCACCCTGGTGCTGGGCGCCTGCCGGGGGCCGGGTCTGCGCACCTATGTGGCCGTCCGGGGCGGCATCGACGTACCCGAATACCTGGGCAGCGCCTCTACGTTCACCCTCGGCGGCTTCGGCGGGCACGGCGGTCGGGCGCTGCGCGCCGGGGATGTGCTTCGACCCGGAGCTTCGGCGACGGCCGGTGGCGGCCCGACCCCGCCCGAGCGCCGGCCGGCGATCACCTCGCACTGGCGGATCGGTGTCACCGAAGGGCCGCACGCGGCGCCCGAGTTCTTCACCCGCGGGGACATCGACACCCTCTACGCCACCGACTACAAGGTGCACCACAACTCGGCCCGCACCGGCGTCCGCCTGATCGGGCCCAAGCCGCGGTGGGCACGCCAGGACGGCGGTGAGGCGGGCCTGCACCCCTCCAACATCCACGACACGCCGTACGCGGTGGGAGCCCTGGACTTCACCGGCGACACACCGATCATCCTGGGCCCCGACGGTCCGTCCCTCGGCGGGTTCGTCTGCCCCGCGGTGGTCGCCAGCGGCGAACTGTGGAAACTCGGCCAGCTCCGCCCCGGCGACACCGTCCGCTTCGTACCGGTCAGGGAAGCCGAGGCGGCCGCCCTCGATGCCCGCCGCTCCTCCCCCACGCTGATCAGCACGGGCGGAGACGGCGACGACGGCGTACTCGGCCGCCTGGAGGCCACCGATGCCCGCCCCGCCGTCACCTACCGCCGAGACGGCGACGACAACGTCCTGGTCGAGTACGGCCCCATGGTCCTCGACCTCGGCCTGAGGATGCGGGTCCACGCCCTGCAGGAGACTCTCGCCGGCCACGCGCCCGACGGCATCCTCGACGTCACCCCGGGCATCCGCTCCCTCCAGATCCACACCGACGCCCGGCGGCTGAAGGCCCGTGACCTCACCGCCCTGCTGCGCGAGCTGGAGGACGAAGTCCCGCCCAGCGACGAACTGGTGGTCCCCTCCCGCACGGTGCGGCTGCCGCTCAGCTGGGACGACCCGGCCACCCGGCTCGCCATCGAGCGGTACATGGCCGGGGTGCGCGACGACGCCCCGTGGTGCCCCTGGAACATCGAGTTCATCCGCCGTGTCAACGGCCTTCGGACCGCCGACGACGTCTACCGCACCGTCTTCGACGCCTCCTACCTGGTGCTCGGCCTCGGCGACGTCTATCTCGGCGCCCCCGTCGCCACCCCGCTCGACCCACGGCACCGCCTGGTGACCACCAAGTACAACCCGGCCCGCACCTGGACCGCGGAGAACTCCGTCGGCATCGGCGGCGCCTACTTGTGCATCTACGGCATGGAAGGCCCCGGCGGCTACCAGTTCGTCGGCCGCACCGTGCAGATCTGGAACCGGTTCCGCAAGGGCGGCCTGTTCCGGGACTCGCCTTGGGCGCTGCGCTTCTTCGACCGCATCGAGTGGTATCCCGTCACCGCGGAGGAACTACTCGAACTGCGGGCCGAGACCGACGCCGGGCGCGGCGACTTCGCGACCGAGGAGGGCACCTTCTCGATCGCCGAGTACAACGCCTTCCTTGCCGCGGAGGCCGACTCGATCGCCGCGTTCCGCCGGCGGCAGAGCACCGCCTTCGAGGCCGAGAAGCAACGCTGGCGAGCCGCGGGAGAGTTCGACCGCGCCGACGATCCCGAACCCGTGACCGCCACTGCTGCCGTCACCCTGCCGGACGGGGCGGTCCCGGTCATCGCGCCGTACACCGCCACCGTCTGGCAGATCGCCGCCGAGCCAGGCGCCACCATCGCGAGCGGCGATGCGATCCTCTCCCTGGAGGCGATGAAAATGGAGTCCAAGGTGAACGCCCCCACCGCCGGGACACTGCTGGAGATCTACGTCAAGCCCGGTGAGCAGGTCGCCCCCGGCCAGATCCTCGCGGCGGTGCGGGCATGAACGCCATGACACCGACCGCACGCGTCCAGGCCGCCTACGACCGGATCGAGGGCGTCGGCCGGCCCGAGATCTGGATCCACCTCAGGCCACGCGAGGAGGTGCTCGCCGAGGCGGACGGTGTCGACCCGGCGCTGCCGCTGGCCGGTCTGGTGGTGGCCGTCAAGGACAACATCGACGTGGCCGGCCTCCCCACCACCGCGGGCGCCCCGTCGTACTCCTACGAACCGCAGACCGACGCGCCCGCGGTGGCGCGGCTGCGCGCGGCCGGCGCGGTGGTGCTCGGCAAGACCAACCTGGACCAGTTCGCCACCGGCCTGGTCGGCACCCGTAGCCCCTACGGCGCGGTGCGCAACGCCTGGGACGCGGCCCGTATCTCCGGCGGGTCGTCCTCCGGATCCGCCGTCGCGGTGGCGCTGGGCGTCGCCGACATCGCGCTCGGCACCGACACGGCCGGCTCCGGGCGGGTGCCCGCCGCCCTCAACGGCATCGTCGGCGTCAAGCCCACCAAGGGTCTGGTGCCCGTGACCGGGGTTGTCCCCGCCTGCTACACGCTCGACTGCGTGACCGTCTTCGCCCGCGACCTGCAACTGGCCCGCACCGCCGCGGAGTTCACCGAAGGCCCCGATCCGGCCGATCCGCTCTCCCGTACCGGCACCCAGCTTCCGCCGCCCCCCGCGCGCCCGCGGATCGCCGTACCGGCCGGGGAGCATCTGACCGGCATGGCCGACGGCTGGCGCGAAGCCTTCGACGCCGCCGTCGCCCACCTGGCGGGCACCGGGACGGAGATCGTCGAAACCGACATCACCCCGCTGCTTCAGGCCGCGGATTTGCTGTACGGCGGCGCGTTCGTCGCCGAGCGGTACGCCGCCGTGGGCGCGCATCTGGAGAAGCACCGCGACCTGATCGGGGCGGACCTCGATCCGACCGTCGCCGCCATCGTGCTGGCAGGCCGGGAGAAGACCGCCGCCGACTGGGCCGCCGACACCGCCAGGCTCGCCGCGCTCGGCGCCGCCGGACGCGCGGTGCTCGACGGCTGTACAGCTCTCCTGACGCCGACCACCACCTGGCATCCCACCCTCGATGAGGTGGCGGCCGACCCGGTCGGCGCCAACGCCCGGTTGGGACGGTTCACCAACTTCGCCAACCTGCTGGACTGCGCCTCGCTCGCCGTTCCCGCCGGGTTCGTGGACGGCCTGCCGTTCGGCGTGATGTTCACCGGACCGGCCTTCTCCGACCGCGCCCTGGCCGCGCTGGCCGAGCGGTTCGCCAACCCCGGGCTCGACCTGTTCGTGGTCGGCGCCCACCTCACCGGTCAGCCCCTCAATGCCCAGCTGGTGCAGGCCGGCGGCACCCTGACCGGCCCGGCCCGCACCACAGGCGGCTACCGGCTGTACGCCCTGGCCACCGAGCCGCCCAAGCCGGGCCTGCTCCGGGTCACCGAGGGCGGGCGGGACGCCGGCGCCGGGGCGGGTCACGCCACGGCGTCAGGCGGCGACGCGCGGACGGGCGTCGAGGGGGAGATCTGGCGGCTACCCGCTGCCGGGTTCGGGACGTTCACCGCCGCCGTGCCCGCGCCGCTGACCATCGGCACCGTCGAACTGGCCGACGGGCGGCAGGTCTGCGGCTTCCTCGTCGAGCCGTACGCCGTCGAGGGCGCGCCCGACATCACCCGCTTCGGTGGCTGGCGGGCGTACACGGCGTCCGCGTGACCGGAGGCCGCAGGGCGGACACCTGGTGGCAGGATGGGGCCATGACGACGCGTCCCCGTCAAGGCAGGCCCCGGCACACGCCGCCGTCCGACCATGACACCTCCGCCCGGGAGCAGATCCTCGACGCCGCCGGGGCGCTCTTCGTCGACCATGGGATCACCAGCACCA
This sequence comes from Streptomyces sp. NPDC046931, assembly GCF_040644655.1. Classification (NCBI taxonomy): domain Bacteria; kingdom Bacillati; phylum Actinomycetota; class Actinomycetes; order Kitasatosporales; family Streptomycetaceae; genus Streptomyces; species Streptomyces sp. NPDC046931. The sequence continues at coordinate 192,735 of NZ_JBEYWX010000005.1, forward strand.
GCACCCGCATGATCGCCGAGCGGGTCGGCATCAGGCAGGCCTCGCTCTACTACCACTTCGCCACCAAGGAGGAGATCCTCGCCGAGCTGCTGGCGACGTCCGTGCGGCCCAGTCTGCAGATGGTGGACCGGATCCGGGCCCTGGTGCCCGAGCAAGCGGATGCGGCCGCCGCACTCTACGCCGTGGCCGCTATGGACGTACGCACCCTCTCCCGCACTCCGTACAACATCGGCACGCTCTATCTGCTGCCGGAAGTGCGGGCCGAGCGGTTCGACGCCTTCCGGGCCGAGCGGGGCCGTCTGCAGTCGAGCTACGGCACGCTGGGCACCCTGGCGGCGACCGAGGACGTCACGCGCGGCCTGCCCGCCGAGCGGCTCGGTGAACTGCTGATCCAGCTGGTGGAGGTTGTCATCCAGATACGGCGCTCCCGTGAGCCGGATGCGGCTGACACCGAGACCATCGCGTCGTCGTGCCTGCGCCTGTGCGGGCTCGGAGAGCCGGCGGTGGCCGCCGCCCGGGAGGAGGGCCGGACGCTGCTGAGCAGCCTGGACTGACCGCCGGCCCACCGCACACCCTCCAACGCCGTCATGCAGCAGCTCAGCCTTCACCAGGCCCTCGGTGTCTGTCTGCCGGCGCGGGTCGGCGGCGGCACTCGTGGGGTGATTCGCGGCGGCGGCCGTCGTCGCCTTCGCGGTGGTGCCATGCGCAGGCCAGCGAGGCCCGCAGGCGAAAGCGGGGAGGACGCCCGGGCACGGCTCGCGCTCGGAGGCGCGACGGCAGCATGGAGCGGGCCGGCGGTCAGGGCGCGGTGGCGCTTGCCATCCGCGCGATCGTTCGAGCAGCGGGGCGGAAGGTCCCGAACGCTCCCCGCACACATGACCGACTCCTCCCTGGAGGCCGGCAGCGCGAAACGCCGTTCGCGACGAAACGGCATGCCCCGCCTGAGAACCCGGGTTCGGGCCCCTTGCCGGCCGGGGTCAGCCTGTGGCCGCTACCACGACCGCTGCGGGGCCCGGGGAAAGACCCACGTGCAAGCCCTCCTCCGCCTTGCCCGACAACGGATCAGCGTGCTGTTCGCAATGCTCCGCGACGGCACCTTCTGCAAACCCCGAGCGCGCCTGCGCCGGTGTGGTTCTGGCGCGGGGGTGCGCCAGGACCCGCGTGGACTCGCGGTGGCAGGCGAGACCGTCATCACCGTCGTCGGCAACCCGGTCGACGATGCCGAGCTTCGATTCATGCCCGCCGGTGCGGCGGTCGCCACGGTCCGCGTCGCCTCCACCCCGAGCACCTTCAACGGCCAGACGAAAGAGTGGAAGGACGGCGAGAGCCTGTTCCCGACCTGCTCGGTCTGACCTCTGACGCCAGGTGGCGGAGAACGTCGCCGAGATGCGCGGTCCTGCTTCGGTTCTCCGACAACAACTCCGCCGCCGGACAGCACATGGCCGGCCACCAGGAGTGGATCAAGCGCGGTCTGGACGACGGGGTCTTCCTGCTGGTCGGCAGCATCCAGAGCCGGGCCTCGGCGGCGCGATCCCGGCCCACAAAACGTCGCGCGAGGAGCTGCAGAAGCGCGTCGAGGAGGACCCGTTCGTCGCCCAGGACGTGCTCACGGCCGAGGTCATCGAGATCGCGCCGGGCAGCACGGACGAGAGGCTCAGCTTCCTGCTGTGACGCCCCGGTTGGCCTCCCGTCGCGGTGGCTGACCCGCGCACCGGGACCCGCCAGGGAGCCCGGCCCCGGCATGCCCCGGTCAGCCACCTGCCCTGCCGATCGGTCTCCTTGGCAGTCCTGATCACCAGCGGAAGCGTTCGAGTCAGCGGGCGGGCGGGTCGGCGCCACCCGGCCGGTGGTCAGCCGCGTGGCCGCCGGGGCAGAACGGTGACGGACTGGGCGTTGTGGAGGACTGCGCGCAGGCAGCGCCAGCCACTCCACCCGCTCCCCGCCCGCATTGATGTTCGGGGATGCCTGCTCGATGCCCGCTCGGGCAGCTGCAGCTGGGGCCGGAGCACGATCTTGCCGTGGGTGTGCTGCTGCTCCAGCTCGCGGAAGGCGTCTCGCACCTGTTCCAGCGGGTAGGTGCGGGCGATCGGCACCTCCAACTGCCCGCTGGCGGCAAGCCGGGCCAGCTCGCCGAGCACGACCGCACACGCCGCCGCGCCTTCTCCGTAGGTCCGCGCGCCGACCTCGGCCGGGGCCTGCCAGTCGCGGATCGTGTTGATTCGCTCGGGCCGCACGCCCAGCTCCACTGCCAGTGCCACGTAGCCGTCGCCGAAGGTGTCGATGAACGCGTCGACCCTGCCGCCGGACGCCTGACGGATCCGCTCGGCCACGCCTGGCCCGTACTCGACCGGGAGGACACCGCGATCCTTCAACCAATCGTGGTTCCGCTCGCTCGCCGGCCCGATCACCGTGGCGCCGCGCCGCCGCGCGAGCTGCACGGCAAGCGGCCCGACTCCGCCCGCCGCACCGGAGACGACGACCGTGTCGTCCGGGCCGGGGTCCACCGCGAACACGGTAGCGTAGGCAGTCGTGCCGGCCACGTACGGCGCCCCGGCCACCTCCCAGGCCAACCCCGCCGGACGGGAGACCAGGTTCACGTCGTCGACCACGACGAACTGCGCATGGGCCGCCACCGGGAAAACCGAGGAGGTCAGCGCGCGAGAGTGGTCGGTCGACACGATGCCGAACGTGCCACTGATCGACACGCGGTGGCCGCTGTGCCAGTGCTACCGCTGCCGGGGCGAAGGCACGCCGACACGACGCTAACGCCCCTTGGCGATGGCCTCGCGGACGAGGTCTTCCCACCCCAGGTCGGCGGCCACCCTGACCGCATCCTTGGCCACCACCGTGTCACGGGTGGTCTGGCGCGCCTGGTGGCCGCCGACACCTGCGGCGATGAGCAGCGATTTGAGCTTGGCGTCGTGTCCTGGCGCGAACGTGCTTTGGGTCGTCGCGGTACAGCCGGTCGTCTTCTGCTGCCAGGCCTTGTCACCGCCGACGTTCTCGTGGATGAGTACCTCGAAGGCGTAACTGCCGCAGGCGCAGGGGTGGTTGGTGTTCGGTGTAGTCATGGCAAGGATCATAAGGGCGTAATGCGCCGGTCTGTGCAGTGATCGTCCGGACCAGCCGGATCAGGCCGGGGCCTGTCGTGGGGTCTTCGTGGCTCTCCCTGGACACAGAAGATCGCCCCGGGGCCCGATGCCCGGGGCGGTCTTCTGTGCGGCGGGAGGGCCGTCCGTGGGCTCAGGCGGCGATGGCCGGCCGGAACCGGATCGGAGCCAGAGCGGTGCGGCCGGAGAGAGGTGTGGGCACTCCCATGGTGTGGCGGCCGAGTCGCGCCGTACTCGTGAAACCGCACCGCCTGCATTGCGTGATCACCGCACTTTCTCGTCCGGACAAGGCTTGGCCGGCCGCGCGCCAGAGGGCCGACGCCGACCGTGCCACCGCGTTCAGAGAACAAGCGCGGATCCGTATTCCCAGAAGCACTACGAAGGCAATGCCGTCCGCGTCCACGACCCATCTGTGGCTGACTCGCACCGTGCAACTCGGGCCCCGGGACATCGACGGAGAGTGACGGCGAAGGTGGCCGCACGTGGGGAATTCTCAATGGCCGCCGACAGCAGAACAGCGGCACAAGGTCTGAAAGCTCGTCCCGACCGACGCTCTCTTGCCAGGTCCAACGACTTTGCGGCGGTGGTTATTTCCCGAAAGGGATGTGACGTTTCGCCCAGCTCGTTGACCTGTCGCAGCACACCGTGGCGGCCCCATACTCCGGGACCTGACGAACCGACGGATGAAGGAGCACGGTGAGCGCAGCGGCGGCAGCAGGGACCTGGATGCTCGGGGACCTGGAGGTGAATCGCATCGGCTACGGCGCGATGCGGCTGACGGGCAACGGCATGATGGGCAACTCCGACGGCAGGCCGATCGACCGCGATGTCGCCGTCGGCCTGCTGCACAGCGCGTTCGAGCAGGGGGTCAACCACATCGACACGGCCTCCTTCTACTTCTCACCACTGCGGTCCGCGAACGAGCTCATCAACCGAGCACTCTCGTCCTGGTCCGGCGGTGTGGTCGTGGTGACCAAGGTCGGCCCGGCGCGTGATCCCTCCGGCGAGTGGATCACCATGGCTCGCCCCGACCAGCTGCGTGGCCAGGTCGAGGAGAACCTGCGCCAGCTCGGCCGGGACTGCCTGGACGTGGTGAACCTGCGCGCCGGCGGCCCCCGCACGGCCTCGATCGCCGAGCACTTCGGCGCTCTCGCTGAGCTGCGCGAGGCCGGCTTGGTCCGGCACCTCGGGCTCTCGGGTGTCCTGCCTGAGCACGTGGCCGAGGCCCAGAAGATCGCGCCCGTGGTCTGCGTGCAGAACTCCTACGGCCTGGACTGGCGCCGTGCCGACGAGAGCGGGCTGGTGGACCTGTGCGGGGAGCAGGGCATCGCCTTCGTCCCGTTCTTCGCGGTCTCCGGCCTGCGGCGCGAGGCAGCCGCAGGCCAGGAGCACGATGCGCGAGTCCACTCCGTCGCGTGCGCCCACCGTGCGACGCCGGCCCAGGTACGGCTCGCCTGGACCCTCCACCGCGGTCCGCACGTGCTGGCCATTCCCGGCACCAGGAACCCGGCACACCTCGCGGAGAACATCGCCGCCGGAAGCCTGCGCCTGACCGAAGAGGAATTGGCCCTCCTCGACAAGCCGGACGAGGGCACCGGCTGAGTCTCTGCTCGCGATGCTCGGTGAACTTCCCCAGTCCGTTGAGAACCGGACCGAGTGGGGCGAGGAGTGTCTCTGATCGTTTTCAGGAATCGCCATCAGCTGCGCATGAACGCCGTACTCACCTGCTTCAGGTGCGAAACGGCATTCGCCTGAACCCCCTGCATTCCAGGTGAGCAGGTTGTCCGACGTGTGGGGGCAGGTTCGTGCCCGCGCTGGCCCTCTGATGTGCTGGGCCGGGCGCCCCACAACGTGCGGCGCCCCGCACCGGAATCGGCGGTCGGTGCGGGGCGCGGCATCGGAGGTTGTGTCAGCCGACGCAGCCGGTCACGATGACGGGGCTGCCCGCGCAGTTGGTGGGAATGTTGCGCCGGATCTCCGACCGGTTCACCGTGAACTGCGTGTCGGTCCACACGCCGCCCGGTGCCACGGTCGAGGCGTTGTTGTTCACCTCACTGTGATCGAGCGTCACCGCAGCACTGAGGTTGTAGATGCCGCCGGCCTGTGACGTGCCGGAGCCGTTCGCGCTGTTGCGGTCGACCGAGCTGTTCCGCAGCATCAGAGTGCCGGCGGGATTGTTGTAGATGCCGCCGCCCTGGCCGTTGGAGCCTCCTGCGACGTTGCCTGAGACCTCGGTATTGATGAGCGTCAGCGAGACCGCGTTCCAGATCCCGCCGCCCTGCGCACCTGTGGTGGTGTTGTCGATGATCTTGCTGTTGATGAAGTGGACGGGGCCGCTTTCTGTGTCGATGCCACCGCCGTCAAAGCTGCTGGTGTTGTTCTTCAGGGTGGTATTGCGGAAGACCGCGATACCGTCCTCGTGACCGATGGCCCCGCCAACCCCGGCGTTGTTGTGTGTGAATTCGACGCTGTCGGTGGTGACGGTGCCGTCCGCTTGCAGGCCTCCACCCTCTCCCGCGTTGTTGAAGGTGAACTCGCTACGGGTGATGTACGCCGTGGCGCCACCCACGACAAAAACGCCGCCTCCCTCGATGTCGGCCTGGTTGTTGTCGAGGGTGACCTTGTCGAGCTTCAGATTGCCGGAGCTGTCGACGAGGATGCCTCCCCCCGCATCGGGCGCGTTGCCGCCGCGGATCGTGACGCCGTCGAGCCGGAGGTCACCGGTGGGGGTGACGTGGAAGATGCGGAAGGCACCGGCCGTCAGCCCGTCGCGGACGATCGTGGAGTCGCGGCCCTCGACGGTGAGCTGCCTGTCGATGGGGGGCAGTCCGTCGGCGCCGGCGTAGGCGGTGGTCAGGTGGTAGGTGCAGTGGCGGGCGAGGACGAGGGTGGATCCCGCGGGCGCCGTGGCGAGCGCGTTGATCAGGGCCGTGGTGTCGCACGGCACCGAAATGCCGCGGGCCGCGACGGCCGGTACCGCGCTCACACCGTTGACCACGATCGTGGCCAGGGCGGCGATGGCGGACAGGGTGGTGTATCGCATGGCTCTCCTTGAAGCGCTGGGAAGCCCGGAGCAGAGACAAATCCCTCGCCCATGTCCCGGACACTGGGAGCAAAGCCGCCTCCCGCGCCCCGTCCCGTGCGCCGCAAGGCCTCCTCACCCACACACAGCAGCAGATTCGGTCAAGAGGCCGCATCAGCGTCCAACCCGTCTGTAGGACGATGACACTTTCCATCACCTCCAGCAGAGGTCCTGCGCAGGCGGGAACTCAATCCGCGAGAACCGTTCCTCGATTGCGGCACGCGATGCCACGGCTGCCCCCTCTGCCAAGTCGACGTTGCCGCCCTTGCAGCAGGCCTTCGAGAAGAACAGGAAGGCACTGTACGACTGGTATGAGAGCGGGATCGCCGAGATGGACGTGGCGGCATAGCCGTACCGTGAGTTCGCCCCACGACCTCCTGGCCCGGCCCACCGGCAGCCGCACGTGAGCGGCGAGTTGGGTTATCTCGGGGCAGGCGGCCCATCGGGAAACCGCTCTGTTGCCCGTTGATCCTGTCGGTCAGGCATGCGTAGCGGTTCAGCCGAAGTCGTTCGTACCGGGCGTGGGAGGGGCGGTGACGGTTTCGTGGTACGTCGGCATATTGGTGCCGTACGAGGTGCGCGGGTCCAGTGGTCCGTCGCCGGACGGCCGGCCGCCCGGGTCGAATCCTGGGGCGCCGCCCGGGTGGCCGACGGGGTGCTGCCCGCTCCCGCGCGGGCGCAGCACCGCGGGCATCGCACCGGGGGTGGCCTGTGTCGCGGTGTGCGTGCCGGTCTTCTCGAAGTCCTGGGAGACCCGCTCGTCGTTCCACTCATGGCCGTCCGCCGACGACCTGAGGTTGTCCCCGCCGGCCTGTACGCGGGCGTGCAGACCGTCGAGGGCCGGCTTCCAGCTGGTGGCGATCTCCGTGAGGGTGGGTCCGATCGACCAGCCGGTGAGTGAACCGCCCGCGGTCCCGGCCTCCTTGACGGCCTTGTCGGCGGGGTCCTCCATGGTTCGGGCTATGTCGTCGCAGGCTCCGGCTGAGGCGCGTAGTTCTGCCGGGTCGACATCGGTGCGCTGGGACACGTCCGGTTCCTCTCAGGCGTTCAGAACTGCTGCTGCTTGACGCCGGGCGACAGCATGCAGGGGGTGCGTACGGAGAAGGAGAGGCGCTGTGGCTTCGCTTTGCCGGAGCCGACGGTCTCGGCCGTGACCCGATAGGAGTTCTCCTTGTTGTTGGCCCTGAACACCGCCGATGAGTAGGCGTCTTTGAACTCCCGGTACCCGGTGACCTCGTACCCCTGCTGGGTGAGTTCCCGGCGGAGCGTCCGCACGACGCGTGTGTGTTCCGTGACAGGGGCCGGGGAGTAGACGTAGTAGAAGAGGCTGTACCGGCCGTCCTTGGCGATCTCGTCGTTCGCCCCGATACACGCCTCGAAGTTCGCCTTGGCCGTCGAGGGGACGAGTCCCACATCCGTGAGCCGGGCCATGTATGCGGTGTAGTCCTTGGCCCATTTCAGCGCGGCCTTTTTTTCCATGCGGGGCAGCGGGGCATTCGGGGCGTCACTCTGGGACATACAACCTCCAGTCAGGACCATGGCCGCGGAGACACCGAGGAATGCGCGGAGAAGGGGGTTACAGACCGGGGACGACGTAGGCGCCCGGCGGCAGCTCGCCGCCCTCCTTCGGAACCTCCGTCGGCTGCCTTCCCGCGATGACTGCTCCCTGGTTGTCGAGAGAGTCGCTGTCCTTGTCCCAGTAGCCGCTGTGGCCGTGGGTATCGACTTCGAAGTTGTTGCCACCGAAGCCTCCAAGCATCGGGTCGCGGCCGAGGGTGAGGTCGGAGGCGTGGTTGATGACGGCGTCGTCCTTCGCGCCGCCGATCCACACATGCTCCGGATCCATCTGCAGATCGCTCGCTTCGTCCACGGTCATCCCCGGGCTGCCGACGACCACGATGTCGTCCGCGCCCAGGCCGGAGCCTCCAGCGGCGGCGGCACCGACCACTGTGGAGCCGTAGCTGTGGCCGAGGACGGTGGTGTGACTCGGCGGCCCGTCGTGCGAGGCCTGCGTGCCCGCCACGAACTGACGCAGGTCCGGAGCGGCGTCTTCGGCCCGGCCGGTCCCGCCGACGCTGTTGAAGTCGGTCGTGGACGCTTCGGGAGCGTCGTAGCCGAGCCAGGTGATCATCGCCACGCTCTCGCCGTCGGACCGATTCTCCGCCGCCGCCTGCAACCTGCCGATGCGCTCGATCTGACCGGGTACTGCGTCCATGTTCGTATTGGTGCCCGGCACCAGGATCCCGGTGTGCGCCGCCGTGTCCGGATTGCCTTTCGCGACGATGGCCCGTCCGTCGTCCTTGGAGTCGTAGCCGAGGAGGTACAGCTCCTTGCCTTCGGGCGCGCCGTCCGCGGCCTCGAGCTGGTCATTGAGCACCTGAGCGTTGTTCAGACGCCTGTTGACCGTCTCCAGGCTTTCGCCCGGGAACTCTTCGCTGTATTTGCCCTCCCGGAGCATATTGAGCTCCTGGGCGAGGGCCGTGCGATTGGCATCGTCGCGTACGTCCGTCGGCAGGCCGTCGGTCGCGCCGATCTTCTTCGGATAGAGCGCAGTGTAGGTCTGACGCTCCTCGGGGCTGAGGGCCTTCCACCACTCGGCGGCGGCCTTCGGGTCGTCCTCGGGGATCTGCGGGGGCCGGACGCCCACCGCCTTCATCGCTCGCTCGGTGTCCCGAGCGGATTCCGCTGCAGCGTCATGACTCAACGGGTCGGTGAGGATGTCTCCGTTCAGCTCCGCAAGGGCCTTCGCGCCGTCGTCGCTGGCCTTGTGCGCGGCGGTCAGGGCCTCGTCGATGGCTGCGCGGTGTTGCCCGAGCAGGGCGCTCCGATCCGCGACGATCATCCGCGCGTCGGGGTCTTGGCGTGGAAGGTCCATGGTCGTCGGGTCGCTGATCCAGCCGTCGTCATCGACCTCGAAGCCGTCCCCCTCCGCACGCCGCACCGCGTTGCGCAGATCCGTCTGAGCCTGCTCCATCCAGAACCTTGTGGTGTCCAGGACCTCGGCGACGGCCATGGCCTCCGTCTCGACCACGCCGATCCGCGATTCGACGTCCTCCAGATAGAAGAGGGCCGAGTCCGCGTCGTCGCCCTTCCAGGAGTGATGCAGTGGCCCGGTGACCTGCCGGCGGTGGCGGTCCGTCAAAGAGTCCATGGTCGTCGACAGCTTGCGCCAGGTCTGGGCCGCGGCATCCAGGTCGGAGAAGTCCTGCTTCAGCAGCCGGGCGAAGTCAGACGCCATGTCGGCTCCCGCTTGACCAGCGCAAGCGCCCTTCGGCGCAGGACGAGCCAACGCAAGCAGACATAAGGCAACCCCCGTTGCTCCCGCTCACTCATGAGTTCGAAGTGTCACCCTAGCCGACTGCCCTGCTATCCAGCACAGTTGGTGGCTTGGACAGCCACCGTGCGCAGCTCGGTGACCGGCCTGACGCTCGAAAGTGAGGCACGATCGCCCGGGGCTGAAGCAGGTGGATGACCGGGCTGCCGCATATCACTGAATCACTGCGGGATCTACGACAACCAACGTTGAGGCGGGCCACCCGAGTGGACGGACGTAGTCGACCCCGAGCCGCAGGGCCGGGGAACGCCTTCCCCGGCCGGAAATGTGCCCGGCGCGTCCGGCTCGGCACGTTCGCGGTCCTGCTCCGCCTGCTGTCGCGCTTCCCACCCCGCGAACTGGATCTTGGACTGCCGGCGTTCAGCGTACGACTGGTCGTCGGCCGCCCGGAGTCGGCGGACCACTTCGAACCCTCGGGGATGAGCCGGACGTCCGGCGGGTGCTGTCGGCGCTTCGTGCCTGTGTCGCACGTAAGGCACTCCATGGCGTCGATTGACTGATTCCCGCCCCCATGCCCTCTTACCCAACGGGTAGCAAGGATCGTGCTCGTGACGGTACCCGTGAGACGGGGCGACTTGGGGAGGGTTTGTGATCAGAGTGCTTCTGGTCCATGAGAACCGCCTGCTGCGGTCAGCACTGGCGGCGCTGTTGGGGCAGGACAATGGTCTGGAAGTCGCCACATCCGACTGGGAGGGTGCGGTGTCGGAGGCCTGCTCGCTGTCGCCACAGGTGTGTGTGGTGGACGTGGACACGCCCGTCGCTGCGGTGGCCGCCCACGGGCCGGAGCCGAGTCGGCTGGCCGACCTGGCCGCGCTGTCCGACGGCTCGCGCGGTCCCGGTCTGCTGGTGCTGGCCGCACCCGGCAGACCGGGCCTGCTTCGCAGAATGTGGCGGGCTCGCCCGCTGGGCTTCCTGAACAAGGACGCGGCGCCGGACGCGTTACTCAGGGCCATCCGGCAGGTCGCCGAAGGGGAACCCTTCGTCGACAGCTCGCTCGGCTACGACTTCCTGCGGGCGTCCGAGATGCCGCTCACCCCGCGGGAGCTCAGTGTGCTGTCCCTGGCCGCCGAAGGCGCGTCCGTCTCGGAGATAGCGCGCAGCCTGCACCTGTGCAACGGCACGGTGCGCAACTACATGGCCGCCATCACCCGCAAGACCGGAGGCCGCAACCGGGTCGACGCCATCCGTATCTCCCACAGTGCCGGGTGGCTGTGAACCGTCGCCCCACGCGCCGACCAGGTCGCGGTAGAGGGCTGAGCGACGCAGCAGCTCCTCATGGGTGCCGCCGAGCGCCTGCGCGCCGTCCAGGACCAGCACCCGGTCCGCCCGGCGCGCGGAGCTGAGGCGGTGGGCGACCACCACCAGAGTGCCGCCGGCCCGGGCGGCGAAGGCCCGCTCGACGCGCGCCTCGGCCGCCGGGTCCAGGTGGCAGGTCGCCTCGTCCAGCAGCGCGACCGGCGCGGGGCTGAGCCAGGCGCGGGCCAGCGCGATCAGCTGCCGCTCTCCGGCGGAAAGCGCCGTCGGATCCAGCTCGGCGTCCCAGCCGCCCAGCCGGGCCACGAGCTCCGCCATGCCCAGCGCCCCGGCGGCCGACCGCAGTTCGGTGTCGGTGGCGGGCGCGGCGAGCGGGCGCAGATAGCCGAGGTTGTCGCGCAGTGTCCCGGTGAAGACATAGGCCTCCTGGGGGATGAGGACCCGCAGTGCGGCCTGCCGGGCCGGTTCGCTCCCGGCCACCGCCGCGCCGTGCACCCGCACCTGCCCGGCGTGCGGCACGAGGGTCCCGGCCATCAGAGCGGCGAGCGTCGACTTGCCGACCCCGCTCGGCCCCACCACGGCCAGCCACTCGCCGGGCGCCACGGCCAGGTCGAGGCCGTCCACCACGGGCCGGGCGCCCGCGCCGTAGGCGAACGTCACCCCCCTCAGCTCCACCGCCGGCGCCCGCCGGTCCGCGCGCACCCGTGGCTGCGCCGGGGACGGCGGTGGTGCGGGGTCGGGGACTGCGGTCAGCCGGTCGATGACGACGGTCAGCCTGGTGCCCGCGCCGGCGAAGCCGTGCACCAGCGCCTGCAACGCCGGGGAGAGCGACTGCGTCAGGTAGGTCAGCGCGCCGAGCAGGGCACCGGCGGTCACCCCGCGGGCCGCCAGCCAGGGCGCGGTGACCAGTAGGAGGACCATGGGCAGCCGGCTGCCGACCGCCAGGGCGACGATCCGCAGCGTGCCCCACCGGGCGAGCACCCGAGCGGCCCGGTATTCGGCGGCGATCCGCTCCTCGACTCGCCGCCCGACCCGGTCCTCCGCCCCGCAGGCGACCACGTCGCGCAGCCCGGCGGCGGTGTCCTGCATCTCATCTGCCATCTCCTCGCCCGCGGCCAGGAAGGCCCGCTGCCGGGCCGCCATGGGCCGCAGCGACGCGGCGAACACCGCAAGCCCCGCCACAAGCGGCACCCCCACCACGGGCAGCAGCGTGGGCGACAGGGACACCAGGCCCGCCAGCGCCCCGGCGGCGGTGAACACGAACGACCGGGCCACCATCAGCAGTCCCGCGAAGCTCTCGCGGGCGATCTCGACCTGCTGAGTCAGCCGCGCGACGGCGCCGGAGGCCGGCTTGCGCAGGGCACCGTGCACCACCCGACGTACCAGGGCGTCCCGCAGCGGTTCGGCGAGCGCGGCGACGCCGGCGTAGGAGCGTCCGGTGCCGACGGCGCCGAGCAGGATGCCGACCGCACCCGCGGCCAGCCAGCCCAGACCGACGCCCGGCCGCCCCGAGAGAAAACCCGAGTCCACGGCATGGGCCATCGCATAGCCGCCGAGGAAGGTCTGTCCTGTCTCCAGAAGCGACCACAACGCCAGCACCACCAGCACTGTGGCCCGCCGCCGCAGGAACCGCAGCCCATGCCGCACCAGGGGGTACCGGCGACTGCCCGGTCCGGTGAAGCTCCGCTCCTGCGCGGGCACCGGGCGGGCGGCCTCTCCCGCGGCGGGACGCCTTCGAAGAGCCGTCCGCAAGCGGGCATGCGGCCTCATTCGTCCTCCTCGGCGAAGACAGCCCGGTACCCCGGCAGCCGCCACAGTTCACGGTGCGGGGCAAGTGCCCTGATGCGGCCGCCGTCGAGCCAGGCGACGGTGTCGGCGCGGGCGGCGGTGGCCGCACGGTGTGCGATGACCAGGCGGGTGCGGCCGCCGGTGTGGTGCATCAGGGCTTCGGTGACGTGTCGTTCGGTGACGGTGTCGAGGCTGGAGGTGGCGTCGTCCAGGATGAGCAGCCTGCCGGCATGGGCGAAGGCGCGCGCCAGGCCCAGGCGTTGGGCCTCGCCGCCGGACAGCGGGGCGACGGTCAAGGGCGTGCGGTAGCCGTGGGGCAAGAGTTTGACGAAGCCGTCGGCGCAGGCCGCCCGGGCCGCCGCCCTGACGCGGTCCGGGTCGGCTGCGGGGGCGGCGTAGCCGATGGCGTCGGCAATCGTCTGGCCGAACAGCGCGGGCCGTTCGAAGGCGTAGCCGATCGCGGCGCGCAGCGCTGCCCGGTCGAGTTCGTCCAGCGGCACGCCGTCGAGGGTGACCACGCCGCGGTCCGGATCGGCCAGTCGGCCGGCCACCGCGGCGAGCAGGGACTTGCCGGATCCCGAGCGCCCCACCACGGCGAGCGAGGTGCCGCCGGGGACCACCAGGTCAACCTCGCGCAGTACTCTTTCGCCGCCGCGCACCACGCTCACCCCGCGCAGCTCCAGCCGGCCCGGGCCCACCGGCAGCCGGCGGCTGCCGTACGCGATGGGGGGCAGATCGAGCAGGGCGTCGGTGCGGGCGGCCGCGGCTCGGGCCCGGACCAGGGCGTCCAGCCGGCCGACGATCACGCCGATGCCGGCGGCGAGCACGGCGTAGCGGGACGCGGCGAGGAGGTCGCCGACGCTGAGCCGGCCGCCGGCCAGCCGCAGCCCGCCGACTGCGACCACCGCGGTCTGCAGCAGCGGGACGAGCGCGGACGCCTGAGCGGTGGCCCGGCCCTGGATGTGCCACATGCGGTGGCCGTGGCGGCTCAGTTCGGGCAGAGCGCGCAGGATGCGGGCGCTTTCGCGGGCCTGTGTGCCGGCGGCGGCGATGGTGCGGGCGCCGGCGACGGCTTCCGCGAGCGGTTGGGCGATGGCGGCCTGGGCCTGCTGGTAGCGGGTGACGCAGTCGGTGCCGGCCCGGGCGAAGGCGCGCAGCAGCGCGATGAGCAGCGGAGCACCGAGCAGGAAGACACCCATCAGCCACGGGTCGGTCAGACCCAGCGCGACGATGGCGCCCAACGGCGTGGCGAGCGCGGCGAGCAGGGCGGCGACCGAGGTGGGCTCGGTGCCGGCGGCTGCCGCATTGCCGGTGCAGCGGACCACCACGTCGCCGACGGTGAACCGTTCGGCGGTGGCGGGGCCCGCGGCGAGGACGCGGCGGATGAGCCGGCGGCGCAGCCAGGCCGTGGTGCGGGCGTCGGTGATGCCGGTCAGCCAGGTCTGCAGCGCGTCGCAGAGGGCGACGGCGGCCAGCAGGCAGCCGCACACCAGTGTCCAGCGGGTGGTGGCCGAACGGTCCTCGTGGGCGAGCAGCAGGTCGAGGGTGCGGCCGAGTGCGGCCGGCACTGTGAGCGCGGCGGCCGAGCCGCAGAGGGTGACCGCGCAGAGAGCGGCGGCCTGCAAGGCGCTGTGCCGCATGGCGGACTGCCCGCTGCTCTTCGTCATGCGCACCCTCCTGCCGAAGCCCCGAAGCCCCGAAGCCCCGAAGCCCCAAAGCCCGCCGAAGCCTGAAGCCGAAGCCTGCTGAAGCCGGGGGATCAAGCTGTGTGTCCCGGGCGGCTCGAAGCCGCCCGGGACGTTTCAGCGACGGCCCGTCAGGGCCGCCGGAGCGTCAGAGACAGAGCGTGATGCTGGCGACGCTGTTACACAGCGTCAGGCTGATCTCGCTGCCGCCGCCGTGCAGTTCGTCGTCCTGCGGCTGCGGGGTCTCCAGGGTCTGCAGGTCGAGAAGCGACATGATTGTCTTCCTTTCCTTCCGGGTCCTCGTGGGGACGGGGATGGTTGGGTCACGACTCCGGGTACGGAGCCGGCTCGTGGTCCCGCGGCCGTAGCGGCGGGAGGAACGGGAGCCCGACGGGCTCCCCGTGGAGGGCCGCGCCGGCGGCGAGCAGGCAGCCCGCCGTTCCGGTGGCCAGGTCGTGGGAGAGCCGCATCATCTGGTCGCCCGGGAACGCGAGCCCGTTGCCGTGGCGCATCGCGTACCAGTCGAGTGCGGCGAGCTGGACGGGCAGTTCGGCGGCGGGGCGGTCACCGGGCGCGGTGGTGCGCGCAAGATACAGCACCATGCCGGCCCGGCCGCGGAACAGGCCGGGCTGCGCGTAGAAGCGGGAGCAGGCGGCCGGCAGGATGGCGGACCGGGCGGTCTCGAACTCCGGGTTGTCGCGGTACGCCAGGTAGTCGTCGAGCACCATCGCGATTCCGACGCTGCCCGCGCCGGTGTACGGCAGGGTGCGGGTGCGGTCGTCGACGACGAGGGTGCCGTCCGGCCGGTGCACGCAGCGAGCCAGGTCGGTGCGCAGCGCGGTGGCGGCGGCGTCCAGCAGGGCCGGATCACCGGTGCGTTCGTGGTGCCGGATGAACAGCAGGGCCGCTCCTGTGGCGCCGTGCAGCAGTCCCGTGCGGTCCGGCGGTGTGGTGGCCAGCCTGCGGGCGGTCAGCCGCACGACCTCGCCGGCCCGTTCGTGCAGCGCCTCGTCGTGCCGCGCCAGATGGTCCAGGACGAGGCCGACGCCTGCCAGCCCGCCGTGCAGACCGATGCCGAGGCGGTCCCACTTCTCGCGCAGCACCCGGCCGGTGATCTCCAGCGCGGCGTCGGTGTGGCCGAGCCCGTCCAGCACGTAGGCGGCGCCGAGCAGCCCGTCGTACAGGCCGGGTGGGGTGCCGCGCGGCGGGTCGACGGCGTGCCGCAGCAGCCACTGCTCACCTTCCGGGTACCGGTCGACGCCGGTGACGGCGAGGGCGTACAGCACGCCGGCCGCTCCGTACGCGAGGTTGAGGCCGCCGCCGTCTGCGAACTGGGCGATGTCGCCGGGGAACAGCCGGTCGTCGCGTTCCGGGGTGGCGGAGGCGAGGATGGCGGCGGCCATCGCGTCCCGGCTTCGCGGCCAGTCGGCCACCTTCGGCAGGTCCGCGGGCCGTGCCGCGGCCGGCGTACCGCCATCGATCTGCGCGACGCCCTCGATCTGCGCAACGCCCTCGATCTCGTCGACGGCCTCGGCGAGCCACTGGCGCGGCACATCCGGGAAGTTGTCGTGAACCAGCCCGGCGAGGTGGGCGGCCTTGCCGCGGTCGATCGCCAGCAGCGTGGTCAGGGGAAGGAACAACGCGAGCCGCAGACATGCCAGGGCATACCGGTCGATGGCGAAGCCGGTGCGGTCGGGCGGTGCCACGAACCCGGGGTGCGCCACGGTCTGGCGGGCGCCTTCCTCGGCGGGGGCCGCGGCCTCGAAGTCCAGCAGCGCCACCGACTTCTCGTCCGGCGCGACCATGATGTTGAACATGTGCAGATCGCCGATGACCACACCGCGCCCGTGCACAGCGGCGACGGCCTCCTCGACCGCCCGGTACAGCCCCAGCGCCCAACGGGTGTAGTCGGCTACGGCCTCGGGGCCGGGACTCGAGGCGATCAGCGGGTGCCGTTCGGCGAAGAATGCGTTGAGGGTGCGGCCTGGCAGGAAGTCCATCACCAGGAACCGGTGGCCGCCGATGTCGAGCCAGTCGCGCACTGCGGGCACAACGTCCAGGCCGGCCAGCCGCTCCAGAGCGGTCTTCTCCCGTTCCAGACGGGTCACCGCGTCGGCGCCGTCCGCCGCGAGTCCGGCGTACGGGCGGGCCTCCTTGAGGACCACCTGTTCGCCGGTGCGGGTGTCGGTGCCGGCGTAGACCCCGCCGCCGTTGGAGAAGTGCAGCGCCCGCTCGATGCGGTAGGGAAGGCCGGTGACGGCCGTGGCGGCGCGCGCGGCGAGCTGCGGCTCGAGGAAGACCGGCAGCCGTACCCACGACGGCACGTGGAACACCGGGTCGCGGCGATCCGGTATCAGCCGGCCTCGGTCGTCCTCGATGGCCGGCACCAGCGCACCGGCGGCGTCGGCGCAGTAGCGTGGCGCGAAGGCGCCGTAGCGTACGTACAGCGGGCCGTCGTTCCACCGCAGATCGGTGAGGATGTACGGGCCGGGCTCGCCGGCCAGCAGCTCGTCCAGTTCACGCAGCACGGTGTGCAGCTGTTCCTCGTCGCCCGGGTAGACCGTGGCGAACTTGCCGCTGCCGCTGCGGTCGGCGTACTTGGAGTTGCGCAGAAACAGCTGTCGGGCAGTGGGCACGAACTTGAACGGGATGCCACGTGGTACGCAGTAGTCCCACAGCTTGGTGGCGGTCTTCTCGGCGTTGTCGAGGCACGCCGAGACGTGGATCTTCCAGCCCTGGGCCGGCCCGGGGCCGCCGGACGGCCTCAGATGCAGCCAGTCGCCCTTGCGGGTGCGCCGCCAGCCCTCGGGGGCCGGGCGCAGCGCCGGCGCGAACTCCTGCGGCCCGGCCTGCTCGCGGACGGTGTCCAGCCGCTCGAGGGTCTCGTAGAAGTACCGGTCGGCGAGACAGAACACCTCGTACCGCTTGTCCATGTCCTCCCCTTCGTCCGGCGCGACCGACGGGAGCGAGATTGTCATGTGCGGAAAGAGCACGACAGTCGCCTTTGTCACCAACGCGCAGTGAAAAATGCACAGTTACCGGAACCTGACGGTCCGTCGCGTCTCTGGTGAGCGGCGGCGGGCGCGGCCCCGCGCGGCATACGGCAATGTCGCCGGGGTCCGCACAAAGTGGATGGACAGCCCGCCATCAGGGTGCAAATATATGCCATATGACGCATGATCATGCATTGACTCAAGATTCTGACCCTGTGGCGTGGCCGCTAGGCTTCCGGGCCTGCACAGGGCACGGCGGCCTGCGCGAGTACGGCGACGACATCTCCATCGTCGCGTCGGACCGGCCAGCCACCAGCGCCGCGATGTTCACCCAGAGCCTCTTCGCGGGTCCGGCCGTAGTCCTCAGTCGTGCTCATGCCTCGGGACAGAACCTGCGTGCCGTAGCGACGCTGGCGCAGAACGCGAACGTCGCCACCGGGCGCCGGGGCGAGGAGAACGCTGCGGAGGTCGTCCGCCGCGTCGCCGGGATTCTGGGCATCCCGGTGGACGAGGTGCTCATCGGCTCCACCGGCGTCATCGGACGCCCGCTGCCGATGGGCACCATCCGTACGCACTTCGACGAGGCCGCCAAGCACGGCCTCGCGGCGTTCGTGGCCGGACCGCTGGATGTGGCACGCGCAATGATGACCACCGACACCCGCCCGAAGACCGCCGTACGGACCGTCGGGCAGGCCCGCATCGTGGGCGTCGCCAAGGGTGTCGGCATGCTGGAACCCAATATGGCCACGATGCTGGCCTACGTGTTCACCGACGCGGACCTGTCCCCGGCCGACCTGGACAGCGCATTGCGCGAAGCGGTGAATCGCACGTTCAATTGCCTGAGCGTCGACACCGACACCTCCACCTCCGACACGGTGACGGTCATCGCCAACGGCGCCGCAGGACCAGTCGATCCGGCGGAGTTCTCCGAAGCCCTCGCCGACCTCTGCCTGGATCTCACCCGGCAGCTGGCCAGTGACGGCGAAGGCGCCACCAAGCTCCTGCGCGTCACGGTTGCCCAGGCCGGCGACTACGGACAGGCCAAACGCATCGCCAAGAGCGTAGTGAACTCCCCGCTGGTCAAGACCGCCGTCCACGGCGCCGACCCCAACTGGGGTCGAGTACTGATGGCCATCGGCAAGAACGCCGATGACACCGACATCGAGCCGGGCAACGTCACCGTGGGATTCGGCGACATCGAGGTGTACCCCGAAGAGCCCGAGGCCGACACCCTCGACAAACTCGTCGGCATCATGCGCCAGGACGAGGTCGACATCGTCATCACGCTCGGCATCGGGGAGGCCGAAGCCACGGTCTATGGCTGCGACCTGTCCGCCGGCTACATCCGCATCAACGCGGACTACACGACATGACCGGGCTCGACCGCAGCAACGGATCCCCTACCGTTCTCGTGATTCCCCAGTGGCAAGGGTCGGCTGCACGTAATCCTCAACGGCTGGCTAAGGGTGCGTACCAGCTGAGCGCTCTGCTCCCCGCAGCTCGACGCACTGTCGTCGAGATCGACCCCCGCCCCGGACAGGACCTGGACGGCGTACGCCACCTCGATGTGCTGACCCGCTCGCTGGAAGCAACCAGGGCCGCGCTGGGCCGGAGTGGCGATGACACACTGCTTTCTGCGGGCGGCGACTGCGGTATCGAGCTCGCGCCTGTCGCCCGCGCCGTAGCTCGCCATGGCGACAGCCTGGCAGTTGTCTGGTTCGACGCCCACGCGGACCTCAACACCCCCGACACATCTCCCTCAGGGGGCTTCCACGGAATGGTGCTGCGCACCCTGCTCGGCCAGGGGCCGTCACAACTGGTGCCCAGGCCGGAGGAGCGCCTTTCCACCCGGCAGATCGTGCTCGCGGGCGCTCGTGCCCTCGATCCCGCCGAGCTGGACTTCATCGAGTCCGAACGAGTCCGAGCCCTGTCCGTTCAGGCTCTTCGGGAACCGGGCCAACTGATTTCCGCGGTGGCAGGTACAGGGGCCACGCACGTCTACATCCACCTGGACCTGGACGTGTTGGACCCCGAGCACTTCACCAGCCTGTCCTGCCCGGAACCCGGGGGTCTGCACCCCGACCAGCTGCGCGCCGCCCTGGACGCGCTGACCAAGCGCTTCAACTTCGCCGGCATGGGGATAACGGAGCATGCCCCCGCCGCCGACTCAGCCAACAGCGACCACGTCCTCCAAAGAATCCTCGACGGCATGGCTTTCCAGTAGCGACAGCCTGTACCGGTCAGTCACCGTCTTCCCGCCGCAGCCGAGCCAACACCGTTGATCGGTGCCCGGGCACCCGGCACCGTAGTTGCGGTGAGGTTCAGACGGGCCTCCATGTCGAGGTTCACCTCGCCGTACGGGCGTACGTGGGACCAGAACAACGGGGTCAGGCCGCGACGGTCGGCGTCGGTGAGAAGTTCGGCCCACTCGGGTTCGCCGAGGATGTCCTGGAGCATCAGGGTGTTCACGCAGACCAGGGCGGACTGGAGGATCCGCAGGCACAGCACGAACATCTCCTGTTCGTCGCGCCGGTTCGAGGCGATTTCTCCTCCTTTACCGTAGGCGATCACGGAGTTGGCGCCGTTGGAGGACTCCATGACGTTCAGGCCCTCCTCGATCTCCCGCTGGAGGTCGCGCAGCCGCAGGTAGCGGGCCACGAAGATGGTCTTCTGCGCGCGGCCGACCTCCAGCATGGCCGCGTAGGTGGGGTGGGAGGCGTTGCGGGTGAAGCGCCGCAGGATCGCCTCGGTGGACGCGGTACGGGTCCGGATCGCGATGGCGTACTTGATCATCTGGTCGTACTGCTGAGCAATGAGTTCCCAGCGGATCGGGCGGGTCAGCGCCGGGGTCAGTTGCGGGTAGGCGTCCGGTTCGCCCGCCACCGGCCGGTACAGCTTCGCCTTGTTGATCCGCTTGATCCTGGGCAGCCGGTCGAAGTTGAGCAGTCTCGTGATGCCGAACCCGATTTCCGACTGGCCATGGCTATCTGTGTAGTTCGCTTCCACGTCCATGGTGGTGCCGTGCCGCATGGCGCCTGCGACCATCGCGGCGACTTCGGAGGCGGTGCAGTTGATCAGCTGGGAGCGGATAGCCAGGGACTTCTTCAAAGACCTCCCGCCCGGCAGACTGCGGCTGGCCTCTCCGTACGACACCGACGCGCGCTACGGCCTCAAACAGGGCTCCTGGTGGACCGGCTACAAGATCCACATCAGTGAGGCCTGCGACGATGCCGATGAACAGGACTCGGCTTCCGGCAGCCAGGCGCTGATCCCTGGAGCTGACGGACCGCCGCCGCGCTTGATCACCAGCATCGCGACCACCGACGCCACAGTGACCGATGCGGAAATGACCGAACCGGTCCATCACATGCTCGCCGTCCGCGATCTCCTGCCCGCCGAGCACTTCCTCGATTCCGGTTACGCCTCCGCCGAGTTGATCGTGGGCATGAAGAAGAACTTCGGAGTCACCCTGGTCACCCCGGTCCTGATGAACAGCTCACCCCAGGCGCGTGCCGGCGTCGAGTTCGACCGCACCGCGTTCACCGTCGACTGGGACAAGCGACAGGCCGCCTGCTCACGCGGGGACACCAGCACCTGGTGGAGCCCCGCCACTCTGCGCGGCACCAAGGCCATCGTCATCAAGTTCGACAAGGAGACATGCCGCCCCTGCCCGGTGCGCGACCAGTGCACCCGCTCGAAGACCGGCGGCCGGACTCTCTCCCTGCAACCCCGCGAACTGCAAGAAGTCCTCGACCATGCCCGCCTCCAGCAGGGCGACGAGCAGTGGCGAGCCAAGTACGGAACCCGCGCGGGCATCGAGGGAACCATCCACCAGGCCGTCGCGGTCACCGGGATAAGACGTGCCCGCTACCTCGGTCTCCAGAAGACCCACCTGGAGCACGTCTTCTCCGCCGTTGCACTCAACCTCACCCGCCTCGATGCCTGGTGGAACGGCCACCCGCTCGACTGCACCCGCGTCAGTCACCTTGCCCGACTCGACCTCTCCCCTGCCGCGTGACCGAACAGGGGTCTTACTGGTGTGATCGCCTAATCAACTGTCGCCGGTTCCCCGAGGAACCCAGCCAGTTGGTGACCGACTGTGGTTGCCAACGGCGTATCGGCTCCGGGTCCCACCGGCCTCGTTGCGGAGCCGGGTGGTGGTCTTGTCGTGGTAGCGAGAGCGTCAGCGTCGACGGGCGCGGGATTCAGCACGAGGTGGCAGAACAGCTGCGAGCGGCGGGTGTTAACTTCCTTCCCGTGGTGGAGTACCAGGACGAGACCAGGGCGGCCTACGACGGGGTCGTCGAGCTGTATGCGTCGATGTTCGCTAATCGGCTGGAGACGCACCCGTTCTCACGGAACATGATCGGCACCTTTGCCGAGCTGGTGCGCGGGACCGGGAACCCGCGGGCAGCCGACGTCGGCTGCGGGCCCGGACATCTGACGGCCATGCTGCATGACCTGGGGCTGGACGCCTTCGGGCTCGACCTCTCCCCAGCCATGGTCGACCACGCCCGGCGGGCCCATCCGGCGCTGCAGTTCGACGAGGCGCGCATGGAGGCCCTGCCAGTCGAGGACGGCGCGCTCGGCGGCGTGCTGGCCCACTACTCGATGATTCACACCCCTCCTGGGGAACTACCCGCGCTGCTCGCCGAGCAGGCGCGTGGCCTGGCACCAGGGGGCCTGCTCCTGGTCTCGTTCTTCGCGACCGACGGGCCCGAGCCGGTCCGCTTCGACCACAAGGTGACGCCCGCCTATAGCTGGCCGGCGGACCGGTTCGCCGAGCTGCTGGCCCGGGCCGGGCTCGTCACGTTCGCCCGGCTGCTCCACGACCCGGCCTCTGAGCGGGGCTTCCTCGACGCCCACTTGCTGGCCCGCAAGTCGGAGGACACCGTCGAGGCCACCGCACAATAAGCCAGCAGGATCGGCGACAGCGTTCTTACCGGCACCCCTTGTCCTGGAACAGGCTCACGCGGTTTCCGCCGCCACCTGACGGCCGGCTCCACCCTCGACGAGGAAGACGGAAGGAGGAAGGTGGACAACCCGCACCCTCCGGGCCTTGGGAGCCCGGGCGCGCCTCTCGGCGTCACGCGGTGGCTGGATCCCCGGCGGCTGATGACATTACGGACGAACAGCCGCACGGTGGGGCGACCGAGACCCGCTGACACGTCGAGGTGAAGCTCCCGCCGGCCGCATCCCACACGAACGGGTGTCCACTTTGACGGACAGGCCGTTCAAGGATCCCAAAGTTGTGGTCAGCAGGCGGAGTTGCAGGCGAGGATGGTCGCCATGACGCATGAAGGCCTCTCTATCGACTCCACCAAGCCCAGTATCGCCCGCGTCTACGACTACCTGCTCGGCGGCAAGGACAACTACGCCGTGGACCGGGAGATCGGCGACGTGTTCAAACGCGACCTTCCCGGTTCGGTAGCAATCGCCTTCGCCAACCGCGCAGCCCTGACCCGGGCGGTTGCGGAGATCGCGACGACCACCGGCGTACGGCAGTTCATCGACCTGGGCAGTGGTCTTCCGACCGCCGACAACGTCCATCAGGTCGCGCAGCGGCACGCTCCGGAGTCCCGGGTCGTGTACGTCGACATCGACCCCCAAGTGCTGGTGCACGGCCGTGCGCTGCTGGAGGAAGACGACCGGACCCGGGTCGTCGCGGCCGATGTACGCAACCCCGAAGACGTCCGTACCCACCCGGACACGCGGCAACTGATCGACTTCGACCGCCCCGTCGCCGTCATGTTCAGCGCCATCCTTCATCACGTCAACGACGAAGAGGACCCGGCCGGAATCGTCCGCTACTGGCGCGACCACGTGCCCCCCGGGAGCTATTTCTTCGTCAGTCACTTCCGTTCCGGCAACAACCCGGAGACAGCGGAGGCCGAGCGAGTACTCCAGCAGACTTTCGGCCGTGGCCGATGGCGCAGCGACGAGGAGATCGAAGCCCTGCTGGACGGCCTGGAGATCCTCGACCCCGGGATCGTTCCCGCGTCCCTGTGGCGTCCCGACGTGGTGGACAGCCGGTGGAACGACAGAGACGACGAACGGGAGCTCACTGTCTGGGAGCGTCTGATCGCTGCTGGGCTGGCCCGCAAAGCCCAGTAATGGTCGAGATATCCCGCAAACCTCACCGGCGGTGGACGCCGACGGCACAGCCGCCGCCGTCGTGGGGGTCGGTCTCCCGGGTGGCGAAGCGGTCGAGGAGGGCGAGGCCGGAGGGCGCCAACCATCTCCTGAGGATCAGTGATGACGGCAATCTCGCGTGCTGCTACATGTCGTTGACCGTGAGGCATGTCTTGCACTGCACATAGTCGGCGCCGATCAGCTTGGAGGTCTTCGCGGCGTCCTGCAGGGCGCCGATCACGCGCTGCGTGGTGCTCTCGTTCTGAAGTTCGGCGGCCTTCCGGTAGGAGATGACCACCTGCTCTCGTACCTGGTTGCAGCGATCGCAGTAAGCCTCGACTGACGACCCTTTTCGGGCCATATGATCCCCCCTGGTCCGCTCCCACGACTCTTGATCAAATCGCGAGGATCACGTCAAGTGTCGCTATTGTTCTATAGGGTGGAGGGTGATCGGAAGATGACGTCTGGCCTCGTTGACCGCCAAGTCGCACGATGGCTTCGTGGTCCTGCCAAGCGGCAGTGAGTGACCTGGTAACGGGGTCCTCCGAGGTCCCCTTTGCGGGCCACTGAGGTCATCCCTGAGCCGAAGCCCAGCTCCTGGGGCAGGTACTCCCACTGGATGCCGGTGTACAAGACGAACAGGATCCCGCACAGGGACTGCCGGTACGGCACCCGCGGCCGCCCCTCGACGAGCTTCGGGGCCGGTTCGGGAAGCAACGGTTCGATCAGCGACCAGAGTTCGAGTCATGGCACTGCCGGACCCGCACCCCAACGTGCCGCGCGTGCTGGGAGTGGACGACTTCGCGACCCGCCGAGGCCAGACCCGTGGGCAGTGACTTTCCGCTGCGGGGGTCACTGCCGCGCCTCACTGTGGTTGATCAGCGGAAACGGTGATCAAGTGAGGCAGTGACGCCGCGCCGTGTGGCACGGTGCTTCGGTACCGGGCACGGAAAGACCGACGCCGTAGGTCCGGCCCGATCCGAACGGCGCCCGCGCCCCGGGCCGACAGAGCAGGAGCCGACTCGCAAGGCCTGATCACGGGCAGAGCCTCACCTGAACCGCGTCAGCCTGCGCGACGGCCCGGGCGGCTTCCTCCGCGAGGAGGCTCCGGGCGACTGCGCATGCGGCTGCCGGCTGCCGGCTGAGCGCCATACGAACGGCAGAGACCTTCGCCGGCGCACGGTCCGCGAACCGGACTCAGTCGGCGAGCAGTGCCGAAAGCTGAGGGGAGTACGTCGCGTGCAGCACGAGTGCGGCACTGCCTACGACGGCGCCGTCGGTGCCCAGTGGCGACGCCTTGACCTTGACGACCCGGATGCTGCGGGCCAGCGGCCTGGTGGCCAGCGCTGCAGCGACGACGTCGACGTACCGCGATTCCACGTGCTGGATGCCGTGACCGCCGAGGACGATCAGGTCGACGTCGATGAAGTTGGCGATGCTGACCGCCACCGAGGCGACGTGTTCCGCGGCTTCGTCGATGACCGCGCTCGCCACGGGGTCTCCGGCCGCCGCGGCCAGCTGGATGGCGGTGTGGTCGACCGAGCTGGGGTCCTTGGCGAATGGTTGCGACAGCACACCTATGTCATCGGACTGGGCGGCGAGCCGGCGGTGCACTTCGGCGACGATGGCCGAGGGGTTGACCAGTCTTTCCAGACAGCCCCTGTTGCCGCAGTAGCACTCCGGCCCGTCGGGTAGCACGCTGGAATGCCCGAACTCTCCTGCGTTGAGCGAACCTCCCCGGTACACCTGGTGATTGAGGACGAGGCCGCCACCGATGCCGGTGCCGAAGAAGAAGTAGGCGAAGTCCGCCACGCCTTTGCCCGCGCCGGACCAGCGCTCGCCGATCGCGGCGGCGGTGGCGTCGTTGTCCATCGTCACCGGCAGTCCGGTCGCTTCACTGATCATCTTTTGCAGGGGCACACGGTTCCAGTGTGCGAGCTGGGGCGGAGCGACGATCGTGCCGAGCTCCTGGTCGATCGGCCCAGGGGTGGCGAGCCCCAGTCCGAGGATTCTGCTGCGCGGGACATCGGCTTCGGCCAGCACGTCGGCGACGAGCTCGGCCATGGCCTTCACGACGTGGGCGGGGTCGGTGCTGGCCGGCGTGGGCCGCTTCCTGATGACCAGCGGTCGGCCCATGAGATCGACGACGGCGCAGGTCAGCTCCACAGGGTCGAAATGCAGCCCCACGGCGCTGCCCGCGTCGGCGTTGAGCCGCAGCGTGGTGCGCGGCTTCCCGCCGCTGGCGACCCGACTGGCGCCGTCCTCTCGCACGATGCCCTCGTCGAGCAGGCGACGCACGATGCCGGAGACCGTCTGTGGGGTGAGGCCGGTGAGCTGCGCGATCTCCACCCGGCTGATGCCGTCGGCGAGCTGGATCTGGTCCAGGACCACGGCCCGGTTGTATCGCCCGACCTTGGGGAGATTGGTTCCTGCCTGCCGCACCTACGGTCCTCTCTATTGCTACGGATAACCATATCGTCACGAGCCATTGACCTAGTAAAACAAATGGATTTAGTGTCCCGGCACGCAGATGTAGGCCGGACCCGGCACCGCGCAGCGCAGTGCCATCGGAGGCAAGTTGATGTCCACGAAGTGCCGCATTCCGCATCACCCGGAGCCGGGTGGTCACGCCGGTCTCCGCAGGGCGGAGTCCCCGTCATGACTCAGTCCCCGACTCTGCTGGAGATGCGTGCTATCACGAAGACCTTCCCCGGCGTCACCGCGCTCGCCGACGTGAGCCTGGCCATCCGGGAGGGCGAGATCCACGCCATCTGCGGCGAGAACGGCGCCGGCAAATCCACCTTGATGAAGGTGCTCAGCGGCGTGCACCCGCACGGCAGCTACACGGGTGACATCCACTACCGCGGCAAGGAGGTCCGCTTCCAGGACATCCGGGCCAGCGAGCAGGCCGGCATCGTCATCATCCACCAGGAGCTGGCCCTGGTGCCGGGCATGTCGATCACCGAGAACATCTTCCTCGGCAACGAGCCGCGCAAGCGCGGCGCGATCGACTGGAAGGCCGCCCAGCTCCGCGCGCTGAAGCTGATGGAACAGGTCGGGCTCCGCGAGGATCCGGACACGCTCATCAAGGACATCGGCGTCGGCAAGCAGCAGCTCGTCGAGATCGCCAAGGCGTGCGCCAAGGACGTCAGACTGCTCATCCTCGACGAGCCGACCGCGGCTCTCAACGAGGAAGACTCCCGCCACCTGCTCGATCTGCTGCGCGGCTTCCGGGAGCGGGGAATCACTTCGATCATCATCTCGCACAAGCTGAACGAGATCGAGGCGATCGCCGACACCATCACGATCCTGCGCGACGGACGCACCATCGAGAGCCTCGACGTCAAGGCCGACGGCGTCAACGAGGACCGCATCGTGCGCGGCATGGTCGGCCGTGAACTCAGCAGCCGGTTCCCCGACCACACCCCTGACATCGGGGAGGTGTTCTTCGAGGTACGCGACTGGACGGTGCGCCATCCGAACTCCGATGAGCGGCTGGTGTGCAAGGGCTCGTCCTTCAACGTCCGGCGCGGCGAGATCGTCGGCTTCGCCGGCCTCATGGGCGCGGGTCGCACGGAACTGGCGATGAGCCTGTTCGGCCGCTCCTACGGCACCTACCTGTCCGGCCGGGTCTACAAGGACGGCAAGGAGATCCAGCTGAAGTCGGTGACGGCCGCCATCCGGCACGGTCTCGCCTACGTCAGTGAGGACCGCAAGTCGATCGGGCTGAACCTGCTGGACGACATCAAGGCGTCGATGGTCGCCGCCAAACTCCCCAAGATCGCCAAACGCGGGGTCATCGATCCGGTGAGCGAGCACCGCGTCGCCGAGGAGTACCGCAAGAGCCTCAGGATCAAGACTCCCAGCGTCGACGAGGGCGTCGTGAAGCTCTCCGGTGGCAACCAGCAGAAGGTCGTCCTGGCGAAGTGGATGTTCACCGATCCCGACCTGCTGATCCTCGACGAGCCGACCCGCGGCATCGACGTGGGTGCGAAGTACGAGATCTACGGGATCATCCAGCGGCTCGTCGCCCAGGGGAAGGGCGTCATCGTCATCTCCTCGGAGCTGCCGGAGCTCATCGGCCTGTGTGACCGCATCTACACGGTGTTCGAAGGCACCATCACCGGCGAGGTCGCCCGCCGCGACGCCGACCCGGAACTCCTCATGAAGCAGATGACCGCTACGAAGAAGAGCCCGACCTCATGAGCCGTATGAAAGACCTGCAGAAGAACCTCTTCGGAGGCACGACCTCCAACGCCCGCCAGTTCGGGATGATCTTCACCCTGGTGGCGATCGTCCTGCTGTTCCAGATCTGGACCGGGGGCCTGACGCTGACCTCCGGCAACCTCATCGCGGTCGTCAGCCAGTACTCCTACATCCTGATCCTCGCCGTCGGCATGCTGATGGTGATCGTCGCCGGACACATCGACCTCTCGGTCGGCTCGGTCGCGGCGTTCACCGGCATCGTGGTCGCCAAGGCGATGCAGGAACACTCGCTCCCGTGGCCGGTGGGCATCCTGCTCGGCCTGCTCGTCGGCGCGCTGATCGGCGTCTGGCAGGGATTCTGGGTCGCCTATGCGGGGGTGCCGGCATTCATCGTGACCCTGGCCGGGATGATGCTGTTCCGCGGCGGCAACCAGTACATCGGCAACGCCGACACCGTGCCGGTCCCCACGGGCTTCCGCAAGATCGGTGCCGGATTCCTGCCCGAGGTGGGACCCGACACGGGATACAACAACCTGACGCTGCTGCTCGGCCTGATGGCCTGCGCGGGCATGGTGTGGCGCGAGTGGAAGGCGCGGCAGACCCGGCGAGAGATGAACGCCGACGTCGCCCCCATGTGGATCACTCTGCTCCGACTGGCCGTGATGCTGGGCGTCATCGTCTTCGCGACGCTGCGCTTCGCCGGCGGCCGCATCGGCACCAGCCTGCCGATCTCCGGCATCATCCTCATCGTCCTGGTGCTCGCGTACTCGTACTACACCCGCAACACCATCGGCGGCCGGCACATCTACGCCGTCGGCGGCAACGCCCGCGCGGCGGAACTGTCGGGCGTGAAGCTGAAGCGGGTCAACTTCATGGTCATGATGAACATGTCCGTCCTGGCCGCCCTGGCCGGCATGATCTTCGTCGCGCGGTCCGCGGCTTCGGGACCCCAGGACGGTCTGAGCTGGGAACTCGACGCCATCGCCGCAGTCTTCATCGGCGGCGCCGCGGTCTCCGGCGGCCTGGGCACGATCAGCGGCTCGATTGTCGGCGGTCTCGTCATGGCACTGCTCAACAACGGTCTGCAGCTCCAGGGCGTCGGCTCCGACATGGTCCAGATCATCAAGGGCCTGGTCCTCCTCCTCGCTGTCGCGTTCGACGTCTACAGCAAGCGCCAGGGACGCTTCTCCATCATCGGAACGCTGATGCGTCCCTTCCGGCAGGAACAGCCGGCTGTCGGGGCCGAACCGCCGACTCCGGCCTCCGACCCGGACAAGGCCCAGGTCCCGGGCTGACCGCAAGGCTCCACTCACGGACGGCTGTCGGCGGCCGCCTGCCACTCACGGCGTCGTACTCCTCGGCGCTCGACACTCCAGCACCACAGCAAGAAGGGCTAACCTCACCATGAAGAGAATCACCCGAAGCATCGCCGGGATCGGCGCCGTCGCCCTGCTCGCCCTGGGCACGGCATGCTCCAACGACCGCCAAGGCTCCACGGGCGGCAGCGGCGACAGCAAGGGCTTCGACAAGGGCTCTCTCATCGGCGTCGCGCTGCCCGCGAAGACGTCGGAGAACTGGGTGCTCGCCGGCGACCTGTTCACCAACGGCCTCAAGCAGGCGGGCTTCAAGGCCGACGTCCAGTATGCGGGCGCCTCGACCTCCGTCGCCGACCAACAGGCTCAGATCTCCTCCATGGTCACCAAGGGCGCGAAGGTCATCGTCATCGGTGCGACCGATGCCTCACAGCTCTCCACCCAGGTGGCACAGGCCAAGCAGGCCGGCGCGACCGTCATCGCCTACGACCGGCTCATCACCAACACGCCCGACGTCGACTACTACATCGCGTTCGACAACTACAAGGTCGGCCAGTTGCAGGGGCAGGCACTCCTGGACGGCATGAAGGCGAAGAAGCCGAAGGGCCCGTGGACGATCGAGTTGTTCTCCGGCTCGCCCGACGACAACAACTCCAAGGTCTTCTTCGACGGCGCGATGAGCGTGCTCAAGCCCCTGATCGACAAGGGCGACATCGTTGTCGGATCAGGGCAGAAGGACATCAAGCAGACCGCGATCCAAGGGTGGAAGGCGGAGAACGCGCAGCAGCGCATGGACTCGCTGCTGACCTCGACTTACCACGGCCCCAAGAAGCTCGACGGCGTCCTGTCGCCGAACGACACCCTTGCCCGCGCGATCATCACGTCGGTGAAGGGCGCCGGCAAGCCCGTTCCGGTCGTCACCGGTCAGGACTCCGAGGTCGAGTCAGTCAAGTCGATCATGGCCGGTGAGCAGTACTCGACCATCAACAAGGACACCCGCAAGCTCGTCGCCGAGACCGTCAACATGGTCAAGTCCCTGCAGAAGGCCGACAAGCCGGAGATCAACGACACCAAGTCGTACAACAACGGCAACAAGGTCGTCCCCGCCTACCTCCTCCCGCCGGTCATCGTGACGAAGAAGAACGCGGCCGAGGCCTACGCGAACGACCCCAAGCTGGCGCCGCTCACCAAGTAACACCGGCTGCACCTGCCGCGCGCCCCGCCCACCGTCCTCGGGGCGCGCGGCTCTGAGAGACGGCACACGGCCACCCGCCCTCCCCGAGAAGCCCTGACACTTCTCGGGGAGTCCGGCGTTACAGCCTCGGAGAACCGCTCAAGGAGTTCCGCACCTCGCGCCAGGTCACTCTGTGCAGAACCGATCAGTCGCGCTCCACCTGGCACCGCCACAGGGAAGGCCCCCCAGACGGGTGACCCCTTCGCGGCGCCGCCGTGTCCGGCGCACTCGCGCTCGGAGGAAACCCGGCCGGCACCGTGGGCAGCTTCGAGATCCGGCCTGCCTGTCCCGCGCAGGCCCCGGCCCCACAGCGGGCCGACACGTGCCGGCCGGACTCCCCCACTGCTGCCGCCGCGATACCTCGGTTGTCACGGCGCCGACGGTCAGGGGGCGGCGAATTCGTTGATGTGGGCCATGACCGGTACGCGGCGGGACGCGCCGCCCCGTACGGTCTGGATCATGGCCTGTCCCAGCTGCACGCTCCAGGTGGCGTAGCGCGGCGCGGTGCGCCGTAGCACCGGGTACAGCGGGGTCATCACCGGTACAGCAGGACCTAGTGCCGCATCAGACCACGTTCGCCCTGTCGCCGTCGCCTCGTGGAGTTGCGGTGGCGGCGTCGATCGGGTGGCTCGAGGTCGCCGCTCACGCCTGTTTCGGGTGTTGTTGGGCAGGCTAGGCTCGTGCTCGTGTCCGTCGATGACTTGCTTAGCCGGGCCGTGGGAGTGTTCGTCACGCGCGAGCCTCACGGCTTCCCGCATCTGGATCCAGACAGCCTCGAACGGGAATTCGGGGAGGCTGCCGCAGAGCTTCAGCCGAGGCTGGAGGCACTGGTGACGGAGATGATGGGGCTGGGGTTCCAGGGCGAGGATCTGGTGGCTGGAACACGGGCGGCGGAGACGATCATGAGCGAGCGGCATCCGGAGCTTGGTACGGAGGCTATAGCCGCGCTCGGCTTCTATTGCAGCTACTGCTGGCGCTGATGCAGCATCAGGCAACGCTCGCCCTATCGACGACCTTGCGGAGGCGCTTGCCGCCGCGTTCGGCCCACTGCCGCGCGGAGCGGGGTTGCAGGTTGAGCGGGCCGAACTCGTCCATGCAGAGACGACCTCCGGCTCACCGGGCTCGGCTAGGACCTCTCCGTCGGCGATTGCATAGAGGTGCTCGACCCGGGCCTTCTTGGCCTCGTAGTCGGGGTCGCTGGAGGTCTTCCAGGTCTTCACGCGTTGAAAGGAGACGCCCTCCTCGCGGAGCAGGACCCGCAGGCCCTCGTGGCTGATGTCGTCGACCATCCCCTCGGCGACCAGGAAGTCGGCCAGCTTGACCAGGCTCCAGGTCGAGAACGGCAGGCCGTGCTCGGCCGGCTTGGACTTGGCGATCTTCTTGATCTCGCGCCGCCCGGGGGGTGAAGGTCCTCGGGCGCCCGCCCTTGTACTTCGGGTAGAGCGCCTCGAAACCGTCGGCGTTGAAGTCGTGGATCACGTCCCGGACCCGGTCCGGACTGGTGAACGTCACTTCGGCGGCCCTCGCCACGGGCGTGCCCTGCGCGGACAGCAGCACTCCGGTGACCAGCCCTACCGCCAGGAGGACGGCACCGGCCTGTAGCACAGCGGGGCGCCGAAGGGGCGGTGAGCCGGTCACCGGTCAGTCCGCCAAGGGCCATGGTCGCGCTGCAGAGGGTGAACGCGGCAGCGCTGACGGCCGCCGTGGCGTGCAGGCCCTGGAGGCGCTCTCCGCGATCGAGGTGCCTCGTGAGGCATGGAGAAGCCGCCGTAAGCTTCATCTGGAAGGGTGAGTCGGCCGCCACATGGCGCAAACGGTCCAAGATGTGGGCTTGGTCTCTGCGTCGAACGCGTCGGCTATGGCCCATCGGGAGGATCGCAACGGCGACACCCAGCCGGCGGCATACCGCGGAGTTGGGCCAGTCGTTACAGCAAGCTGTGAGCAATGACGTACATGACGACCTCCCTCTTCTCGGCTCCGAGTTCGGGCTGAACGCCAGCCCTGGCCGCCCCCGGGCGTCCGCCCCTCTCATGGTCAAGGCGTTCGCAGACGTCGAGGGCCGCATCGCCGCTGAGGGCGTGGTGAACAGGCATACCGGAAACGCGGACGCGAAGGCCAAGAAATTGCGGACACTGCCCTTTGTGTCGGTGCTGGACACGGCGGCCGAGCCTGTCTTGCGCCACCGGGTGACCGCGGTGGTGGAATGCCTGCAGCAGGTTGTCCGCCGCTACTCACGCGACTCCGAGGTGCAGCGGCTGCTCGAGGTACCACCGATGCTGCACGAGTGGATCATGTGGCAGAAAAAGCCCGAGCGGCTGCGCGTGGACTTCTGCCGTCTGGATCTGCTGGGAGACACCATGGGCTCGGTACGTGTCCTGGAGTTCAATCCGAGCAGCCCCGGCGGCGTTCTCTCGCACGGCGTGCTGAATCGCGCGTGGCGCGCATCGGCGCTGGGCGATGTACTGAAGGATGCGGGAGCCGCCCAGGCGCCGATCGAGGCCGAGGAGTGGTTCGCTGAGTGGCTGACGGGGTTCGGGCGGCGGAAGGGGCTGAACGGCGAGGAAATCCGCCGTGTCGGCCTGTTCACCTCCGCCAACGGCACGAGCTTCGAGTTCGACCTCATGCGGGCGCAGTTGCGCAAACTCGGGTGCACCCCCGTGGTCCTGGAGGCCGATGATGCCAAGGAGGCGGCAGACCTACGACTCGGCTACCTCAAGTTGCAGAGCAACGTCAGCAAGACCGCCGACTGGGACGTCTTCCAGTCCCGGGTGGCCGAAGGGGATCTCATCATCCCCAATGTGCCCGCGGTGCGGTGGGTCGCGGAAAACAAGCTGTGCCTGGTCATCCTCTCCGACCCGCGCTTCCGTCACCTTTTCACAGCCGACCAGGCGAGCGCTCTGGACGCCCTCGTGCCGTTCAGCCGCAAACTCGGCGACGGCATTACGGAGCTGGAGACGGTGGCGGGGCGCGGCGACCTGGTCCTCAAAGCGCCCTACAGCTACTGGGGCCGGGACGTGTTCATCGGCATCGACACCGCACCGGACGTGTGGAAGGCCGTGGTCCGGGATCCTGCACATCGCGGCTGGCTCGTCCAGCAGCGCGTGCCGACCCGCGCCGTGCAGACCGACCGGGGAGCTTACTTCCGCGACCTGATCGTGCCCGTCCTCGACGGACGCGTCATCGGCTACGGAAGCCGTGTGAGCCAGAACCGCATCCTCAATGTCGCCCATGGAGCGGCTGCCACCACCGTCTTCGCCCCGTGCCTGTGCCCCTGACGGTGGTAACGATCTTCTGCGATACCCCGAGGTCGCGCCCGGGTTATCCGTATGCCGTTCACAGAGGGCGGCGTTGTGTCATTGATTGCTGCGCGACCTCAGAGGGGTGTCGCGGCTGACGGCGGACACCGGCTCTTGGCGGAGCCGGGTGTTGTCGTGGTGGCGGCTGCGGTGGCCCTGACGGTCGCGTCCGTGCGCTTGCCGAGCAGGCTGCACTCGCGGGTCTTCTCGGCGAGCTTCCGGCGGAGTCGCGTGATCTCTTCGTCGCGGCGGGCCTAGCCGGGTGTGGTGGTGCCCGGCGACATGGTTGCCCCACTCGGCGAGAATGGTGGTGGCCCGGCTGACGGAGGCCCGGCTGACCTGGGCTTCTCCTCGGCCAAGTTCGAGCCGCGTTCGACGCCAGGCCTTGAACGGCAAGCTGAGGTCGGCGCCGAGCCGCCGCCCTCAACCTCCGCCGACTCATCAACCGCGGACTCACCCGGACAGGCAGCACCTGGATGATCCCGGCCACCGCATAGGTGAGGGGCCCCACAGCCCACGGCCGCACAGCCCCACACCAAGATCTTCATGAGCCTTCCAGGCAGTGTCCGATGGGTCGTGTGGACGGCCTGGTGGTCTTTGCGTCGCGCGGCTGCTCGGAAGGCTCAAGGCGAGCTCCTGGCAAGCTCCTGGCAAGCGTGGCCCTGGTCAGCGAGCGATCTCGTCCAGCAGCGATGCCAGTTCGATCGGCCGGGAGAACATCGGCCAGTGCCCGGTTGGCAGGTGGCGCAGGTCCATTGCGGCCATCGGTTCGAAGACTGGGTTGCCGGTGTCGGCCAGCATGCGTACCTGTTCGGGAGTGAATGTTGAGGCGATCACCGAGCAGTGCGCATCCGGCGGCACCGTAGGCCGGTTCAGGGGGCGAGTGGCGGTCGCGAATGGCTGAGGTGTGGCCAACTTGACTATGCGCGCGAGTTGTTCGTTGGTGATTCCTGCCAAGTTGTCCGGGTCCGCTGCCAGGTCGAACGGCGGTACTGGCAGCTGCCAGCCGTCCCCCTGTTCCGCGACCTGCTTGCGCCACTCCTCCTGCCTCTGGGGCTTATTGAAGTCGATCACAGCCATGCCGCCGGGCAATGGGCCGGCGTCCACATATACGATCCGTGCGATCCGCTCCGGGATCCGGTCTGCGGCACCCGTAACCGGCAGGTTTGCTCCGCTGTGCCCGACCAGCACTACATCCCTCAGATCGTTGTCGTCGATGAGACGGACGATGTCATCCACGTGTGTGTAGACGTCCACATCGGGGGTGGCCTCGGCTGCCCGGTCGCCCAGGCCGGTCAGCGTGAGTGGGTAGACGTCATGTCCCGCTGCCCTCAGCTCCGGTGTCACTTCTTCCCATGCCCACGCTCCGAGCCAGAACCCGGGAACCAGAACGATCTCTGCCATGGCCACTCTCATTTCGCGCTTGCCCTGCGGTGTTGGACGCCAAGCTAGGCACAATGGCGGACACCAGCTGTCCTAAATCCGGGTGGCGACGGCGTCTTTCTGAGCAGTTCGAAACGCAGCCACTGGAGACTTCGGGAGTCACGGTCGGAGCCAGAGGCGTACGGCAGCAACGGTCCCGGTGCCGTGAAAGACGTATGCCCTCTTGTCGAAGCGTGTTGCCGCGGCCCCGTTGATCTTCAACCGGTTGATCAGCCGCTCGACTTCGTTTCTGCGGGCGTAGCGCGCTGGGTCAAAGCCGGCGGGCCTGCGCCGTGGCTGCCACGGCGTTGGCGGTGGCTTGCTGGTCACGGCGTTCGGGGATGGTGTGCTTGATCTGTCGACGCCCCAGGTACCGGCGGTTGCGGCGTGATGAGTAGCCTTTGTCGCCGCTGAGGTGATCGGGCCGGGTGCGGGGATGGCCGCCCGCCGGCCGGGGCACGCGAAGCGTTCCAGGATCGGGATCAGCGGCTGCTGCTGCACCGTTTACGTCGTCTGCGGCCCCGCACCCACCGGGACCTTCGCCCCTCCTGCAGGTACGGCACTCCCCCACGACCACTCCGCTGACGCTCCGCCCTTCCCCGAGGTGTCCGACGCGGGCTGCGAACCGGATGAACAGCCCGTCAACAGCAGTCAGGAGAGCAGCAACGACGGCTCGGCGCGGCAATTGGAAACCATGAGAAACCGTCATTCGCCGCCGCTCCTGCCTGCCCCCACGGGAGGAGCTGAGGTACAGGTGACCGAGGCCGGACGGGCGCTGGACCTGATCCGGCAGCCACCCGCTGAACTACCGTCGGGCCGCACGCTCGCCGCATGATCGAGACCGGCACCGGCTCCTGCCGCCTGGCCCATGCCAAGGCCCAGCAGAAGGGCGGCTGACCGAAGACGCCACCACCGCGATCACGCACCGGCTAACCCACCTTGGGGGGTTCGAAAGCAATCGGATCTCGCTGGCGGAGTCCTCCGACAGCGAGGCTGTCCTGTTCGTCTTCCGTCTCCAGGGCTGAGTCGTCCCATGCCGGGCACAACGGCACGTACTCCTCCCCCATGAAGTCGCCCCATAGCCCGCGCCGGGAAGGATGCCGGTTCGTCACGGCATGCCCGCAGGCATCCCAGCTGACCGCCGGAATTCCGTGCCGACGAAGAGTCTCAACAGCGTCAGCGTGGCCGGCGGCGCGGGTGCGTTGTGTAAGACGCTCCGCTCCGCTCCGTTGTGCCTGTGGCCTGGGCGCCTCCGGTCTCCGTTCACCGAATCGGCGTGCTTCTGGTGCTCAGTGGCGCCGGCACGCCCCGCACTTGCCGCACGCGCCGCGGTGCTTAGCCGCAGAGCGGCGGCATGCGCTGCTGCCGCCGCTCTCCGACTGCCGCCTCCCGTGCCGGCGGTCGGGTTCAGGTGCCTGTCCGCCCCATGCCGGTATGGCAGGTCCCGCCCCTGACCGCCTCAAGGTGCATTGCCACTGTGGCCCGGGCGGCCCGGGCGGCCTCGCGGATCTTGGCGTCCTTGCCGGAGGACACTTCCTTGTCGATCAGAGCAAGGGCCTGCCGGTGGCCCGTGTCCTGGCCCTGCAACCACATCCGGTTGTAGTCCCGTTTTCCGTGCAGGGACTTCAGCGTCGTGAGCTGTTTCTGCTGGTCGGCTGAAGCTGTGGAGGGCAGGATGATGCCCTTGCTGTGGGCCAGCGCCACGACCACCGCATCGAACTTGGTGTGGTCGCGCACGAGCATGTCCGCTACCTGTTTCACACAGGTGCTGGCCGTGTGCTTCTGGGCATCCTCCGCGGTGGCGATCTCGGCGAGATTGCCCTGGTGGATCATCTTGAGGAAGGTGGCGTCGGGTCCGGTGGCCGGGACCGCCGCCGTGGCCGGAGCGGTGAGTCCGGCCACGGCGAGCGCCATGGTCGCGACGGCTGTGCCGCACAGGCGGTTTATTCGCATAGTGACCTCCATGTGTCGTGGAACCGGATGATGAGCCGGCCGATGAGCCGGGCGCCCCCTGCAGCGGACGCGCCGACCCGCCGCCTCCCGGGCCATGCTGACTGCCTTCGCCACCCGCACGCCTTCCGAGCCACCCGACGGAAGTGACACATCCTCGGGGGAATCCGGGCCTGGCCTGAGCAACGAGACCATGCGCGCTCGCACGACCGGGTACGCCCGAACGAGTGAAGACCAGGGATCGCCGGCATCAGGCCGCTGCCCCGCGCTGCGGCCGCCGGCATCGTCGTCATGGCCGCGGCATCGGCGCTGACAGCCTGCGGGGGCAACGACAGAGATCAAGCGCCTCAGGTGCACGGGAGGCCTGCAGCATGACCTTCCCCGATGTCCCCGGCGATCCGCTCGTCGACACAACGGCGCCGAGTGCGACGCCGATGCCTGCGCTAGCCCGCTCGGCCGGCGGCCATCCAGGCTCGGCCCTCAAGCAGCCCGCGAAGGCGGCATGACCAGCCGCTTCCGCCGTGCCCCTGGTCGCGGGCGCCGGAGTAACGCAGCGGCCCGTCGGGGGCTGGGTCCAGCTTGGCGGGGTCGATGCCGAGGGCTCGGAGGATCCACAGGTCATCCCGCATGCCCGGCTCCTTGTCACTCGCCCCCCTTCTGGTGCTGGTGGGCAACACACCCCCTAATATCGAATATGCGAACGCACCCAGACCGCTGACCCGTCTCGATATGCTGCGGTTCGCCCGCCGCCTCGTCGAACAGCAGGCCGTACAGCAGCTAGCCGTCATTCGCCGGTGGATCGCCGACGAGTAGAGGCGCCAGGTCGAGCGGCGGCAGAGCGAATACCGGCGGTCCACAACCGGATTGGCCGACCAAGTACGGCCTCAACAAAGCCAACATCGACGCTGCCCACACCGGCGACTGCTGTGCAGCGGCCAAGAGCGGCCGCTGCCGCCCGGCAACCCGGCAACGGGCCCCGACGCCCTGCGGCAACTGGTACCGGCATGCGTCCACTGCCGTCCGGACACTGCACTCGGCATCCGGAGTAGCCCCATGCCAGCCGGGGTCTCGGTTGGAGCTGCCGGCGCGGAAGAAGTGAGCCAGCGCTGTCCTGACCCGCTCACGGTCGCGCAGTTCGTCGTGGCCGATCCGGAACGCTTCATATCCCTGGGAGCCGAGGCCGTCTGCCCGCACGCACCGCGCCACAGGTGCGGGGCGCGCCACACGGTGGCCGGCACAGCTGTGCAGGACGTGTTGCGCCATGCACGTCCCGGTCGAGGCGCGCTACTGCTGCCAGGCGGCGGCGCTCCGGTCGAAGTCCTCCTTGTAGCCGCGGCGCTGGGTGAGATCGGATTCGGTCGGCTGCGGGTGTACCGGCGGCTGCTGCGGGGCGGCCCACAGTTGGATCAGGTGGCGCTCGCCGCGGTCGCCGACGCCGGGCTCGGGGTCTGCGGTGCGGCAGTACAGGCGCATCCGGATCCACGCCGGCACATGGTCGGTGGGCAGCTGGAGCGGGGCGTCTTCGGGTTCGGCTTCTTCGAAGTCACCGCTGCCGAGGATGTAGATGACGGGGGTGTCCTCGGTGGCGTGCAGGCTCATCTCTTCCGCAGAGCCCCAGGCTGGGTCGGTCTCGGGCGGGGGCGGCCCGTCGTGAGTCTGCACGGTGATGATGATGGTGCCGGTATCGGTGTCGGTGAGGATGTGCGCCGTGTCCCTGCCGATGGGCCCGCACCGCCGGCCGTAAGGCCACTCGGGCGGCCATTCGTAGTCCTCGCCGAGCGCGAGGAGGTAGCCGTACTCGCCGGTCTCCGGCGTCAGGGTGGTCTCAGCGGTGATCATCGTGGTTTCCTCACGCGGAGGGGGCACCCCCGGCTCGCGGGGGTACCCCATGTTGCCGTACGGCCCGGCCTGGCAGACCGTCAGGCGAGGACGTACAACGGGTCGTGGTCCATGACGTGCATCGGCCGACGCCAGCTCGTGATCCGGGCGCCCTGGGTGTTGTTCTCGTTCGTGCTCACCCACGTAGTCTCACGCTGCGAGGCGGGCAGCTTCCTGCCGCCCTCGTAGGTTGAGGCGAACGGGTACTCGTCACGGTACGTGCGCCCCACCCGCCGCATGTCCGGCGGCGCTGTGCGGCCCCCGCAGACCGCCCGGCGGTTGCCGTTCTTCTTCTTCGTCCGTCACCAGCCCCGTTCCCGCCACTGCGGCAGGGCGGGCCGCTCCGCGCCGAGCGTGGTGTCCTTGCCATGGCCCGGGTAGACCCAGGTGTCGTCCGGGAGCCGGTCGAAGATCTTCGTCTCGACGTCGTGTAGGAGCGAGGCGAACCGCGCCGGGTCCTTCTCCGTGTTGCCGATGCCGCCCGGGAACAGGCTGTCCCCGGTGAACAGGTGCGGGTGGCCCTGCGGGTCGCGGTAGAGCAGCGCGGTGGAGCCCGGCGAGTGACCCACCAGATGGATGGCGGTGAGGGAGACGGCGCCGACCCGCACGGTGTCTCCGTCGTCCACCAGGACGTCGGCGACCGGGACGCCGGGTGCGTCGTCGCGTCCGACGAGGGAGCGGGCTCCGGTGGCGGCGACCACCTCGGCGAGGGCCCGGTGGTGGTCCCAGTGCCGGTGCGTGGTGAACACCGTGGCCAGACCTCCGTCGCCGATGAGGTTCAGCAGGGTCCGCGGCTCGGCCGCCGCGTCGATCAGCAGCTGCTCGCCGGTCGTCCGGCAGCGCAGGAGGTAGACGTTGTTGTCGATCTCGCCGACCGAAACCTTCGTGATCACAAGGTCGGTCGTCTCCCGGGTGTCCCCGGGGCCGCCGGCCTGGACGTCACCGGTGTAGCTCATCGTTGCTCGTGCCTTTCTGCGGGACCAGGTCCCGTCCGTCATGGGGCAGTTGAGGGTCTTCCGGTCAGGATGCCAGCCGTACGTAGCGCCCGGAGTTGGAAGACCAGCGGGCCCCCCGAGGCGGCCTCCGGACCGCCCGCCGTGGACCACTCCAGGGCCCTGGCGACGACCAGTTCGTGGTCGCCGGCCGGATGGATCTGCTCGATGGCGCAGTCCAGCCAGCCCAGCCCGCCCCACAGCAGGGGGTGCCCGGCCGGGGTGCGTACCCAGTCGCGGCCGGCGAACCGATCGGCGCCTCGGGTGGCGAAGGTCCGGCAGACCTCCTCGTGGTCCTCGCGCAGGATGGTCACCGCGAAGCCCCCGGCCGCGCGGATCGCCGGCCAGGTCGTCGAGGTGTGCGCCGCGCACAGCGCGATCAGCGGGGGCACGAGGGACACCGAAGTGAAGGAGTTGGCCGCCATTCCGGCGGGCCCGGCCTCGGTCTGCGCCGTGACCAGGACGACCCCCGTGGTGAAGCGGCCCAGCACATCTCGGAAGGATCGCTGAGTCGGCACCTTCGTCTCCACTTCCTACTTCCTTTCCCTGGGTGCCTGTCAGGCGTGGGTGACGAACTCGGCGAAACTCGGTCCGCGCAGCTTGAGTTGGGCGTGGACGTCGCCGCCCAGGCCGAACCGTCCGATGGCGCCCACGTAGTTCTGCTGGTAACTCATCCACAGCAGGACGACGTCCATGATCCGGTCACCGGCCGCGACCTCGGGGTCGGGGAACGGGTTCGGCATGCGCGCGTGGTAGCTGCCGTTGCCCTTGTGGTCGGCGATCAGCACGTTCGGCACCCCGAGCGGGCCCGGCCGCACCGGCCCCGAGGGGTCCAGGTCGCGACGCCGTACGGACATCACGGTGTAGAGGCTGTTGGGCAGCAGCCCGGTGAACTCGCAGCAGCCGGCGCTGGTGTGCCGGCTCCATCCCGCCGCGGCCGTCCGGTCCACCAGGGGATCGCGGGTGCCGGCGAAGACATGGATCGGGCAGGGCAGCGGCGCGCCGATGTCCTGCGCCGGGCGCCGGGACCGGATGATTCGCAGGTCCTCCCGCAGGCGGCCAGCGTGTCGGCGGCACCCTTCTTACGGCGGTTCACTCCCCACAAGGTGTCGTCGCCGACCGAGTAGCAGCCGTGGAAGTAGCGCACCCCGTGGGTGCGGTCGTAGCCGGCGTGCACCCGGTCGGGGTGCCCCTGACAGGCCCAGCCCGAGCCTGTGGGGCGGGTGGTGACCGTCTGAAAGGCCGGTGCACACGAACAGGCCCAGCCACCGCGCCCCCAGCTGTCGGATCGGAGGTCACCGCACATCCAACCGCCCCGACGACCGACCCGGCGAACCTACGCGGTCACAGCGCCACCGTGACCAGCCACTTCAGGATGGTGGGCCTTCACTGACCGCCGGGCAGGATCCGTACCAAGACGCGCCCCGTTTCCACTGGCGCGTCGGCTCAGGGTCGCGGGGGTGGGACGATGCCCTGACTCAGCGCCTCCAGAGCCCGGGCCTGCTCCTTGGCGACCTCGACCGCAGCCAGGGAGCCGTCGGCGAAGTGCAGGTCCACGCGTTCCGAGAGCCATGTATGCCGAACGGCGACGCTGCGAAGCTGTCCCGGCAGTATCTCGCCCAGACGCCGGGCCTCCTTGAGCTGCGTTCCGGGCGGGACCTTGCCAAGAAGGGCCCCCTTCTTGGCAGAGACCGTGCACATCAGCAGGATCCTGCGGTCGGTGAAGACCAGCAGCACCTGTTCGTTGTCGTAGGTGCTCGGGGTGCGGGGTCCGGTGCGCACAGCGATCGCGAACTGGCCGGCCATGCTCTGCCATCCGCCAGTGAGACCGGCCCCGCGCACGATGCGTCGGAGCCTGCGGATGATGCCGAAGTCGAAGTTCTCTACGGCATCCGCGGCCGATTCGGCACCTTCGGCGGCGCCGTCCACCGCGCCGAGCGTGCCCCTCCACCGCTTGCCGGGCCGCAACTCGCGGGGGAGGGTGCGACGGATCAGATCGCTCAGCTTCACGTCGACGATCCCGAGCAGTCGCTCGTGCGGCTGCAGCCACGGTGCGATCAACGGCACATGGGAGCCGACGCCGTACAGGTGCGGCTCGAAGATGGGCTGTGGCGGGCCGTACTGGCCGGCGCTCATCCGAAGTCCTCCTCGATCCGTGTCTTCGGCACATGGTACGGGGCCTCGTTCTTGCGGCCGTCGAGCTGGCCGGTCACGGCGTCGACGGCGGGATCCTTGCTCAGCCCGTCCTTGACCGCGCTCGTCGGGCCGTCGGCGCCGACCACCAGTCCGACTCCGCCTGCGATGACGCCCTTGGCGGTGCCGTACACGGCCTTGGTGCCCCTGGCGGCCGCGAACTCTCCGAGGTTCTCCATCGACGGGGAGCGGACCAAGTCCCTGATGCTCTTGGCCCTGTTGCCCATGCCGCCGATCTTCCGCACGGCCTTGGCCGCCTTCAGGCCGTCCTTGATGGTACGGAAGGACTTGCCGGCTTCCTTGATCTTGCGGACCGCCGCCATCAGCTCCTCCAGCGTCTTCGCCAGGCGGGCGGAGACCCGTTCCACCCGCGCGATGAACACGGCGATCTCGGCTTCCGCCACGAGGGCGTCGGCAGCCGTCGCAAGGCCGAGGGTCAGGATGTCGACGGCGATCATCGCGGCGAGCGAGACGATCAGCGCCTCGATCGCCTCCCGGATGATCTCGATGATCATGTTTTCGGCGAGCTGGCAGGCGGCAGCCGCCTGGCTGATGATCTGTGCGATCTCGTCCATGTCCTTGGCGGTGCCGTCGATGGCCTCGACGACCTGGCCCATGTGCCTGCCGAACGCATTCGACGCAACGCCTTCCCACTGCCCGGCGAGTGTGCCGCCACCCTCACGCAGAGCGGTGCTGACTGCCCGCATCGCCTTCGCCTGGGCCTGCCACTCATGGGCGGCCGCAGTGAGTCCGGCGAGGTTGCCGGTGACCTCCTCCAGCATGTCCATCAGCCCGGTGGAGTCGAGCGCCGCCTTGACGATGCTGTCCAGACCCGCGTCCAAGCCGTCCGCGACGGGATTCTCGATCTCCGGAAGTGGGATCAACGGCTCGTCGACGAAGTCCCGCGTCCACTTGTACGCGTCGCCCGCCTGCTGGAAAGTGCCGCCACTCACCGTCCGCCTCCGAAGGAGGCCTCGATGTGCACGTCCTGGCTCTCGTAGTTCATCGCCGAGTCCTGGAGACCCTCGCAGGTGTCGCGAAGGATCTCGAGCAGGTCGGTGAAGTTGTCCCGCTCGGCCTGCACGTGCTCCTGGTACGCCTCGTAAAGGTTGTGCGCGTTCGGCAGTTTGCCGAAGTCAGTCGACGACAGCGGCACCGACTCCAGACTCGTCCGGATCCGCGCGATCTGCTCGGCCTGGGCCTGGATGACCTGGTCGTACGACTTCAGCGCGCCCGGATGGACCCGAAATCCCTGATCCCCCACAGCATCTCCCTGATTGCGGAACAGGCACGTCATCATACTTGGCGGATCGCTGACCGAACGTCAGGCTGGTGTACTGGGAGTCCTTGTCGCCGTGGTGTACGACAGTCCTTCGGTGACAGCCGTGCACACGAGCCGACCGGGCGGCCGCGGCGGCTCGCTCAGGGTCACCCAACTCCACGTCTCGCGGGGCGAGGTAGTCGACTTCGAGCGCCGAGTGAAACTCGCAGGTTA
The DNA here is from genome assembly GCF_040644655.1 of Streptomyces sp. NPDC046931. Taxonomy (NCBI): domain Bacteria; kingdom Bacillati; phylum Actinomycetota; class Actinomycetes; order Kitasatosporales; family Streptomycetaceae; genus Streptomyces; species Streptomyces sp. NPDC046931. Next base: position 236,092 of record NZ_JBEYWX010000005.1, read on the forward strand.
ACCCGCAATGGATTTCCGCCACTTTGCACAGGAATGGAGCGACATTGCTCTCAGCAACCGCTCCGCGCACGTCAGGCTCCCCCACGCGCTGAGCAGGTCCAGGCCTACGCCGGGATCGCGGCGCCCGCCCATCGCCGTGATCGGCACCTGGAGGGGACCCCGGTGGTGGATGTACGTCTCCCAGACCTCGAGGTCCGCGCGGAACAAGGGAAGCAGGAGCTGCATCAGCTCCGGCTGGGCGAGTACCTCCGGTGACGTCCCTTCCAGCTTCGCGATGACCGTCACCAGCTCGTCGTCCGGCAGGTCGCACAGCCGTGGCCCCGTAGGCGGTATGTGCCGCGCACCCAGCCCCGAGACGAACAGATGTCTAGGAGGCCTGCCGAGCGCGGACAGCACATGCGCCAGTTCGTAGCAGAGCAGAGCGCCCATGCTGTGCCCGAACAGGGCGAAGTTCCCTCCTGCGCGGCCCGCCACGGGGCCCTTCGAGTCCGCCGACGAGCTCCGCGGCCGTATCGAGCGCCGGCTCCCTGTGGCGGCTCTCCCGTCCCGGCAGCTTCACGGGTACCGCCTCGATACCTGGAGCCAGCAGCGCAGGCCAGTCCCGGTAGACCGACGCGCCGGCCCCGGCGTGGGCCAGGCAGAACAACTGGATCGCGTCCCCGTCCAGTGCCGGCGGAGGAGTGGCCTCCGGCCGGCACGGAGGGAACCACGACGCGTCGGTCGTCTTCGTCATGGACGCCCTTCCCCGGGCTGAACGGCCGGCTCGGGCACAGGCGCGGCGGAGGCCCTAAGCACCCGACGAGTGGCGCCGCCGCCCACGACCTCGTGATGAACGGCCGGCGCCGTTCCGGCGCCGGCCGGAAAGCATGCGCTGTGGGCCTCGCTGAACCTGATGCGTCGCCGGTGCGGCCTCGGTGGGAAAGTGGTCCGCGGAGCGTTCAGGCGCGCTCGCCGGCCGAGACCGGCTCGACAATCGCGGGCTTCTCCACGGCCGTTCGGCGCTCGACCACCCCGAGCGCCACACCGGCGATGATGATCGCGCCGCCGAAGGCCTGCGGGAGCCGGACCGTCTCTCCGTTGATCACCACGGCCCCGAGCACTCCGAACACCGGCACCAGGTTGAGGATGTTGACCGCGACGCTCGACGTCATGTGGCGCAGGCCGTAGTTGTACAGAAGAAAGCCGCCGACGGAACATGCCACGGCCAGATAGGCGAGAAGCAGCCAGGCCGTCCCGCCCGGCGACTGCCAGTCGCCGATCTCCAGGCACGAGGCGAGCAGGAAGCCGGCGGCGCCCGCCACGGTCTGGTAGTAGGTGAGGTTCACCGAGTCCTGCCCGCGGCCCGCATACTTGGCCAGCACGTTGTACCCGGCCCACACCAACCCGCCGAACAGCAGCAGGACATCGCCGAGCCAGCGCTCGCCGCCTCCGACCTCCGCCCCGTTGCGCACGACCAGGAAGGCGCCCACGGTGGCGAGCAGCACACCGCCGACCCGGGGCAGCGGCATCCTGGTCCGGAAGATCACGAGCTCCAGGAGCATGGTCATCAGCGGGTACGTGGCCACGATCAGGGAGGCGTCGGAGGCCGTCGACAGCTCCACACCGATGTTCTCCAGCACGAAGTAGGCGGTGATACCGAGCAGGCCGCTCAGGTAGATCATGCGCCGCTGCCGGGCCTCCGGCCGTGCCACCGGGTTGCGGCGCACGCGCACCATGACCGCGAGCAGGCCGGCGGCGATCGTGAAGCGGATGGCCCCGATGCTCAGCGGCCCGACGTCCGCCAGCACCTGCTTGGTCACCGCATAAGAGCTGCTCCAGAAGAGCGCGGCCGCCACGACGGCACAGATCGCCCAGGCCCTCCCCCTCCGCTCGTCCACCGTCGATCTCCCCTTCCGCCCGTACTCCCCGACTCCGCCCGGCGCGCAACGTACAGAAACGAATCATGGACGGAACAATTGCGGGCATGCTAGCAATCACACGGGAACTAGGGCATGCTTGTCGAATATAATTCGGCGACGATGGGGTGTGACGGAACGTGGACGAACTTGATTCGGCGTTGCTGCGGCTTCTCCAGCAAGACGGTCGGCGCACCAACCGGGACCTTGCACAGGAGTTGGGGATCGCACCCTCGACCTGCCTGGAGCGGGTGCGCTCCCTGCGGGAGCGCGGAGTGCTGCTCGGATTCCACGCCGAGGTGGATCTCACCTCGCTGGGCCGGGGACTGCAGGCGATCATCGCCGTGCGGGTGCGGCCGCCGACTCGTGCGCTCATCGAGCAGTTCCAGGCCTTCGTGGCGCGGATGCCTGAGGTGATCTCGGTCTTCGTGCTGACGGGCACCGACGACTTCCTCCTCCATGTGGCGGTTCGCGACACGGACCATCTGCACTCGGTGGTCCTGGACAAGCTGACCGAACGACAGGAACTCGCGGACGTGCGCACCTCGGTGGTCTACGGGCACCTGCGGAAGACCGTCATCGACCCGATATGAGGTCCTCCAAGGTCGCGATCAGCAGATCGTTCGCCTCCGGGCGGGCGACCGTGATCCGCAGACCGGCGCCGGAGAAGGTGCGCACCAGCAGCCCTCGCTGCTCGAGTGCGGCGGCGACCCGGTCGGAGTCCGCGCCGCGCGGCATCCCGAGGAAGTTGGTCTCGCTGGGCGGGGCACTCCAGCCCTGACGGCCGAGGGCCTCCCGCAACCGCTCCCGCTCGGCGATGATCCGGTCCACCTGGTGCAGGATTTCGTACTCCGCGTTCGGTGCGGCCAGGGCCGCCTGCTCCGCGATCCGGCTCACCCCGCACGGCACGGCGCACTTGCGCATCGCCTCGGCGATCCGGGGGGTGGGCCACGCCGTAGCCGACCCGCAGCCCGGCCAGCCCGTAGGCCTTCGATAAGGTGCGCAGCACCACCAGGTTGGGCCGGTCACGATGGAGTTCCACCCCGTCCGGCGCCTCCGTTCCCTGGTAGAACTCGAAGTACGCCTCGTCCGGCACCACCAGGACATGGCTCGGCACCCGGTCCAGGAACCGCTTGAGCTCGGCGGCGCCGACGGCGGTGCCCGTGGGGTTGTTGGGCTCGCACAGCAGCACCATGATGGTCCGCGGTGTGATGGCCGCGGCCATGGCCTCCAGGTCATGGGTCTCGTCGCTGAGCGGCACCTCGACCGGAAGGGCGCCGGCCATCCGCACGGCGATCGAAAAGGCCTCGAACGAGGGCCAGGCGTAGACGACTTCGTCGCCCGGCGAGAGCATGGCCTGCCCGATCTGCTGGTAGATGCCGACCGACCCCGGACCGGTGAGCACATGCGTGTGCGGGACCTCCAGCTTGCGGGCGAGGGCGTCCGTCGGCTGTTCCGGGAAGAGGCCCGGGTAGAGGTTGGTGCGCGATGCCGCCGCGGACATCGTTTCCAGGGCCGAAGGCAGCGGCGGACAGGGGTTCTCGTTGAGGAAGAGCCGGTACGACGTGCCCGTGGCGGGCGGTTGCGGCGGTTTGGGCACGTAGGCCGGGATGCCGTCGAGCACGGCGCGCGGCACGGGCAACTGAGCACTCACTGCGGTCGTTCTCCTCTGCTGTGTCCCGGGGGTGTCGGTCAGTCGAGTTCGAAGGTGCGGCCCGGCCCACGGGCTGCGGCCTCCTCGGCGATGGCGAAGCCGGACATGGTGTCCTGCACGCCGGGGCCGAGGGACTTGAAGACGGTGATCTCCGTGTCCTCGCGGCGTCCGGGACGGGTGCCGAGAAGCACTTCGCCCAGCTCGGCCCGGATGTGGTCGGGTCCCACCAGGCCCTCGGTGAGCGGTGCGCGCAGATCACCGGACTCGGCGAGAGCCGATTCCCGGCTGTCGACGAAGAAGGACGCGCCCGCCACGGCCTGGGAGGACAGCTCGCGATGGTCGCTGAAGGAGGCTCCGACGGCGTTGACGTGCACGCCAGGTGCGAGGTCCGGGGCCTGGACGACGGGCTCCCTGGCCGCCGTCGTCGTGCACACCAGGTCGGCTCCGGCCAGTGCCTGCGCCGGAGTGCTCACGGTCTCCACCTCGATGCCCAGCTCCGCGGCCGCGGCGGTGCGCAGTGGACTTCGAGGGCGAGGACGGTCTCCTGCCCTTCTTTGGTGCCCTACCCCGCAGCGGTACACCATCCACATCCACGGGAACGACGGCTTGATCCACGTCAAGCCGTGTTCACACTCCTTTCTGGTGCACCCCGTACGCACTGTCCGGCCCGCTTCGAAAACAGTTCGGTTTCCCGCGACGGACGCCGCCTGCCTCCTCGTAGAGCAGACGAAGGCACCACCTGTACCACTACGCACCACCCCCCTTGGTCCGACTCGCGAACCCACGAGGTACCTGTGGCTCTCCTCTCGACACTCCGTCTTCACCGCCGCCCGCGGTCGCGGGGGCGGCTCGCCGTGGGGTTGCTGGCACTCATCGCCGGAACCCTGCCGAATGTGCCGGCCGACGCCGCCACCCCGCTCTCCGGATCGGTCAGCGACACTGCGCCCACGACCACGTGGAGCGCCGGTCCCTTCGCCGTCCCGAACGTCTCCGGTACTGCCGGGACGGTGAGCTGCGGAAATGCGCAACTCTGCGATGACTACACCCTGAAGGTGTCAGTGCCCGTGGGCTACGACGCCGGTCACAGCCTGCGCGTTGATGTCAAGTGGCCTGACTCCGCCGCGGACTTCGACCTGTACGTGCTGGATTCGGACGGCCGTGAGGTGGCCGCCTCCGCCTCTTCCAGCGACCCGGAGACCGTGCTGCTCCCGGCAGTGACGGCGACGTACACCGTGCGCGTGGTGCCGTACGCCCCGCTCGGCGACAGCTTCACCGGCACCGCGAGCCTGGTCGCCGATCCGGCCAATCCGCCGCCGAGTACGGCGACCCCGCCGATGTACGCGAACTCCTCGGCGCCCGACAGCATCAAGGACGCGCACAACGCCGGCGAACCCTCGATCGGCGTCGACCGCGCAACCGGTGCCGCGATGTTCCAGGCGTACACCTCGACGCTCAAGGTCACCTACGACGGCGCCGGCGCCGCCACCTGGCAGGACAAGAGCGCCGACGCGGGCAACGGCTGTCCCCAGGGCAGCACCACCAGCCTCGACCCGATCCTTTTCACCGACCCGGCCACCCACCGCACCTTCGAGTCGCAGCTCGCCGGAAAGACCGCCCTGACCTGCTACACCGACGACGACGGCGAGACGTGGACGCCGACAGGCGGCTCGGGCATCAACTCCGGGGTGGACCACCAGACCATCGGTGGCGGCCCCTTCACCACGGGCGAGCCGGGCGCCGTCACGTCGTACCCGAACGCCGTCTACTACTGCTCCCAGGACATCGCCGACGCTTCCTGCGCGGCCAGCCGGGACGGCGGTCTGACATACGGGCCCGCCATTCCGATGTACTCGCTGCTGGACTGTGGCGGCCTGCACGGGCATGTGAAGGTCGCCCCGGACGGTACGGTGTACGTGCCCAACAAGGGCTGCGGCGGCAACCAGGCCGTAGCCGTGTCCGAGGACAACGGGCTGACGTGGACCGTCCGCAAGAACACGTCCAGCACCCCCGGTGACTCCGACCCGAGCGTGGGAATCGGCGCCGGTGGGACTGCGTACATGGGCTACCAGGACAGCGACGGCACCGCGCGGGTCGCCGTCAGCCACGACAAGGGCAAGACGTGGCTGTACGACCAGAACGTCGGCGCGTCCCTCGGCATCGAGAACATCGTCTTCCCCGCCGTGATCGCGGGCGACGACAACCGCGCCGCCTTCGCCTTCCTGGGCACCACGACCGGGGGCAACTACCAGGACACGGCCAACTTCAAGGGCGTCTGGCACCTGTACGTGGCCACCACCTACGACGGCGGCCAGTCCTGGGTCACTGTCGACGCCACCCCCACCGACCCGGTACAGAGGGGGTCCATCTGCACGGGCGGCACCACCTGCGGCCAGGACCGCAACCTCCTGGACTTCATCGACGTCACCCTCGACGCCCAGGGCCGCGTGCTCGCCGCCTACGCCGACGGCTGCACCGGCACCTGCACCACCGGTGGCGCGCAGAACTACGACGCGCTGGCCTCCATCGCCCGCCAGTCCTCCGGCGACACGCTGTACGGCGCGTACGACGCCGTGATCGCCGGCAAGCACAAGAAGTCCAAGGGAGGCCGCTAGGTGAAGCCGTTCGCCCCGGCTGCCGTGCTGGTCGGCGCCGTCCTCGGTCTGGCGGCCGTCACCGGATGCTCGCCCGCGCCCCGGAACGCCGGGCCCTTGCGTGCGACGCCGTACACGGCCGCCTACGCGCCCGGCGGCTGCCCCACCGCCGCCTCACTGCCGCTTCCCAAGGACTTCCCGGCAGATCTGCCGGTGCCCGAGGGCGCGGTCGTGACGTCGGTGGAGCACCGCAACGGCGACCGGCTGATCGTCGCCACAGTCGTACGGAGCGGTTTCGACGCCACCCTGGCCTTTCTGCACAAGCAGCTCCCCAAGGCCGGATACACCCCGAAGGACGGTGAGGTGGAGAAGGACGACGCCGAGTCGAACTTCTCCTCCCCGACCGTCCGTGGCCGCTGGACGCTGCGGAAGATGGCCGACTGCGAGCAAGGGGTATACCTGACATACCTGACGTCCGCGGTCTCCTGAACTCGGCCCGGCCGAGGACTCTTCCCGGCCGGTGGAACTGCGAGTGGTCACCTTTCGCGGCGAGCGGCACCACGTGCGACGTCCACCGAAGGGTGGCCCCTCGGGCTGGAAGGCCGCTGGTGAACAGGTGGACCGCGAGCCTGACTGGCGGGCCTGCCAAAGGACGGTGAGACGGCAGCCCTGGACCGACGATCAGATGATCCATCTCAAGTGAACCGCCCTGCCTGATCGGCGACTACGGTGCCGGCTGAGCGTGACGAAGGACAAGGGCGGGGGCCGGCCCGTGTACTCAAGGGCGGGGGCCGGCCCGTGTACAGCCCCTGACCCGATGCGGGCGTCACTGGGCCTCGATGCTGAGCGGGTGTTCGCCAGCTGGACCGGCGGGCTCGCCAGTGATGTCCGTGCGAGCCCGCCACCACGGCAAAAGCTGAACGACACCGAACGCCACCTCCACAACGAAGAAAAGCCACAGCAGCCGCGTGACACCGTGAGCCAGCGCGTACGACTGCCACATGGCGAACAGCGTGCGCGCGACACCGTCGAGCAGTCCGTGCACCGGCAGCGGCTCGACGATCCGCAAGAGTGCCCAGACGACTACAACCGAACCCATCAGATTCGCGTACAGGGTCTGCATCGGGTCGAGAGCGGGAAGGACGCCCAGCCCGAGCGCGCCCCCCAGCGACGACAGTGCTCCGTGCAGCAGCACGTAGGTCCACGGCGTCGCGAATCCCGCTGTGACGACGAGGTCGTACCAGGCACTCGCACGTACGACGCGAAGATAGGCGCGGTGGGAAGCGATGAAAGGACGGATCACGGCAAGGCTCCTGCTGGTCTCACGGCAGCGACGCCTCACCGTAAACAGTGGAGTACTCTCCAAGGTCAAGTCCACAATCCGGCGGAGGGCCATGCGTATCGGAGAGCTGGCCGCGCAAGCGGGTATGACCAAGGACACCATTCGCTTCTACGAGAAGATCGGCCTCGTCACTGGTCGGCGTCTGGCCAACGGCTACCGCGACTTCCCTCTGGAGACCGTGCCCTGGCTGCACTACGTCCGCACCGCACAAACGCTCGGCTTCTCCCTCGCCGAGATCGCACGGCACGGCGAGGAACTGCGCGACGCGCCGGATGCCGCCGAGGCATTGTCTGCGCTGTTGAAGGAGAAGATCCAGGTCATCGATGCGCGCATGGTCGAACTCGCCGCCCTGCGGGCCGAACTCGACGCGCGCGTGGGCACCGGATGCCCGTTGCGGGCGGCTGGTCAGGCCGACTGAGCAGCTCGGCGACCGACCTGTCCAGTTCGGCTCTGCGATTTCTGCCGTCGCCGGCAGCTGACCGCCCGGCGGCTCATAGTGGTGCCTTCGCACAGATCCTGATCAGCGTGGTGTCGTCGGTCTCGATGATCCAGGCGGTTCTCAGCTCCGTCACCAAACGGGTGAAAGAGCTCGCGTCCAGTCGCCGCACCACCCGCCACCACACGGCCGTATCCGGCCCGGCATCGAAGCCGGCGCGCTCGAGAAAAACCTGTGCAAGAGCGTCTGACGCAAGCACGATCTTCTCTGCGTCCGCCTCGGCCCGGCCACGCTCTTGCACGCGAGCAAGCTCGTCGCGGAGCCGGTCGGAATGGGTGGTCGTGCGGGGTGGGCGGTCGTGCGGGGTGGGTGCCCCTCTGCGCAGCGGCGTCAGGCCCCTGGCCGGCACAACGGATGCGGGCGGGTGACAGGCACCCGGAGGGGGCCGACGCGTTCCTCCGAGCGGCCGAAGGCGGCCACCGGCACGGCCCACGCCCAAGGGCGAGCGGGCACGCGGCCGGGGACGGGGTCCCCATGACGGAAAAGACCCCGAAGGGGTCCCGGCCGCGCCGGCAGCGGCCGGGTACAGCTGTTTCGGCTGAGGATCAGGGGCGGTCCAGACCCCACGTCTGCAGGGCGTAGGGCCGTCCTTTCTCCTCACCCGTGATCAGCGGCACGTCGAGGAGTCTGAAGCCCGCCTTGGTGGCCACGGCGACGCTGGCGGCGTTCTCGGCCTCCAGCTCCAGAATCACTTGTGCCGCGCCCAGCTGCTCGAAGGCGTACGCGGCCATCACCCGCACCGCCCGCGCCGCCAGCCCCTGGCCGCGGTGCGCGGGGCCGACCGCGTAGCCGAGCTCCGTGCCCTCGGGAGCACGCCTCAGCATCACCTCGCCGAGCGGTGGGCCGCCGTCGACGGTGATGGCGAGCAGGATGGCCGTGCCCCCCGCCCGCAGCTGCCGGTCCCGGTCCAGCCGTGCGCGGGCGGCCGCTTCGTCGAAGGGGGAGACGATCGGTGTCCAGTACGCGATGTCGGGGTGGTCGAACAGCTCCGGCATCGCGGCCAGGTCCGCCTCCGTCCAGTCCCGGAGGACGAGACCCTCTCCCGAGAGCTCGATCCGCTCGGGAAAGGGCGACGTGGTGCTGCACATGGTGAGGGACCTCCCTGGCCTGTTCGGACGAGGCAGGATAGCCGGGGACAGGCAGAGGCTCACCAGTGGTTTCCGGGGACTCTCATCCCAGCCGTGGTGGCGTCCGCCAGCACCGCCACGGCCCCCACGGGCCACCTCTCGCATCGCTCCCCCAGCTCATGGGCAACCGGCTCCAGGGCAGGCTCCACGGCCGTCCCCGACGTGCGCCGTCCGCGCCACTCCGTCGCAACGCGGTGATCTTTGCCGAAACAGCGCGGGCGCAGCCCCGTGAACGGGGCCATCCAAGACGGCTCGGACGCCGTGATCACTCCAGCCCACACGAAGATCATTCCAGTGCTGCCTGATGCCGGCGGCCAGGTTCAGGCGGCGGCATTCCCGGGAGGAGCGGACGCGAAGGCCAGGATGTGAGGGACTGATTCGCGCAGACTGATGAAGTGGCGATGCACACCCTCCACCGCAACGGCGGCGTTCACGCTCCACACCGTCATCCCGGCGCGAAGCCCGGACCGCACTCCTGACGGGGCGTCCTCGATGACCAGGCAGTCTCCCGGCGCGGCGCCGAGCTGCTCAGCGGCCCGCAGATACGGGACGGGAGAGGGCTTGCCCTCCCCGACAGCGGCCGCGTCCACGATCACGTCCGGCACCGGCAAGCCCGTTCGCAGGAAACGGCCGCGCACGCGGTGCTCGTAGTTCGAGGTCACCAGCGCCCAGGACCCCGGTGACAGGCCGTGCAGCAGCTCCGACGCGCCGTCGAAAGCCGCATAGACGCCGGAGCGGACGTCCTCGTCTTCCAGCTCATGCAGCGCAGCCAGGCACTCGTGCGGATCCCGGCCCGCAGCGACCTGGGCGAACGTCTCCATCGGCCGCGTCCGCAGAGCCACCTGGTAGACCTCGTGCCCATCCAGCCCGTATCGCTTCGCCCAGGCTCCCCAGACGCGGCGCTGGTTGCTCACCGCGTCGATCAACGTGCCGTCCACGTCGAACAGGACGTACTTCATGCGGCCCGGCCGCGCAGGTTCACTGATTCCTGCTCCGCCGCCGGGGCCGGGCCACAGTCGCCAGCGAGGAACCCTCACCGGCGCCAACTCCACGTTCGTGTCGCAGCCCGACGCCTCAGCCGCCGTCGCGGCCAACGGCTTCCAGCTCTACCGCTCCTCCGGCGCCCAGATCTGCGCCAAGTCCCGTGGGGCGCCTGCTGCGGCCGCCGAAGGCATGCACCTGGTCCCGCCGCGGCCGTCCGCCCCTGGTCAGGGTCCGGGCGACCGGCACGCCGACACCCGAAGCGGTGCGGTCACAGACCGAGGTCGCGGCCGATGAGTTCCTTCATGATCTCGTTAGAGCCGGCCCAGATCTTGGTGACCCGGGCGTCGCGCCAGGCCCGGGCCACCCGGTACTCGTTCATGAAGCCGTAGCCGCCGTGCAGTTGGACGCAGGCGTCGAGCACGTCGTTCTGCACCTGCGCGGACCACCACTTGGCCTTCGCCGCGTCCACGGCGGTGAGTTCGCCGTCGTTGTGTGCCATGACCGCCTGGTCGACGAACGCCTGGGCCACCTCCATCTGCGTCACCAGTTCGGCAAGCACGAACTTGTTGTACTGGAAGGAGCCGATCGGCTGGCCGAATGCCTTGCGCTGCTTGGTGTATTCGATGGTCTCCTCGAGGATCTGCGCGGCGTGCGCGAGGTTGGCGACCGCCCCTCCGAGGCGCTCCTGGGGCAGTCGCTCCATCATGTGAACGAAGCCCCGATCGACTTCGCCGATGACATGGGCGTGGGGGACCCGGACGTTGTCGAAGAACAGCTCCGCCGTGTCGGACTCGGTCTGCCCCACCTTGTCGAGCTTGCGCCCACGGGTAAAGCCCTCCATCCCCGTCTCCACGCCGAACAGGGTGATGCCATGAGCCTTCTTCTCGGGACTGGTCCGTGCGGCGACCACGACGAGGTCGGCCGAGTAGCCGTTGGTGATGAAGGTCTTCGACCCGTTGAGCACCCAGGTGTCACCCTCCCGGACCGCGGTGGTGCGCAGGGCCGCGAGATCGGAGCCGCCGCCGGGCTCGGTCATCCCGATCGCCGTCACGATCTCGCCGGAGCAGAAGCGGGGCAGCCAGCGGCGCTTCTGCCACTCGGTCGTCAGATCGACCAGGTAAGGCGCGACGATGTCGGTGTGGATGCCCAGGCAGGAGGAGAGTGCCGCATTCACCTTGGCCAGCTCCTCCGCCAGCACGGTGTTGTACCGGTAGTCGCGCGCCTCGCCGCCCCCGTACTCCTCGGGGATCTCCAGCCCCAAAAAGCCCTGCTTGCCGGCCTCGATCCATATGTCGCGCGGGATCGCGGCCGCCTCGATGAACTCGTCGGTGCGCGGGTGGACGTGGCGGTGCAGGAATTCCCGTACGGAAGCCCGGAAGACCTCGTGATCCGCTTCGAACATGCGACGTTTCATGATCGGACACCTCTCATCGCTAACTAAGCGCTTGCTCACCAGCCGGCTGGCGGTAAACCTTGCGGGTGCGCGGCGCCGTCGTCAACCACCGGCCGTGACGGTCCCGCTATGAGTCGGATCACAGGGTGCGTCGGCGCCGGGCTCAGTCCCGCGGCATGCGCAGCGCGTTCGTCCACAGCCGGGTGACGGTCTCGACCAGCGTGTCGAAGGGCACGGATTCGCCCAGGACGAAGGTCACGTACGCAAGCCGGCTGACCATCGCACTCAGCGCCCGGGCGGAGATGTCCGGGTCGAGTTCCGGATCCGCGAGGCCCGACTGCTGCAGGCGGGCGATGGAGGCGGCGCTGCGGTCGATGAACACGCGCGACCGCTCCAGCCGCACTCGCACGAACTGCGGGTCGACGGCGGCGGCCTGTTCCATGGCTGCCATCAGGCCGGCGTTGCGGCGATAGGACTCCAGGTAGGCGCGATTGGCCTCCTCGACCCCTCGCCACAGGTCCTTGCGTCCGCCGTCGCCGTCACCGCCGTCGCTGACTCCCGCGTGCAGCATCTCGTCCTGCAGCCGCGCCAGGACGGCGGCGAACACGTCCTCCTTGGACGTGAAGTGCGTGTAGAAGCTGCCGGTGGCCACTCCGGCTTCGGCCGCGATGTCGACGATGCGGGCGTCCAGATAGCCGACCCGCTCGAAGATCCGCCGGGCCGCGGCCACCAGGGCGTCACGAGTGCGCATGCCACGCCGGGTACGCGTCCCGGCCGACTGCGGCCGCGCGGGCTGTTCGGTTCCAGGATCAGGGGGGAGCATGTGCACATCGTAGCCCAATCTTGAATCCGAATGCGGATTCAAGTACGTTCCGGCCCATGGACAACACCACCGCTGCCACCGCCTGGAACCTGCTCGTCCGCCGCGACGACCTGTCCACCGCGGAGCTGGCCGACGCCCCCGTCCCGCAAGTGCGGGACGGCGAGGCGCTGCTGCGCGTCGACCGGGTCGGCCTGACCGCCAACAACGTCACCTACGCCGCGCTCGGCGACTCGTTCCGCTACTGGGAGTTCTTCCCCGCGCCCCGCGCCGGCTGGGGCATCGTCCCCCTCTGGGGCTTCGCCGACGTCGTCGCCTCCCGGGTCGACGGCATCGAGACAGGCAGCCGCTACTACGGCTACTACCCGTCCGCGAGCCACCTGCTGGTCCGCCCCGACCGGGTCGACGAACGCGGCTTCCGCGAGGCCAGCCCCCATCGCGTGCCGCTGCCCCGGCCCTACAACGCCTACGCCCTCACCACCGGCGACCTCGCCTACGAGGCCGGTCGGGAGGACCTTCACGTCCTGTACCGCCCGCTGTTCTGGACCTCGTTCATGCTGGCCGACTGGCTCGTCGACAACGCCTGGCTGGGCGCGAAGAGCGTCGTCCTGTCGTCCGCTTCGAGCAAGACGGCCTACGGCGCCGCCCACCTGCTGCAGGGGCAGGGCTGCGAGGTGGTCGGCCTGACCTCCCCGCGCAACCTCGCCTTCACCGAGGGCCTCGGCTGCTACGACCGGGTGCTGACCTACGAGGACATCTCCCGGCTCCCACGCACCCAGACGCTGTACGCCGACTTCGCGGGCGACGAGCAGCTGTCCGCCCGGCTGGGCGCCCACCTGGGCGACTCGCTGGTGCACGAGGTGGTCGTCGGTATCACCAACCAGGAACCCGCGCCCGCCGGCACCCTTGCGGAGACGGGGCCGGGCATGTTCTTCGCCCCCGACCAGATGCGCAAGCGCATCGGCGACTGGGGGCGGGAAGGGCTGGACCGCCGTTTCGCCGAGGCGTGGAAGGAGTTCCTGCCCGTGGCCGAGGGGTGGGTCGACATCGTGCACAGCAGCGGCCCGCAGAGCCTCGAGCGGGTCTGGCACGAGGTCCAGTCGGGTCGGACCTCGCCGCGTACCGGCCACATCATCACCCCGTAGCGATGGCCGTCGCGCTCTACGTGCGGCCGTTGGGCACGGCCGCTCTCACCCCGCCCCTCGAAGGGATGCCCATGGGCTACGTCTCCTTCGACTACGCCAAGCAGTGCGCCACGGCCGCGCAGCAGATCCCCGCCTGGATCCGAGACGGCCGCATCAAGATCAGGGGACACATGGTGAGAGGCACCGTGGACGACCTCCGTGAGGCGCTGCAGGTGCTGTTCCGCGGCGAGAACGTCGGCGAGCTCGTGCCGGAGTCGGCATGACCGCCACCGGGGCCCTGCGGGGAGGGCAGACGGACGGCGCCGCGCTCGCGGGCAAGGTGGCGATCGTCACCGGCGGTGCCAGTGGACTCGGCCGGGCCATGGCACTCGCGCTGGCGCAGGCCGGGGCGCGGGTGGTCGTCGCGGACCTCGACGCGCGCGGCGGCCGCGAGGTGGCCGACCTGGTCGACGGAGCCTTCCGCGCCTGCGACGTCTCCGACCTCGACGCCAGCCGCGCGCTGGTGGACTTCGCCCAGGAGCACTACGGCGGTGTCGACATCGCGCTGCTCAACGCGGGCGTGGCGACCGGATGCGGCGTCGGTGACGACTTCAACCCGGCGCGCTACCGCCGGGCGATGGGCGCCAACCTCGACGGCGTGGTCTACGGCACCCACGCGGTGCTGCCGGCGCTGCGAGCCCGCGGCGGAGGGGCGATCGTGGCGACCGCCTCCCTCGCCGGACTGGCGGCGGTACCGCTCGACCCGCTGTACGCGGCCAACAAGCACGCGGTCGTCGGACTCGCACGCTCCCTTGGACCGGCTCTCGCGCCGGACAATGTGCGCTTCAACGCGGTCTGCCCAGGCTTCGCCGAATCGCGGATCATCGACCCGCTGCGGGACATGCTCTCCGAGCAGGGCCTGCCCGTCATCCCGGCCGAGGTGGTGGCGGACACGGTGCTGCGGATCGTCACCGGCGACGGTACGGGCGAGTGTTGGTTCGTCCAGGCGGGCCGCGAACCGGAACCCTTCCGCTTCCGCACCGTCCCCGGCCCAGGGAAGTCTGCCGCCGTCTGAGGCAGGTACGGCAACGCCCGGCCCGCAGGGCGAGGCTGTCACGGGAGCAGCACCGGCCGCGCTCCCGCTTCTGAGGTTTTCGGTCCGTATGGGCGTGGACATGCGCGAGTTGGTGGGTGCTCACTCTGACTGCGTCGGGAACAGCCATTTCAAGGCGGCGAGGCTCTTGTCGAGGTATTTGTGGTGCCCTGTCTCGATTCCGTAGGCCATGTCCTCCAAGACGCTGCACCTGGCGTAGAAGGCGGCTCGGGCACCGATCTCATGGGGGTCGGCTGGGTAGTTGTGCAGTGCCAGGCGGGCAGCGTCGGGGCCCAGGTCGCGGTAGAGGAGACCGAAGTCGTAGGCGGGATCGACGATCGCGGCATCGCTCCAGTCGATGACGCCGGTTACTGCGCAGGTGACCGGGTCGATGAGAACGTGCTCGATTCCCAGATCGTTGTGGGAGAACACCAGTGTGTGTCCGTCAGCCGGCGGTGGCGTGTCGAGGAACGCCTCCACGGCCGGGCGGTGCGCTTTGGGCACCCTTGGGGCCAGGGCGGCGTAGGTCTCCGCGGCCTCACGTAGCCACAGTTCCATCGGCTGGTCATCGGTGTCCACGAGCTCCGCCATCTGGGCGAGCGGAACGCCGTGCAGTGCGGTGAGCACTTCGCCGAGCACGGCGGCGATCGAGGTGCCGTGGGCCGATCGTTGCGGCAAAGGCAGGTCGATCAGCGGCAGACCGGGAAGTTTGAAGTAGGCCAGGCAGCCCTGCTCGGCGACCGTGAAGGCCGACTCGGGGACGGGCAGCGGTGAGATGCCCGCGACAGCGGCAAGCAACCTGGCCTCGTCGTTCACCTTCGCTGCCCGGACTTGCGCATCGGGTTCCTTGGTGAACCGTAGGATCAGCTCGCCATTGACCTCGTAGGCGGTGTTGTCCTCGCCCTCCCCCAAGAGGACCACGGAGTCGATCCGGTAGGCGGGCAGATGCGTGGCCACGACGCCACAGACATCTCCGGCACGATCGCGGCCCTGGCTCCCCATGCCACGACCTTAGTGCGCGGTGCCACGAACGCCGATCGGTTTGATCAAGCCGCCATGGAGCGGGGGCGGCCCCAGCGTTGCTGGCGTTGGCTGCGGACGCGGGCACGCTCGCGGCTCGGCCTTCGCCGCCTCCGCCCTGTTCCTGAAATCGCAGATGCACTACGACCTGGTGTCGCCGGGCGCGGCGTACTACGCGCTCGTCGCCCTCGGCCTCGTCGCCCTCGGCCTCGTCGCCTCGCTGGGCATCATCGCCTCGACTCTCCCTCTCCTCAAACGCATCACCGGCCCAGGGGCCGCCCGCAACGGCTGACACGTCAACTCCTCAAAGGGCCTCTCCGTCAGGACCTTTCTGATGCCTCATCAGGAGAAATCGCCGACATCCAGAGATCAAAAAAATTGGTGGGCTCGGCCGGCTACCCGAACGCGGGGCCGCAGCCCGGTTCTGCGCAAGCAACCCAGGGAGGCTCAGTGACAACCGCACCGCTCATGAACCAAGAAGGAATGACAGCCGCCGCATACTCAAAGCCGCGCTGGCAGTCGGAGCCGCCTTACCGATCGGCGTCGCACCCCAGGCGTGGGCGGCCCCCACCGCCCCGGGGCCGGTGCAGCTCACCCTGCCCGCGCCCACCGGACCGTACCCGGTGCCGTTGCCCTGTACCTGTGCCCGTTGTCTCCGCTCGCCGCGCCCAGGCCCCAGCCCTGTCTCGCCACGCGGCCCGGCATGAGCTCATCGTCGCCCTTCGGAAGGGAGCCGAGTCCGCCCCACACGCCACGGTCCACACGCTCCCGGCCCGGTGAGCCCCAGGACCAGCGGGCCCCACCGGGCGCCGTTTGACCTTGCCACTGGCGGCAGGGTTGAACGATCACAGCATGGACACCAACGTCGCACCGCAAAGCAGCAGAATCGTCGCCGTCACCGGGGCCGGCACCGGGATCGGTCGGGCCACCGCCCGGGCCTTCGCCGCCGAGGGCGCCCATGTGCTCGCCGTCGGCCGGCGAGCCGAACCGCTCCACGAGACCGCCGCCGGTCGCGAGCGGATCACCCCGCTGGCCGCGGACATCACCGCCGCGGGAGAACCCGAGCGAATCATCCACACCGCGCAGGAGTTGCACGGCCGATTGGACGTGCTGGTCAACAACGCCGGCATCGTGCGCAGCGGTGCCCTCGGCACCCTGACACCGGAGACGATCACCCCGCAGATCGCCACCAACCTGATCGCACCCATCCTGCTGACCCAGGCCGCCCTGCCGCTCCTGGAGTCAACCGGTGGGGTGATCGTCAACGTGACCACGTCGGTGGGGCAGCGGGCCTGGCCGGGCAGTTCGGTCTACGCGGCGACCAAGACCGCGCTGGAGCTGCTGACCCGCAGCTGGGCGGTCGAACTGGCACCCCGCGGGATCCGCGTGGTCGCGGTCGCCCCCGGAGCGATCGACACCCCGATCGGCGAACATCAGGGCCTGACGCCGGAGCGAATGGCCGCGGTGCGGGAATGGCAGCTGGCACACACCCCACTGGGCCGGATCGGCCACCCCGAGGAGGTGGCCTGGGCCATCACCCGGCTCGCTTCACCGGCCGCGTCGTTCGTCACCGGGATTGTGCTCCCGGTCGACGGCGGGGCGGTCGTGGCGTGATAGGAGTGACCCGGGAGGTGGAGCGGGTGAGGATCGGCGAGCTGGCCAAAGCCACCGGGACGACCGCCCGTGCGCTGCGGCACTACGAACAGGCCGGGCTGATCTCCTCGGAGCGAGCCCCCAACGGCTATCGCATCTACGACGAACGGGCAGTGATCCGGGTCCACAACATCCGCTACCTGCTGGCCGCGGGACTCACCCTCGACGACGTGCAGGTGTTCCTGCCCTGCCTGGACGGCGATGTGGCTGCCGCAACGCCGTCGGACAAGGGTCTGCGGGTCGCATTGGAACGGCTGACGGTCCTCAACGAAAGGATCGCTGCCCAGACCGAGGCCCGCGACCGGCTGGAGGCGGCACTTCGACACAGGACCGGCGGCCGGATCCCCCCAGTGGCCTAACCTTTCCGCGCTGCGTACGAAGCCGGGGACCTGGCCGGCTTGGTCAGACTTCTACACCCGGACGCCGTCTACGTCACCGACGGCGGCGGCAAGGTCTCCGCGGCACGCAAGCTCCTCCACGGCGGCGGGCGCGTCCCCGAGGTCATGGTGCGTGTGGGGCGGCAGTGGCACCCGGACCGCATCGACTGCGCCGAGGTCGGCGGCGAGCTCGCCCTTGTGTTCTACCGCGAAGGCCGGGTGTACTCCGTCGACACGGTCAAGACACACACGACCGCCCACCAAAGGAACCATGACCGACCCCCAGCGCGTCAACATCGGCAAGCAGCACCCGACCGCCTACAAGGCCCTCATCGCCCTGTGGTCGGAGGTCGAAGAGACCGTCGGCAGGTGAACCGCGTGACGACGCCCTCGTGGAACGGACGCCGTCCTGGTCAGGCGCGGTCCGTCAGGTCCTCCGCAAACACCTGCGACAGGGGCTGCGGTCCGACGTACTGCTGGCAGTTGCACTGGCCGGCCTCGTAACGCAGCGGTTTCTTGTTCTCGTCCCAGGCCGTCGGCACCTCGACGCGTTCGTGGCACCGGCCCTGCTTGTCATGCTTGGCGAGATGGTGCGTGCATCCGCACACGGGCTCCGGTGGCTTGTGCGCCGCTTCGATGGCCAATCGTTCCTGCTTCGCCGCCTCCAGCAACTGCAGCTTGCGCTCATGCCGATTGCGCAGCGCCGTGCGAACGTTGTCGGCCGCCCACGCGAAGCCACCCGTCCAGAAGACGATGAGAACCCACCAGAACCAGTCCACAAGCCAACCCTTCCCCCCTGTGCTGCTGCGGGCCCAGCATAGACGGCTCATCCGAAGTGGCCTCACCTTAGTCATGCAGGCACCGGACACAGCCTCCCAGCCGGCTTCGCAGATCCGGCGGGACACCGACGCCGGGCGGGGACACGGCCGATCGGCCGGCCGCTGCCGCAGGCTCAGGGCCCGTCGTCGGGTGGCAGGATGGGCACATTGGCACGAAGAGGCCGACCAGCAGCCCGTACGGCTCGCTGTGCGCGGAGTCCGTCGGATGCGGCTGTACGGCCATCGCGCGCAAGCCGGGCATCGAGCCCGCGCGTCCGCGTGGGTGAGCCAGAGAGGGCCCCTCGCGGTGGGCGACGCCGGGCCGGGCCGATCGGGCAGCAACTCGCCACCGCCTCGGCGCGGCCCGATCTGCGCCGGCGTTCTCCGGCACACGCCGACGCGGCCGTATCGACGCCACTGCCGAGCCTCCGGACGCCCTGCCCCGGCTCTCCCGGGGCGACCCGCGTCCGGCACCCGCATTCGCCACCAGCGACGCCGTACAGGCCGTTGGCCAAAAGCGCGCCGTCACAGCACAAGCCCGGATCAATGTGCACGGTGGGGCCGGGGATCACGAGTGCCTGTGCCGGAAAGCCTGACGCGCGACAGGCGTACGCCCCCTCCACCCCACGGATGCGCAGTGCCCCCGCATGCCCCCCGTGATACGCAGTGCCCCGCATGCTCCCCCGTAACCCGTCGTCACCATGGGTAGTGAAGCGGCATGCACGATGTACGCGCCGTAAGAGCTCCCTCGATGCTCCGGCTCGCTGCCGCCTCGCTCGTCGGGACGGCCATCGAGATCTACGACTCCATTGTCTACGGAACCGCGGCCGCCCTGATCCTGGGACCCCTGTTCTTCCCGACCTTCTCGCCGCTGACCGGCACGCTGCTGGCCTTCGCAAGCGCCGGCATCGCATTCCTGGCGCGGCCCCTCGGCTCGGTGGTGTTCGGTCACATAGGGGACCGGCGCGGACGGCGGCCAGTACTCGTCGCCTCGCTGTGGCTGACCGGGGCCGCGACCGTGGCGGTCGGCTGCCTGCCGACCTACGCGACGATGGGCGCGACCGCTCCCGTCCTCCTGCTCGTGCTGCGCTTTGTGCAGGGACTCGGGCTCGGCGGAGAGTGGAGCGGTGCGGTACTGCTGACTGTGGAGCACGCGCCGGCCCGGCGGCGCGTGCTGTGGTCGAGCTTTCCGCAGATGGGCCTGGCGCTGGGCTTCCTGCTGGCCAACGTCGTGATGCTGGGGCTGTCAGCGACGCTGTCGGACGCGCAGTTCGCCGCCTGGGGCTGGCGGGTTCCGTTCTGGGCCGCTGGGGTCCTTACGGCCGTCGGACTGTGGCTGCGCGGCTCGCTCGCGGAAAGTCCGCACTTCCTGGAGATCGACCACCACGCACGTGTGCCGCTCCTGGATGTCCTGCGCGGCCACTGGCGCCTCGTCCTGCTGACAGCCGGCTCTCTTGCAGTCGGATTCGCTGTCGCCTACACCGTGACGACCTGGACTCTGGCGTATGGGACCGTACGGCTCGGCGTGAGCCGCACCGTCATACTGGCCTGTGTCATGGCCGTCGTCGTCGTGCAAGGGGCCCTGACTCCCCTGGTGGCTCACCTGGCAGACCGCTGCGCGCGGCGCTCGCTGTGCCTGGCCGGCTGCACGGCCGTGGCCCTGTGGATGTTCCCCATGGTCGCCCTGCTGTCGACCGGTCGGCCGCTGCTGATGTTCCTGGGCTCCCTTGGGGCCATGCTCTCCCTCACGCCGATGTTCGCCGTGACCGCCGCGTACGTACCCGAACTGTACGACGCCCGCGTGCGCTGCACCGGCGCGGCCCTCGGCTACAACCTCGGCGGAGTGGTCGGCGGCACCCTCACCCCGATCATCACCACGACACTGGCCGAGCGCAGCAGCAGCACACCCTGGAGCATCGGCGTCTACCTCACCGCCATGGCCCTGCTCAGCTTCGGATGCTTCGCCCTGCTGCCCGAGACCCGGCCCCCAGCGGCTCCGTCGGCAGGACTTCCCCCGGCCCAGGCGCCCCTTCACAGCCGACGCGCAGCCCCTTCATAGGCTGCCGCATGTGTCGATGGCCCGAAGCCCCGGGCGAGTGCCCCGGGGCTTCGCCTTGCGGTCACTCGCCCGATGCCGGTGAGGAGACCGCCACGCACGACCACCGCAAACTCGGCCGTCGGTTGGGCCCGTTCGGCACCGACCCGCTGATCGGCGCGGGACTGGCGTACTGGCTGCCCGACGGTGCAACCGTCCGGCACACCCTGGAGTCAGCGACGACATGTTCCCCCCGATGGAGATGGGCGGTGAGCAGGTCGTGCTGCAGCCAAGCCCGTGTCCGCACCACGCGGTGATCCACCGATCCCGCTCGGGCCTACGCGGCGCTCGGCATCGCCACGACCTCGACTGCCACCAGCCCGAGCAGTGCGACCTGCACTACGTCGGCGCGGACCGCGCCGAGCACCGCCCGGTCATGGTCCACCGAAGCGTCATCGGCAGCGTGGAGCGAGCCCTCGCCCAGGTCATCCTCCCGATTTCCGACCGAGTTGCCGAACGCCGTAGCGCTCGCCCAGCGATGCGCCACGCTTGGTCTGCGTGCCGAAAATCGCGGGGCCGGAACGCGGCAGTCTCGGCGCTCGTATCGGGGAAGCGCGCCCGGTTCCTTACCAAGCCGTCATCGGTGCCACGGAAGCCGCTGATGACCACGTCGCGCCGCGCCTACGTGACGGCAGCCGACCGGTGACGTGCTCACCCGCAGCGGCACTCTCGTCAATGCCCACAGCACCAACCCGTGGGACCGCGCCGATTCATGGCGGGGGCTGGATCAACGCAGGCGCCGGCCCGTACCCGACCCGGTGACGGCGGCATGCTCGCCAGGGCGCGTACCCTCACCTACGACAGCCGGGCCGGGCCGCTGTGGGCGCCCACGCCGAGGCCGTGATGACCGAGGCGATGAGCCGGGCCGCGGGTCGCCGCGTCCAAGACCGCCGGAATGAGCAAGCCGCTCGGCCGGATCAAGAACCTGACAACACCGGTTCGCCGACAAGAGGATGGCTGCCCCGAGGCCCAACTCCTCGAATTTCAGGGGCGACAGACTTTCGCCTTGGCGTCGTACTTGAGCAGAGCGGGCGAACCCGTCGTGGTAGGTTCGGCGTCGCCGTGCGCCGCTGCGAACTGAGGAGGTGAGACCGATCAACGCTTCGACAGGTCGGGACTCCCTCTCTCGCATGGTCTAGGGAGTGCCCGCAGAAGGCTTCCCGAAAGGCTCGAAACGCTATGCGCTTCACCTCTGAGACCTCGTCCGGCGGTGTCTCCGAACAGCTTTTTACCCTCGGTGCGATTCCGGGTGTGTTGTGGACTCCGGAAAGTGCCACCGGTAGTCGTCCCCTCATCCTGATGGGACACGGTGGCGGTCAGCACAAGAAGGCCCCCGGCATTCTCGCGCGTGCGCGCCGCTTTGTGACCGAGTGTGGTTTCGCGGTAGCGGCGGTCGACGTGCCCGGCCATGGCGACCGGCCGAAGCATGAGGAGTACGACCGGATCGCGACCGAGAACCAGGCTCGCGTGGAAGCCGGAGAGGAACTGGCTCCGCTGATCGCCGGCTTCCAGGCGCTTGTGGCCCGCCAGACCGTCCCGGAATGGCGGGCGGTCCTGGACGCGGTCCAGGAACTCGAGCATGTCGGTACTGGTCCCGTGGGCTATTGGGGTGTGTCGCTGGGGTGCGGTCTCGGCATTCCGTTCGTTGCCGCCGAACCCCGGGTCCGTGCCGCTGTGCTGGGTCTGGGCGGAGCACTGGCATCAGCGGAGGCCGCCGCGCGGATCACCGTCCCGGTGCAGTTCCTGCTGCAGTGGGACGACGAGCGGGTGCCGCGTGCCCAGGGCTTGGCACTGTTCGACGCCTTGGCCTCGGCGGAGAAGACGCTGCACGCCAACCCAGGCAAGCACGGGGAGATCCCGGCGTTCGAACTGGACAGTTCCCTGCGGTTCTTCACTCGGCACCTGAACTGATACCACAGTCGTCGGCGACGCGCTGATCGGGTCTTGTGCCCGATCAGCGCGTCCAACGCACACCGCGAGGCGTATCCTGTCCCGCCGCGACCCGCACGCGTACCCGGGAACCTTCCTCACCTGCGTCTACGAATCCCCGATACGGTTCGGCGGCGGAGCGGTCGGCGAGGGCTGGGCGACCGGGCTGGAGCAACGGGACGACGGATGGTGGCCGCGTTTCGACCGCGAGGTGATGGTCGCCTCACTGACCGAGAACGCCCAGCGATCCTTCTGGGACGAATGGGCGAGGATCACCTGCCCGACCCTGGCCATATGGGGCCAGAGGGGCATCATCCCTGCGCAGGAGGTCGACGACATGTTCCAGCAGCGACCCGACATGGTGGCCATGAGCATCCCGGAGGCGGGGCACGACGTACACCTGGAACACCCCGACCTCCTGCGGCAGGTACTCCAAAGCTTCCTTGAAGGGGTCAACGGGACCCCCGCCTTCAGGCGTTCCGGCCCGAACCCCTCGCGCCACTCGACTGAGTAGCGGCAAAGCGGTTACGCCGACACACGGCGCCGTGAGGAGGACGGGCAGAGGTGCCGTGACGAGCCGCCGTCGGCGTGGCCCACCGGGGTCTGGCTATTCCGCCTGGCCGGCCGCGACTGTCGCGCCGGTGCGGCCTACGACGGCCAGGGCGCCGCCGACGGAAACGAGGAGGGCGAGGGCGGCGTATCCGTAGGTGAGCGTGGCGAGCGAGGCGACGGCGGCGACCAGGATGGGCCCGCCCGCGTCGCCGAGTTCGCGGCCGAGTTCGGCGGCACCCATGGTCTGGCCGAGGCGCTCGGTGGGGGTGCTCGCGGCCAGCGCGGCGAAACCGAGCGGGGTGATCAGGCCCGTGCCGACGCCGATCAGGGCGGCACCGAGGAGCACGCCGGTCAGGCCCGGCAGCATGGCGCAGGCCAGACCCGCGGCGGTGGCCAGCAGGCCCACGGCCAGGCCGGAACGTGTGGTGAGGCGCCCGTCGTCCAGGGCGCGCCCGGCGCGTGGCTGGACGACCGCCGCAGACAGAGCGAGCACCGACACCGCCGCCCCGGTGGCCACCGTGCCCAGTCCGGCGGCGCGGCCGGAGACCGGCAGGAAACCGACCCCGACCGACAGGGCCCCGGTTGCCGCTGCGAGCGCGGCGGTGGGGGCGAGGAAGGCCGGATCGGCCAGCCGCCTGGCCAGGTCGAGCACGGTCTGCCGGGCCTTGGGCAGCGGGGGTACGGCGGGTACGGCGAGCGCGGCCCAGACGGCGACCGCCGCGCCGAGCACCGCGAGGACGGCGAACAGCAGCCGCAGCCCCCCGGCCCACACCAGGACGCCGCCGAGCAGCGGGCCGAGGGTGTAGCCGATGGACTTGTAGAAACCGTAGCTGCCGAAGGCGCGGCCATGCTTGGCGGCCGGGTTGAGGCGGGCGACCAGCGCGGAGGCGGCGGGAGAGAAGGCGGAGGCCGCGGCCCCCTGGCCGAGGCGGGCGGCCCACAGCCAGCCCGGGCTGTCCGCGGCGACGTACAGCGCGGACACGGCGGCGAAAGCGACCAGCCCGCCGAGCAGTACAGGGCGAGCGCCTATGCGGTCGGCGAGGGCGCCGAAGAGCGGCTTGAGGAGCACCTCGGCGCCGTCGTAGAGGGCGAGCAGGCCGCCGAGGACGAGCAGGGAGGTGACCGCGTCCTCGGTGTCGCCGCCGAGGGTCGCGGCGATGCCGTGGGCGCCGAATGCGGTGGTGAACCCTGCCGCGTACAGCGGCCACATCTGCCGGGCCGGGGCCGCCTGCGCGCTCACTGCTCCCCCTGCGGGCTCTGGTGCAGTGCGGCGAAGACCCGCTCCGCATAGCCCTCGCAGGCTGCGGCGCACTGCTTGAGCCGCCGGCCGGCCTCGGCGGCCTCCGGAGCGCCGAACACGTCCCGCGCGGTCAGATCGCGGTGCCAACGCCGCAGCCGCTCCATCGACTGCTCCTCTTCCTCCAGTTCGGCCAGGGTGAACTTGCCGATGCGGATCTCTTTGGCCAGTTCCTGCTCGAACTTGCCGCAGTCGGCCAGGAACTCCTGCCAGTCCTCGGAGCGGGCGGCGGTGAACAGTGCCTGGAAGCGGGACGCGTCCTCCTCGCTGCGCCCGGAAGCGTTCAGGGTCACGGCTTGCCCGCCGGCCTGTTCGGCGAGCGTGATGGCCCGGGTGACGCCGTCGGCGAAGACGGGCACGTCCGGAACGGCCCAGATGCCCTGGCCGAGGGAGAGCGCGCCGGTCTTGCGCAGCTCACGCCAGACCGCGACGCGGTGCCGGGACGGATCGGCGGGCAGTTTGATCACGAGGATGAGCCAGCGCCTGCCAGGCTCTTTCTTTGACACAGCAGCAAATGTAGCACTCGTTACAGTGGCTGCAGTGCCGCCTGATGCGTCGGGCGAGCAGGCTGATGGCCAGGAGCCCGCACAGTGCCGTCCCGGCGATGATCCGGTAGGCCACGAACGCGTTGAAGGAGTGCCGGGTGAAGAACTACTTCAGCAGCCGGGCGATGGAGGCGCAGGCGACCACGAACGAGACGACGGCGGTGCCCGCGGCGGGCGGCGCGGCGACCCGGAGTACCCCGTCCGGACCGGGCCTGGTCGCGATCTTCACTTCCGACGCGGCCGTACGAAGCACGCCGCTACCGGCGCCCGGCCCGCTTCGTACGGCCGCGTGAGGACCTCACCGCCGACCGGCTGCCTGTGTTCGGCGGCCGGGGACGCGGGACGAGCGGACCTCTTCTGGCGTGGAGCGCGGACTTCGCGGGCGGGCGGTGAGGGGGCGCAGTCGGATTCGGGCGTCGAGGCCGGCGCCGGGTGCGGGGTGGAGGGTGATGGCGCCGCCGGAGGCGTCGACGAGGTGGCGGACGATGGGCAGGCCGAGGCCGGTGCCGTCGTGGTGGGAGCCGGAAGCACGCCAGAAGCGGTCGAAGGCACGCTCGCGGTCGGCCTCGCTCATACCGGGCCCCTGGTCGACGATGTGGAGTTCGCCGCCCGGAACACGGTGGAGGGTGATGGTGGTGCTGGGCGGGGAGACGCGCAGGGCGTTGGCGACCAGGTTGTCGATGATCTGCTCCAGCGCCCCGGGGATCGCCCACACGTGGCCGGCGGGCGGGCCGGCGATGTCGATGGCGACGTACTGCTCCGCGGCCAGCGGCTCCCACATAGCTGCCCGGTCGGCGAGAACGGCGTCCAGGTCGACGGGTTCCGGGGTCGTGGCGGTGTTCTCCAGGCGGGCCAGGGCGAGCAGCCCCTGCACCATGCGGCCAAGTCGTTCGACCTCGCCGACGGCCTCCTCCAGGCTGCCGTGGGCCCGGGGGTCGAGGTAGGGCTCGAAGTTCTCCAGCCGCAGCCGCAGCGCCGTAAGCGGGGTTTTCAGCTGGTGAGATGCCTCCGAGGCGAACGCCTGCTGAGCTTTGAGCAGGTGCTGCAGGCGGGTGGCGGTCCGGGTGAAGGAGGCGGCCAGACTGCGCAGTTCGGGTGGACCGGCGGTGGCGTCGGGCGGGTTGGCGAGGTGACCGTCGGCCAGTTGCGTGGTCGCCGCCTCCATGACGCGCAGGGGCCGGGTGATCCAGCGGGCCAGGCTGAACGCGACCAGCGCCACGGCCGCCAGGACGCAGCCACCGGCGAGCGCGAGGGCGCCCCAGATGCGGTGGACGCGAGCGGAAACCTCGGCCATCGGGTAGGTCAGGCGCAACGCGCCGCGGATGGTGGTGCCCGAGGAGCCTGGCATGGTGGCCGACAGCACGTCGTTGCCGGCGCTGTCAGTGGTCGTGGTGACGGTGGGCTGGTTGTTCAGGGCCCGGACGATGTCCGGTTGCGCGGCAAGACTGATTCCGGTGGGGCCGGCCGGGTCGGAGTCGGCCAGAACGATGCCGTGCTTGTCGGTGACGACGACGCGGCCGCCGGTGCGGGCGGCGTAGTCGCCGACCACCTCGGGCAGTTCGTCGAGGTTCCCTTTCTCGATGTCCTCCTCGGTCACCTCGGCGAGCATGACGGCGTCGCGTTCCACGTTCTGGGAGGCGCGGGCGGTCTCGCCGCGGGCGTAGATGCAGCCGAAGGGAATTTCCAGGCCGGCCAGCACAAGCAGGGCCAGGGCAAGGTAGCTCAGCAGCAGCCGCCTGGTCATCCGGCCGCCTCGGCGGCGGTGTGGTCACCGGGGACGGTCAGGCGGAAACCGACCCCGCGGGCGGTGGTGATCCAGCCCGGGTCTCCGAGCTTGCGGCGCAACGCGGCGACGTGGGCATCGAGGGTCTTGGTGGGACCGAAGAAGTGCGGGTCCCACACCGTGTCCATGATCTGCTGACGCGAGTACACCGTTCCGGGATCCTCGGCGAGATAGGCGAGCAGGTCGAACTCCCTCGGAGTGAGGGCGATCGGCTGTCCATCGAGATGGACCTCGCGGGTGCGGCGGTTGACGGCGAGCGGGCCCAGCGTCTGCGCGCCCGGGGCCGTCTGGTGCGCCTCTGGCGCTTGCGCGGACCCGGCCGGCGCGTAGGCGGGCGCCCCGGCGCGGCGGGTGACGGCACGGATGCGGGCGATCAACTCGCGCACGCCGAAGGGCTTGGCGAGATAGTCGTCGGCACCGAGTTCGAGACCGACGATGCGGTCGGCCTCCTCGCCCCGCGCGGTGATCATGATGATGGGGACGGCGGAGCGGGCGCGCAGGCTGCGGCAGACGTCCAGGCCGTCCATGTCGGGCAGGCCGAGATCCAGCAGCACCAGGTCCGGCGCGGCCTCGGCGTCGGCGAGGCCGGCCGCGCCGGTGCGGACGTGGTCCACGGTGAACCCGTAGCGCCCCAGGCCCTCGGTGAGCGGGCCCGCGATTCGGTCGTCGTCTTCGATGAGCAGCAGCCGCATGGCGCAAGGCTCGCACAACTGTGCCAGGGGAATTGGAGAGTTCACGGGAAGCCGTCCGGGGCCAGGGAGACGTACGGGACGATGGTGACTCCTCCCCCGGCTGAAGTCGGGGGCTTTTCGTTACGCCGGGTTGGCGTTGCGATGGACCAGCCCGGCCCGTAGAACGTTGAGTGCGCCCACGGTGTCAGCGTGCGCGTGGTGGCCGCACGAGACGCAGTGGAACTTTTCCTGTGTGGGCCGGTTCTCCTTGGCGGTGTGCCCGCATTCGGGGCAGGTGCGGGAGGTGTTGCGGGGGTTGACGGCGATCACTTCCCGTCCGGCGCTTTCAGCCTTGGCGTGCGGGATCGTCAGGAACACCCGCCATCCGGCATCGCTGATCGACCTGTTGAGCCCGGCTTTGGCTAGGGCCCCGTTGGGCAGGAAGGTGCCCGGCCGGCCGGGGTCGGATCTCGGTGCGGGGGCCTTGCCCATGGTGCGGATCTTTAAATCCTCGTGCGCGATGAAGTCGTGCGCTCTGCGGACCAGGCGTGCGTGGCCGACAACAACGGCTAGTCGAAGGCGCCCTCCGCGAAGCGGTCCCCGTAGCCGGCCGGCGCCTGCACGCCGGGGAGCGCATGCAGGATCGCTGTCTCCTCGGTGCCCGAGGAGGCGGAGGCGTGCTCAGGTCCGGTCGGCATCGGGCTCCCCTTCCGTATATTCAGGCCGTGGCCGTCAGCCGGCGTCCTCGGTCTCTTCGGCGCCCTCCTTCTTGGTGTCGGTGACCTTGAACGACGTGTCGAGGTAGACCTCGATCGAGCTTCCGTCGGCCTGCTTCACCTCCACCGCATACATGCCGGGCTTCTCCGCGTCCTGCTCGGACTTCACCACCGTGCCCGGGTACGCGGCCAGGGCGGCGGCCTCGGCCTTCTGCTTGATATCACCGGTCAGCGGCGGCTCCTTCTTGTCGTCGGTGTCACCGGCGGCGTCGCCCGCTGCCTCGGTGCCACCGGCACTCTGGGCCGACTGCTGGCTGTCCGCGGAGCCGGAGGTGTCTGAGCCGGAGTCGGAACCGCCGCAGGCGACCAGCGCGAACATCAGCACGGCAGCGGGAGCGGCAAGCACGGCACGACGGGGCAGAGGACGCATCAGGTGTCTCCAAACACTGGGGTATGGCTTGCGAGTTCAGAGGCAGGTCTGCGGAACCTGACCTCCAGGGGGCGACAACGACCCTAGGAACCCGCCGTTGAGAGGCCGCCCAGCAAACAGAGAGGGAAAGACCAGCAGATTGCCAATCTTCCGCCACAACAGACATCCCTGTCCCCGAACGCCGAGGCGGACAACGGACAACGGACAGCAACAGAGCCTCGCGTTCTGTGCTGGGCCCCCCGGGCCTGGCCTGGCCTGGCCTGGCCGCGGACAGTGAGGCGGAAAGGTCCGCGGTCCTCCTGGGGAGCGATCGACCACCGTGCCGGATCGGTGAAGGGGCTGTGGAGGGGTTGTCGCGCCCGCTCAACGCGCGTAGCGGACGGAGTGAATGGTGCGGTTTCCTGGTGTTGTTTCTCCAACCCCCCACATTTCTTGGAGACTTCATGCGCCGCGCCGCTTTCGGCCTGCCCGCTGCTCCTTGTCGGTATCTCGGCCGTGCCCGCGCTCGCCGGCCCGTCGGCCCCGCTCTCCACCGCGACGGCCCACAGTGAGCTGACCGTGCTCTGACGGTGGCCACACCGCACTCGACGGACGGCTACGCCCACGACAAGTTCGACATCCGCCTGTCCTCCATGCTGGACACCTTCACCGACTGAATCAGCGTCACCTACGGCGCAGCACGCCGACCGCGCCGTCCGTGCAGCCATCGCATGTGGCCGGTGACCGGCGCCGGGTGAGGCGATCGCAGCCGACACGACGCGGTTGTCCGCCTCCTCCTGATGCTGTGGTGACAGGCGCAGGGCAGGTGGCTCACGCATGCCGACTGCCGCTGCCTGCCGGCCCGTGTGGCCGGACGGCGTCCGTGCACCCTGGGTCCTTGTTTGCGGATTGGCCAATTTTAAGCAACATCAATTTCAGCCTGCTGACATGTACACGACATTCATGCCACGCTTCCTCCATCCGCCGCACGAGCACGAGAACTTGCACACCCGTCCCGGTCGGCCCCACACCGGCCGGGCTTCCCCCCACAAAAGGAGCTTGTGTGACCCCCCACTCCATACGTCACCAGCGCACCGCTCTGGCCGCGGCCACCGCGGTAGCCGCCGCGGCTGTCCTGAGCACCGGGCTGACCGCCACGGCCACGGCCCGGCCCGCTGCCGACGGCCCTCGCCTTGCCGCCACCCCGGTCGGGCTGTCCGCCGCTGCCCGTACGGGCTTGATCCGGAAGGCGCAGGACGAGGCTGCCGAGACCGGGCAGAAGATGGGCCTCGGCGCCGAGGAGAAGCTCGTCGTCAAGGACGTCATCAGGGATGCCGACGGCACCGTCCACACCCGCTACGAGCGCACCTACGCGGGCCTGCCGGTGCTGGGCGGTGATCTGGTCGTCCACACGGCCAAATCCGGAAAGACACAGGGCGTGACCAGAGCGATCAGGGCGAAGCTGGAGCTCGCCTCGCTCAAGCCGCAGATCGCCGCGGCCACGGCCGTGAAGCAGGCCCTGCACCTGGCGAAGGCGGCCGGTTCGGCGAAGACCACCGCGAAGCAGGCCCCGCGCAAGGTCATATGGGCGGCGAGCGGCAAGCCGGTCCTCGCCTACGAAACGATCGTCGGCGGCCTGCAGGACGACGGCACCCCGAACCAGCTGCACGTCATCACCGACGCCGCCACCGGCAAGAGGCTCTTCCAGTACCAGGGCATCGAGACCGGCGTCGGCAACACCCACTACAGCGGCAAGGTGGACCTGACGACGACGCAGTCAGGCTCGTCCTACACGCTCACCGACGCCTCACGCGGGGGCCACAAGACCTACAACCTGGATCACGGGACCTCCGGTACCGGCACCCTGCTCTCCCAGTCCAGCGACACCTGGGGCGACGGAACCGTGTCCAACGCGGCGACCGCCGCCGCCGACGCCGCCTACGGCGCCCAGGAGACCTGGGACTTCTACAAGAACACCTTCGGCCGCAGCGGCATCAAGAACGACGGCAAGGCCGCCTACTCGCGAGTCCACTACGGCAACGCGTACGTCAACGCGTTCTGGGACGACAGCTGCTTCTGCATGACCTACGGCGACGGCTCGAGCAACTCCGACCCGCTGACCGCCCTCGATGTCGCCGGCCACGAGATGAGCCACGGCGTCACCTCCAACACCGCGGGCCTCCAGTACACCGGCGAGTCCGGCGGCCTCAACGAGGCCACCAGCGACATCTTCGGCACCGGCGTGGAGTTCTACGCCAAGAACGCCTCCGACCCCGGCGACTACCTCATCGGTGAGAAGATCGACATCAACGGCGACGGCAAACCGCTGCGCTACATGGACAAGCCCAGCAAGGACGGCGGCTCCGCCGACAACTGGTCCTCGTCCGTCGGCAACCTCGACGTGCACTACTCGTCCGGGGTCGCCAACCACTTCTTCTATCTGCTGTCCGAAGGCAGCGGCGCGAAGACGATCGACGGCGTCAACTACGACTCGCCCACACACGACGGCTCCAAGGTCACCGGCATCGGACGCGACAAGGCGCTGCAGATCTGGTACAAGGCGCTGACCACGTACTTCACCTCGACAACCGACTACGCGGGTGCCCGCAAGGGCACTCTCTCAGCGGCAGCCGACCTGTACGGCTCCTCCAGCGCCGAGTACAAGGCGGTCGCGGCAGCCTGGTCCGCAGTCGACGTCAACTGAACCCCGCACCACCGAGGGCGGCATCCGGAATGCACCCCGGATGCCGCCCTTGCGTGGACGCCCGGGCATCGTTGGCCGCATCGGTGGCGACGTAGGCAGTCTCTCGTGCGTAGTTGGCGGAGAATTCCGCCTGGGCTGCCGAATCGTCGGCGCTGGCGGCGTCCTGGTCGGCTCGGTCGGCGGCGCTGCGGGCGGTCTTGGCGGATTCGGCTGCCTGGTTGGCGCTGTCCTGTGCCTGGTCCGCGGACTTCTTCGCGTCCTCCGCGTACTTGCCTGCCTGTTCGGCGTTCTTGTGTGCCTCGGCTGCCGCCTTGTTCGCTTCGTCCTTGGCGTTCTTGGCGGTGGCGACGGCGTTGGCGGCCAGGCAGCTGTCCTTGCGCGCCAGGGCGGCGATGCCGTCGGCCTCGTTGAGCAGGCGCTGCATCTGCGCGGTGTGGGTCCGGGCGAGCTTGTCCTTGCGATCGGCCATGTACTGGCCGACCTCGATGAACTCGTGCAGCTCGTCCGCCGGGCCGGTCAGTGTCTGGCGGCCGGACCGGCGGCGGCCTGGGATGCGGCCCCTCGTGACGCTCCGGCGGCCCGGGCCGGAAAACCCTCGGTGTCGCTTGGAGGGCAAACGGTGCACCCCAGCGACGTGAGAAGGTACGACGTCCGCTTGTCGACGGCGTCGGCACCTGCACCCGCCGCCGGCCTCGACATCGTCGACTTGGCCCATCGCTCAGCCAGTCGGTGGTAATCGCCCGCGGCTCGACTCCGGAACCGCTTCGACCTCACGGCGGGAACCACTCGACACGCCGGCCATACCTGCACATCGCGGAGATCACGTAGGATCCTGTCTCTCAATTCGATCAACTGTTGCAGTCGCCCGCCTAGTTGGAGATATCTCCACATCCCAGACCAAGGGCGACCGCGCAGGGGGGAAGGAAGAAAGCCGATGAAGCCGTCCAGTCTGCGACGCCGCCTCGCCGGGACCGTGCTCACCGCCCTTGTCATCGGGGCGGGCGCCCTGGCGACCGCACCCTCGGCAGCGGCCAAGGCCAACGAGCTGACCATCACCAATGTGTCGTTGCGCGATTCGAGCGTGCAGGTGCAGGTCACCTACTCATGCGACCCCGGTCTAGGGCAAGAGCTCGTGGCCAACGCGACCGCGCTTGGCTCGGACAGCCCCGACGGGGGCGTCGCCGCGGGCATCGTCAAGCAGGACAAGCTCGTCTGCGACTACAGCAACCACATCGCGAAGGTGACCCTGCGCACGGCCCACGATACGCACTTCGCAAAGGGAGACAAGGTCAAGGTCGCCGTCTACTACTTCGACAACGACGGGTACGTCTCCGCCAACCAGACGGCCGTCGCCGTTCTGTAAGCCGGCCCGCGCACCGAGAAGGAAGCGCC
This sequence comes from Streptomyces sp. NPDC046931, assembly GCF_040644655.1. Taxonomy (NCBI): domain Bacteria; kingdom Bacillati; phylum Actinomycetota; class Actinomycetes; order Kitasatosporales; family Streptomycetaceae; genus Streptomyces; species Streptomyces sp. NPDC046931. The sequence continues at coordinate 268,572 of NZ_JBEYWX010000005.1, forward strand.
TCATCACCCCCAACACGGGGCCGGTGACTTCTTTTCTACGAGGCGGCACGCCAAGTGGTGTGCCGCCCCTGGCCTCGGTTGTCATGTGGCAAGAGCGAGGTCATGTATGCGGGCCACATCCTGGACTGCGTAGTGGAGGCCGTCACCACCAAGAAGGTCGAAGGTCGGGGCGCGACAGAGAGTTGCTCCCGTCTTCCGCCGAACTTCTGCACGGTGCCTGGCTCACCGTCACGGATGTCGCGGGGTCCGCGAGCCACGCGCGGGCCGGGCTCCTTGGCCCGGGCAACAGCGGGGCCATCGGCCTGTACTGCCCCACGCCCGAACCACGCAGGCGTCGTCGTCCTACTGGTCGACTTCCCCTTGAACCGGTTGTGCATGAGCCCCCTGCCGAAGCCAGCCAAGTGCGCCAGTGCCGTTCCACCTCGTCGGGGTGCCGAAGGATGCGCCCTGGTCACATGCCGTCGATGCGGTCGAGCAGCGCCGAGGCCTCTGTGGTGCGGCGGTGGTCCTCACCGAAGACGGCCAGGCAGGCATGGTGGGCGGTCGCGGCAAGGGTGCGGGCCTCGGCGTGGCGGCCCAGCCCAAGGATGGCGGTGGCCAGAGCCAGCTCGACGGCGCCGGCCTCTGGTCGGCACTCCTCCTCGGGCAGGCTGCGTCGCAGCTCGTCGGCGCGCTCCGCCTCGGCGAGAGCTTCCTCGTAGCGGGCCTGGCCATTGAGGCTGCGGGCCAGGCCGAGCCGGAGCACCAGAGTGAAGCGGTCCGGTACGCGATGAGCCGCGAGGGTCTCGCGGGCGAGCGCCTCGGCCTGCGGGTGGCGGCCTTGAGCGGTGAGGGCGTAGACCAGGCCGTTGCGGGCGGCCACCGCTATGAGCGCCATCTCAGGCCCAGTGCCGCGGGCCGCTGCCCGGGCGACGGCCGCGCACTCTGTCTCGCATTCAGTGTGCCGACCGAGCATGCTCAGCGTCTGGGCGCGGTCCGAGCGCAGTTTCAGAGTCTGCGGATGTTCGGCGCCGAAGATCCTGCCGAAGACGGGCAGGAGTGCGTCGTGTGTGGCCAGGGCCTCGGCGTTGCGTCCCTGAGCGCCCGTCGCGGCCGCGGCGATGCTCAGCGCCAACGGTGCGTGCGGGTCGTCACGCAACCGGGACCGGTCAGCAGCCACTGCGCGGGCCTCGGCCTCCGCCTCGGCATAGCGCCCGGCCTTGTACAGCACCACGGCGTGCGCCAACGACGACCTCGCCATCTGACCGGCTTCGTTTCGGCCGCGTGACCGGAAAAGTTTCATGCGCGGAGCATACGCATGCTGCGCACGCCCGTCCGAGGAAGGGGTGAAAGCCGGTCGACTGGCCTCGCGCCATCGTCAGGTGGGCCGTACGAACCCGCACAACACTACTGTGAAACAAGGCGTTCGACTTCAAACCGAGCACCTGACGTCCGACTACAGGACACCGTGGCGTCGGGGCGGAGGACCCTGGCGTAGCCCGCGCGACCGGCGAGGCGCAGGCTTCGGGCCGGTGGCCCCTGAGTTCGCCGCGGCGGGAACGGCTATGTGAGCACCGCGCCCGGAGGGTGCGACCCACGGTCTCGCAGTGGCCACAGGGCCATCAAGTACGGTCCAGGTCAGGGTGACTTGGGTCGCTGCAGTCCCTGGAGGAGCAGTTCGATCAGTCGGCGGGGGTCATAGCGGGAGTCGTTGTCGCGTCCCATGCAGAGGTTGCCGATGCCGGGCATCAGTTCGTAGGGCTGCGTACGGGCCTGACCTCACCTGACGTGACTGCCATGCATGCTGTGGGCAGGTCACGCATGGCTTGGTCGCCTCTCACACCGAGGCCCGACGGGCGACGACCGTTTCCGCTTGCGCCAGAAATCAAGAGGAATCGATCTTTGTGCGCCATGCGTGTTTTCGCAGTGGGCCTTGTGATACGTCGTGCAACAAGTCCGCTGACACGGAACGCATCAGAGTGTTGCCTCGACTTCGTCCGCTATCGACTTGCCAATTCTTGCGTTGGCAGCTTTCTCATGGCCTCCATGCAACCGACCCACGAGGAAATCCGAGGGTGGGGGACGCCTGGTGCCCGTCCGCGCAGCGCCCATCGGTCTGCGGCTGCGGCGCGCGGTGGTCTTCAGCCGCACCGGGTCCGGGCCGGGCGGCCCTGCCGGATACGCGCCGTCAGGCCGAGTCGAATCGGTGGCGGGCGATCTCGATGGCGCCGAGGTAGCGGTGGGTCCAGTCGCACATGCCGTCCACCGTCGACCGCAAGGCCCGGCCCGGCTCCGTGAGGGTGTACTCGACGCGCGGCGGCACTGTGGGGTGCACGGTCCGTTCGACCAGGCCGTTGCGCTCCAGCAGGCGCAGATTGTGCGTGAGCATCTTGTGGCTGATGCCCTCGATTTCGTTGCGCAGTTCGGTGAAGCGCAGCGTACGGTCACCCACCGCTTCGATGATCAGGAGCGCCCACTTGTTGGCGATGTCCGAGAAGATCTCCCGAGCCAAGGAGTCCGCCCGCGTCACATCCGCTTCGTCCCTGGCCGAGCCCTTGAGCTGCTTGGTCACCATGAGGTTCCCCAGTCACCGAAAAGTGCGTTCTTACAGGTCAGCGGTCACTCTCCTATGGTTCCCGAGTAACTGCAAGAGAGCACGAGGAGACAGACAGCATGGCTATCACTCTGTTGAACCCCGACGGATTGCCCACGACCGACGTCTATCGGCAGGTGGCGGTCGCATCCGGTTCGCGGATGGTCTTCGTCGCCGGACAGGTCGCCTGGGGCGCCGACGGACTCACGGTCGGCGAGGGTGACCTGACGGCCCAGGCCGAGCAGTGCTACCTCAACGTCGCCACCGCACTGGCCGGGGCCGGCGGGTCCTTCGACGATGTGGCGAAACTGACCGTCTACGTCGTCGACTGGACGCCCGACAAGATGCCCCTGCTCCTGGACGGCATCTCCCGGGCGGCCGGGAAGCTCGGGGTCGCCCCTGCGCCGCCGGCAACGCTGGTGGGCGTGGCGGCACTGGACGTCCCCGAGCATCTGGTCGAGATCGAGGCCACGGCGATCCTCGACTGATCAGGCCGGGCAGGACGTGTCCGGGCGAGATGGGTCCTCAGCGCGACGCGTTCCTTGGCGGCCTGGGAGGCACTCGGGCCGCCACCGCCGCGTACGAGATCGCCGCGCGTTCGCGTACGAGATCGCCCTGCGTTACGTCCTGACCCGCCAACAGTTCGCAAACCCGGCCGGGAGCTTCCAGCTCTCCCAGCACAAACTCGCCAGGACGCCAGGGGAGCTCACGTCCGCTCACGTCCATACAGCTCCTGCGCCTCCGCTCGGCGGCCCGGCAAGACAGCGGGCGGCTCAGCAACGCGCAAAGCGGCCGAGGTCTCACCGCCCCTCCCCCGGCACCCGGACCTGGATCCCGCGCGCATGGGCGACGCCTTCCGGGAGATGCGAACGGAGCGGGCGGGGACAACCGCAACGCAGCCCGGTGAGTGCACTTCTGCGTCGGCCTGCCAACGTCCGTTCCGGGAGCCACCGTCAACCGCCTCTACGGCTCTGGTCTCGTGGATGCCCCCGGTTCCCTGATCAACCACGCCGGCCGAGGACCGCCACCGAGGCGTTCGCGCCGCTGAAGGAGTCGGTCGCCGATCCTGCCGGAATCGGCCGGATCGCCCGCGACGTACTGGGGCTCCGTATGGGCCCGTTCGAGCTCATGGACCTCACCGGCCTGAACGTGGCGGTCCGCAGTCATCGACTCGATCTGACGCGGCGTCCGCTACTCCGGCCGAATCCGGGCTTCCTGCCTGACACCCGACCGGGTGGCCGCCGGGCTGTACGGCCGCAAGACCTGACGCGGCTTTGGTCCTACACTCCCGACGCGGCCCCTTGGGCCGAGCACCCGATCACCGGTAAGCCGACCGACCGGTCCAGTCACCGGTGACGGGCCCGACGCCCACGCCCCGCGCCGGACATCGGCCCCGGCCGGCGCCGGCCTTCCGGCGGGCGAGCGGGCGAGATCGTCCTGGTTTCCACCTGGGGTACGACCGTGGCCGCTGCCGTCTTCGCCGACGGCCAGCCCGCCCGTCGTACCCTGGACATTGACCGTCTATCGTCCGATTCGCCGCGCCGGGTGCAGGCCCCCACCGAGGCATCGGCCCCGGACGGAAGCGACGCGCAGGCCGTCCTGACGGTCCAGCGCTACCGCCACGGTCGTCCGTGACACGGCGGGATCGGCCGCGCGGCGGCTGCTGCTCTCGATCGTCTCGATGTCGGCTGTGATTTCTCCGTGTGGTCGAAAATGTCGAAGGTGAAGGGGAGAACCGAGCCGGACGCGCTCGGTGACCCAGTGGGTGGGCCGGCAGCGAGGGTCACCCATGGTGCGGTGGAGCCCTTCCTGCGAGGTGAGCAGTCACCACCCTCCCGTCAGCTCGCCCTAGGCGAGCGGGCCGTGCGGGTAACCGAGGTCGGCCGTGGTCGTCGTGTTCAGCACCGCCATTGCGCTGAAGGCCGCAACCATCCCGAGCGCGTTCACGGCCCTGGTGCACGACACCACCTGGCTGTTCCTGCTGCTGCTCGCGCTCGCGGCCTTCGCCGCCGGGCTTTGGCGGACCGTGGGCGTCATCCGGGGCTGCCTCACGATCATCGGGCTGATGATCACGGCTGATCTGGCTCCCGACGTGCACCGCGGCCTGGTGATGGCCGGGTGGATCGCGACCGGGACCGGCATCATCGTGGGTGGTGCAGCTGCTCCCGCCGTACGATCCGCGGTTCGCCGCCCAGCGCCGCGCCCTGGGGGCCCTGTACCAGTCACTCGCCGAGGCCTCGGGCACGGCCGGCGCCGCCGCATCGGGCGGGTCCGCTCCGTTCACGGCGGCGGGCACACCTTCGCCGCCGGCGCGATGTTCTCCCTCGCGCACGACTTCCGTGTCATGCGCGCCGACCGCGGCTTCCGGTGCCTGCCCGAGGCCGACATCAACGTCCCCTTCACACCCGGCATGTGCGCCCTGATCCAGTCCCGCCTGGCGCCGCAGACCGCGCACGAGGCCATGGTCACCGGCCGCCGCTACGGCGGGTCGGATGCGGCAGCCGCCGGCATTGTCGACCGGGCGGTGGAAGAGGACGCCGTGCTTTCCACGGCCGTGGAGATCGCCGAGGCACAGCTGAGCAAGGCCGGCGACACCCTGGGCACCATCAAGGCACGCATGGACGCCTCGGCCCTGGCCACCCTGCGCGATGCGGCCGACCCACTCGGCTGACACCGCGGCGCAGAACGCCTGCCGTCGACCCACGTCGCCCCCAGCCGAGTGCACATCGGGCTCCCGGCTCGTTCTGAGGTGACCGAGTGGCACGGCTGCCTCCACCCCGGCGCCGGATCACGCCTTCGAACTTCTGCCGCAGCCGCTCGGGGTACGGGCCCGAACCCGCCGATCGTCAGGCCGGGCTCAATGAGCTCCCACCCCGCGTCCGTCAGTTCCACCCCCGTCACGCAAGATGACCGACCGCATCAGGGCCCGCCGGCTTGGCGCACGTGCGCAGATTGATCACAACCGGATAAGCGCCGACCGGCGGGGCGGACCCGAGCCGCTGAGCGGCCACCAGCGGCCACGCTGCCCACGCAGGCAGAGCCGGTCACGCTCGAGGACGATTGCACTCCGTCTCGGCGGCCTCCTTGCGGGCGCGGGCGTTGCCGGGGGCCACCACCAGGGCGTCCTCTTCCAGCCCGTCACACAGGGACTCGGCTCTTGGGGCGCGCATTCGATTGTGATCAAGGCCAGCCCGGGTCAGGCCCATGATCCAGATCATCGTGACTCGGAGGTGGAGGCCGGGGGGGGCACCCAACCGCCGCGACCCTAGTGACGGATCCCTCACGCACCCCTTGCGGAAAGGGGTGGACCCGCCCCTTCACCAGGGCCGATCGTGGGCGACATGAGCGATCACCACATGGCCCCCGTCGACCCTTTCGGCCCCGCCGAATCCACCCCCGCCGACGGCTCCTCGTACCGTGCCGGGTCGTCGAGGCCGAGCGCCGTCACGGGTTCGCAGGCCACGAGCGACCTGCCTTCGGGTGAGGAGGCCAGTGAGGTGCGCCGCTTCTGGGGCCGGCTCGGTCTTCCAGGGCTGGTCGACGTCCACACACACTTCATGCCCGAGCGTGTCCTGCACAAGGTCTGGGCCTACTTCGACATGCTGGGACCGCTGACCGGTGGGCTCGAGTGGCCGATCAGCTACCGGAAGGAGGAGGCGGAACGAACGGCCATTCTCAGGGAGTTCGGAGTTCGGGCCTTCACCGCGATGCTCTACCCGCACAAGCCCGGCATGGCCCGGTGGCTGAACGGATGGGCGGCCGACTTCGCCCGCCGCACCCCCGGCTGTCTGCACACCGCCACGCTTTACCCCGAGCCCGGCGTCGAGACGTACGTCCGCGAGGCCGTCGAAGCGGGCGCGCGCGTGTTCAAGGCTCATGTGCAGGTGGGGGCGTACGACCCGGCCGACGAACTTCTCCGGCAGGCATGGGGGGTACTGTCCGAGGCTCGGATTCCCGTGGTGATCCACTGCGGCTCCGGGCCCGCGCCCGGCAAGCACACCGGCCCCGGCCCGATTGCGCGGGTGCTGGCGCGGCATCCGAACCTGCGGCTGATCGTCGCGCATATGGGCATGCCCGAGTACGAGGAGTTCCTCGGCCTCGCCGAGCAGTACGGGCAGGTGCGGCTGGACACGACGATGGCGTTCACCGACTTCACCGAGGGGTTCATGCCGTTCCCCCGCCGGGCCCTGCCCCGGCTCGCCGACCTCGGCGACCGCATCCTCCTCGGCTCCGACTTCCCGAACATCCCCTATTCCTACGTGCACCAGCTCCACGCCCTGGAGCGGCTGGGTCTCGGTCAGGAGTGGCTGCGGGCCGTGTGCCACGACAACGCGGCAAGGCTGTTCGGACTGTGAAATGTGATCGGCCGGGCCCGCTCGGCTTCCGTCTCATTCGCGCGCGCGTCGGGTCCGGTCCCCTCCGCCTCAGTTCGTGAACACCGCTCAGCCACGGAACCGCATGGGCTTGGACGCAGCTGAAGGACATGGGGACGACGTCGGCAACAAGGCCCTCCCCGCCCCACGCCGACCGAGCCGAACCTGTGCGCGGCCCCTGACAGCGGCCCTGGCCACCCCGCCGGTCACCATGCCACCCGACGCGCGTCCACCACTCTCAGTGAACGCAGCAATGCACAAGGTTATGATCTTGCTGCGGCAGACGACGGCTATGACGTGATCGTGATCGGGACCAGCCAGGGCGGCCGGTTCCTCCCCGTCGATCTGGCGAAGGCAGGCAGGAAGGTTGCGCTCGTCGAGCGCAACCACCTGGGCGGCGTCTGCGTGAACACCGGATGCACCCCGACCAAGACCATGGTCGCCAGCGCGCGCCTCGCCCACCAGGCACGGCGCGGCGCGGAGTACGGCGTGCGGACCGGTCCGTCCGGTGTCGGTCGACCTCGCCGCCGTGCGGGAGCAGCGCAAGCGGGCGATGGTCGCGGGCGCGGGAGAGAACTATGCGAGCCGCCTGACGCAGGAGGGGCTCGACTTGATCCGGGGCGAGGCCCATTTCGCGGGGCCCAAGACGGTCGAGGTCGCGCTGAGGGACGGTGGGACGCGGGGGATCACGGCGCCGGTGATCGTCATCGACACGGGCACCAGGCCGAAGCCGCTGGCGATCAGCGGCGCGCAGAAGGTCCCCGTCCTGGACTCAACGTCGATCATGGAGCTGGGAACACTCCCCGAGCACCTGGTCATCCTCGGTGGCGGCTACATCGGGCTGGAGTTCGGGCAGATGTTCCGCAGGTTCGGCAGCGAGGTCACGATCGTCCAGACCGGCCCGCGCCCGATGATGAGGGAGGACTATGACGTCTCCGATGGGTTCGCCGCCATCTTGCGCGACGACGGGATCACGGTCCTGACGTCGGCGACGCCGGACCGGGTCGAGGAGGCGGACGGCGGGCGGGTGCGGCTGACCATTCGCACGTCGGACGGCGCACGGCAGGTCGAGGGCTCCCACCTGCTGTCTGCCATCGGGCGCATCCCCAACACGGAGGCGCTCGCGCCGGCGGCGGCCGGCATCCGGCTGCGCGACAACGGCTCCATCGATGTCGATGATTATCTGGAAACCTCCGTCCCCGGCGTCTATGCCATGGGGGGCGTCAAGGGCGGCTCGGCCTTCACCCACCTCTCCTATGACGATTACCGGATCCTGCACGCCAACCTGCTCGGCGGCGAGAAGGCGGGCACCCGGGACAGGATCGTCCCGTACACCATGTTCATCGACCCGCAACTCGGCCGCGTCGGCATGACCGAGCGGCAGGCCAGGGAGCAAAACCGCGCGGTCCGCGTTGCGAGCTGCCGATGAGCGCCGTCATCCGGGCCCTCGAAACCGGGGATACGCGCGGCTTCATGAAGGCACTCGTCGATGCGGACACCCAGCAGATCCTCGGCGCCGCCGTGCTCGGCGCGGAAGGCGGCGAGATCATGTCGATCATCCAGGTCGCCATGCTGGGCGAGCTCCCGTATACCGCCATGGCGAATGCCATCTTCACTCACCCGTTGCTGGCGGAGGCCTCAACAGCCTCTTCATGACGCTCGACACCTAGGTGAGGCGCTACGGCAAGCCCACCGCGACCTGGATCCCGAAGAGCCGCGGGAGCTGTCGTCACAGCAACACCGACTGACCTTTGCCCTGGCCCGACAGGCCAGCCGTCTCGCGGCCGGGGCCGGGCAGCGCATCAGCGACGACGCACAGCACGAGGTCCAGGACACCTTGTTTGCGGTGCTGGCTGATCCCGAAGCGGCCACACAGTAGGCCCAGGGCCGCCTCACCAAGCCACTCAGCGCCCAGTCGGCTTTCCCACCCGCTTCACACAAAGCGCCTCTCCCCCAGCTACTGCCCACGGCACCACCAAGCCCGCGGGCCAGGTGGCCAACCTCGATGCCGCGGGCACCCGTCGCCACGAACAGCAAGAGCGCCTCAAGCGGGCCCGGCAGCAGGCCCAACGGCAGCGAGCGGGACCTCCACGAGCACGGGCGCGACCTCGACACCGCCCAGGAGGAACAGCGCCGAGCGGAGGAACGGCAACAGGGCGAGTTCCAGGAACTCGGGGAGCCGGTCCACGGCTGACCGGGCGCATCATCCTCCGGCACCGGCGAGGGCGGCACGGACCGCGGCAAGGATGGTCCGGGGGTTGGCCGGCACCGGGACCCCCTGGACCGCCACGGTCGGCGTTCCGCCCACGCCCCGTTGGACGGCCATCGCCGTCACGTAGGAGCTCCAGTCCAGGTAGACGCCCTGCCGGACGCACGCGGCGAACGAGCTGTCCGCCAGTCCCACCGCGCGGCCGAGCTCGACCAGTTCGTCATCGGACAGGCCGGGCCCGCCCTCGGGGGCTGGTTGGCGAACAGCGCGTACAGGTACTCCATGAAGCGGCCACCGTCGGACGCGCAGCCCGAGGCCGCCGAGGCACGGGAGGAGTACCGGGTGGTGGACAAGTTGTCGAGAAAGCCCATCGGGTGGTAGACGAGACTGATCGCCTCGTCGGCCACCAGCTCGTCAAGGATCGGCCCGCTCTTCTCTTCGAACTGCCTGCAGAACGGGCAGAGAAAGTCGATGAAGGCATCCACCTGTACCGGGCCGGATCCGACGACGATGCCGTCCCCGGTCGGCGAGGCACTGGCCGGAAGCCGGGAGGGCGAAGTGATGTGGGGCGTCTGAGTACTCATGCCGGGTCCCCTGTCGTCCTGTCGAAAGTCGATGGAATTCGCGTCTTCACACGCGACAGGCGTGGCAAGAGGGCCACGGGCCGAAAGCCGGCCGCATGCGCCGGGCCCTCGAATGCGGCACCGGAAACGCGCATATGCCGCGCCAGCGCTCCTTCCGGCGCCTCCCACCGGCCCGGTTGACGTCGAACAAGCGCTTGCGAGCGAGCTAGATGTTCTGGAACTCGTTCGGCAGTTGCGACATCACATCCTGGAACTCCGTGCCGGGGACGGCCTCTGCCAGAGTCATGAAAACCGCCGCAACGCCCCTGCGCGCCACGGTCTCGTCGACGCCCGCACGCTCACTCACTCGCCGGACGAACTCGGCAACGCCGAACTTCTGGGCGACATCCTCCGGTGGGACCAGGGGCGGGGCGATCTCGGCGGGCAGGACGCCGGCCAAGTGCCTGGCCTCGCCGCCGGTGATCCGCTCGCCCAGTGTCAGCATCGTGGCCCGGGTCAGCTCCCTGGCCTGCTCCTCAGGCACGTGAGCCCGCTGGCTGACGAGCCGGATGAACTCGTCGCTGTCCATGGCGCCTCCAATCCGGCAACCCGATCACGGGTACCGCGCATGCACGGCCCCAAACGGCGATCGAAGTGCCGGCGCGAACCTGGCGGGCGGTGTCGAAAGCGCCCGTCACCGCCCATCTTCTTCGTTTTCCTCGGTAAAGGGGCGCACCGCCTCCAGCAGGGCCCTCAACGCACCGGTGAGCGTCCCGACCTGGGCGACGCACCGGGCGGACGGGTCCTGCGGGTACTGCCGCTCGGCCTGCTCGGCGGCGGTCGCCAGGGTCTGCTCGGCGGCCTGAGCCGCGGCGCGCAGGGCGGCACGTTCGATATTGCCGGGCATGTGATCTCCCCTGGATTCCGCCGCCGGGCATAGGATTCCCCGGAATTCTTCGACGTCCCCATAAGCCCGTTTTGCCGGGAACGCCACGGGTACGCGAGCCGGTACGAAGTGCCTCGGGACAACAGCTTGAGGAGGAGGCATGTCTTCCATAAGCGTACGGGACGTGCTGGACGCGCTGCAGGACGTCGACTTCCCTGCGAGCAAAGAGGAACTGGTCCAGGCCGCCGAGAATGCCGGAGCGCCCGAGGAAGTGGTCAAGGCGCTTCGCGCCATCCCCCCGGACGAGTACGGCAACCGGGACGAGGTGGCCAGGTCGGTGCGCGTGGACCCGGCGTCCGACCTGAACCTGAGCCCGGCGCAGCGCGCGGAACAGGCCCGGCTCGGCGGCCGCCCCGGCCAGTCGCAGCACCTGCGTGACGTCCCCAAGCCACCGGTCCAGGACGAACTCGACCAGTCCTGATCGGCCCGCACGACCGGGTGGACACGGCGGCGGCGTTTTCGCCGGAGGGGAGCCGGCCAGGGGAGCCCGCGACCTGCGGATGTCAGCCACAGCCCACAGGATGATCGGGTGTCGGGAGACACCGTGGCGCCGGCAGCGGCTCACCTGGGTCGTCGTCAGGAAAGCGGCGGCCCTCGCGGCACGCACGGCGGTGGGAACCGGGCATGTGCCCAGCGGGCGCGGTTGCGGGTTTCGTGTGCATGATGGCGATATGTCCGTCTTCATCAAGCTCGTAGAGGTTGGGGATTCCAACGGCTACACCGACCGCACCATCTGGGACGTCGCCTACGAAGATGTGGTGAACGAACTCAGCTACGCCTACGACCTGCACCCCAGCGGAGCCCTGAGGGTGGTCCGGGTGCCGGTCGGACTGCCTGCGACAGTGGAGTCCGTGTTCAGTCCCGGAGTGTGGTTCAGGGTGCAGGGCCTCTGGCACGGGGCGGGCGGCTCCGGCGCCTCGTAGGGCGGCAGCTGTCATACGGCGAACGGGTAGGTCTCGGGGACCTCGCCTTCCCGCCACTCGGCCGTGCGCTCCAGGGGTTCGACTGCCCGGGTCTCATCGATGTGGATGACGCCGTCGAACTGGTCCGACATGCGCGCGCGGAAGTAGTGGCTCTGCCGTTCGGTCTCCGGCCGGTAGATCACGCCGATCGCCCGCTCAAGGCGCGCCTTGCGCAGCGTGTCGGCGGCCAGGGGCGTCCGGTTGAACGGAAGCAGGAACTCCTTCTCGCCGATCTGGTGGAACATGTCCTCGACGCTGTCAACGAGGGCCGGGCGCACCGCCTTGCGCATGACCGGTCCTCCCCAGTCGTCCGCGGCTGTCACCGTGCCGGTGTAGGTGGTGAAGCCCAGCAGGCAGCAGTCATCAGGGTGGTCCTGCCGCACCAACTGGCCGACGTTGAGCTCGCCGCGGAGCGCGGCTTCCGTGCCCCGGGCATCCCCGAGGTGGGAGTTGTGCTCCCACACGACGATCCTGGCGGGGCTGCTCCGCCGGTGGCTGAGATGCTCGGCGAGCGCCTCCAGGGTCTCGACCATGTGGCGGTCACGCAGATTCCAGGACGACACCTGCCCGCCGAACATCGTCCGGTAGTACTCGGCCGCGTTCTTGACCGTGCGCGCGTTCTGTTCGGCATAGAACTGGTCGTCCTCCGCGAGCAGTCCGTCCCGTCGTGCGTATTGCACCGCATGGCGCTCCAGCTCGACGAGTTGGTCCACGACCTGCCGCTCGCAGGTCTCACCCGCTCCGAAGGCGGCCTCGAACCCCCAGGTCTGGGCGTCGCCGTCGGTGTTGTAGTGATCGAAGCAGGCGTAGCGCTCGCGGGCCCGCTTCGCCGCCTCGGGATCGACGCGGTCCAGGTAGCTGATGACTTCCTCGATCGAGCGGTACAGGCTGTACAGGTCAAGACCGTAGAAGCCCGCTTTCGCGCGCTCGCCGCCGGAGGCCCGGTCGTTGTGTTCCCGCAGCCATCCCACAAAGTCCAGCACCGCAGTGTTCCGCCACATCCAGGTGGGGAACCGCAGAAAGCCGCGCAGTGACTCCTCGGCCGTGACGTCGTCGCTGCGGTCCCGGACGTAGCGGTTGACCCGGTAGGCGTCGGGCCAGTCGGCCTCGGCCGCGACCGCACAGAAGCCCTGCTCCTCGATCAGCCGCTGCGTCATGCGGGCGCGCGCCTGGTAGAAGTCGTGCGTGCCGTGCGAGGCCTCGCCGATCAGCACGAAGTGCGCGTTGCCCACCAGGTCGAACAGTGCCTCGTCGCTGGGCACACCGTCCTCCACAGGGAACGCCTCGGCGCGGATGAGAGCGACCTCGCTCACCCCCTCCTCAGCCGGCTTCGCGGGCCTGCCCGCCGCCCGGCGCAGCAGCTCCCGCACCTCCTCGTCCGTGATCTGGTGGAAGTCCCAGTAGGACGCGCCGACGGCGAAGAAGGGCGACGGCGTGGTGGCGCAGACCACGTCGTCCGCCATGTCGGCCAGCTCGCCGCAGGCCGACTCGGAGGCGGCAGGCACCACGGCGACGATCCGCGCCGGCCGGTGGCGCCGCAGGGCCTGGATCGCGGCGCGCATGCTGGCCCCGGTGGCAAGGCCGTCGTCGACCAGGATCACCGTGCGGCCCCCCAGCTCGGGCGCGGGCCGTCCCTCGCGGTAGGTCTGCTCCTGGCGCAGCAGCTCCCGGGCCTCCCGCTCGACCGCGCTGCGCAGCGTGTCCGGCACGATGCCCAGGCCGCGGACGACGTCCTCGTTGAGCACCACCACTCCTCCCTCCGCGATGGCTCCCATCGCCACCTCCTCCTGACCGGGCACGCCGAGCTTGCGGACCAGGAGGACGTCGAGTGGGGCACCCAGGGCCGTGGCGACCTCGTACGCCACCGGAACGCCGCCGCGCGGCAGGCCCAGCACGATCACATCGGGATCGCCGCGGTAGCGTTCCAGGAGCTTGGCGAGGACCCGGCCGGCATCTGCGCGATCACTGAACAGGCGGTTCGACATGGGTAAGCTCCTCGCGCCGTGCGGTGCGTGATCGAGGCCGGGTTCCGATGCGCGGCTCCCGGGATCACGGCGAGGGATGCACGGCTTTCGTCGTCGTCGTTTTGTTGAGGTCATGCCCGCGTGCCCGGCACGTCGCACGAACCGGCCTGAGTCGATGGGAAAGGTTCAACCTTTTCGCTGTTTCACGGACAGCGGCTCGTGTACGACGAATCTGTGCCAATCGTACGTCCGGCCTCACGGGCCGGGCCGGTCACGCAGCACCCGCCGTGGCCGGATGCGGGGCGCACCGGTCACCACCCGGTCACCGGCCCCGATCGACCTGTACGCCCGAGGACTCCAGGACGGCTGGACGGCTCATGCCGGGTGCGACTCGATGTCAGCACCACGTCCCGCCTCACGGAACGACCGCAGAGCCGTCTGCCGAGACCGACGGAACCATGAGTCAAGGTAGGCGAATAGGCCGACCAGCCGTGGTGGGCAGAAAACGAGCCTCGGTGATCATGCGCCGGGGTTTGCCGACGATATCGGACGGCTCCGGGGCGGTCTTGGTCGTGAACCACGGGGTGCGCTCGCGTTGCTCGGCGGCGTCACCGGGTTGGTGGCCGCGCAGCGCGTACCAGACGACGATCGTGAGCAGGTCGCGCGTCTCGGTGGAGGAAGGCAGTCCCTCGCGCAAGGGCCTCCTCCGCCCACGGGTACGGCGAGCCCTCCCCGCCCTCTGGTGCGGCGGTCCGGTAGTCGTGCAGCCAGTCACCGAGTGTCTGCGGGACGTGTTCCATGAAGAGCACCGGGTTGGACTAAGACCGGCCGATGGCCTCCAGCCGCTCACGCACAGCCGATGAGCCCTCCCAGTGAGCGACCGCACCGTCGACACCCCCGAACATGTCGGCGAACCCCTCGGGAGGGGAGTCGGACAGGATGCGCCAGTGGTACATCAGTGGAAAGCCCTGGGTAGTCGTTGCCGAGGACCCAGTTGGTGGTCATGACGTGCACAGCCGGTTCCCGCCAGGCACCGAACCCCGCCGACCCCACCCCGTACTGGTAGAACATGGGCAGTCCGAAGAGGTTCGCCGTCGACCGCCCGTTCTGTGGCCGCAACTCGATGTCCGTCAGGGGGACCCGCTGACGAACACCCGCGTGCCAGCGATGTCCAGCTCCGCCGACCTGCCGCCGATGCCGGATCCGAGCGGGTCGGCGGCGGCCACGACCTCGCCGAGCCGACGGTCACTCAGAAGGGACAGCCGCGTGGCCACGGTCCTATACGTGGCGAGCCGCGCGGCATACCGCGGGTCCGGATGGTGCATCGACGACTCCTCGGTGCCCAGAACCAGGGCTTCGGCGATCTCGCGGACGGCCTCGAGCCTATCCACCGGGGCTGTCGAAGGAGCAGGTGCTCGAAGTCGTCCGGCCCGACAACGCTGCCTCAGCTGGTGGTCCGGTCACGTCCGTGCCATCCACCGCGATGGCGCAGGAACGGCCGTCGAAGGGCACCTGGCATCACTTCGGCGTCGTCACCAGTGGAGCCTGCTCATCCCGATGTCGTGCGAGCTCGTGAGCGAACACGGCACGAACGAGGGTGTGTTCCTACCCGGGCGCGTCAACATGGCGGGCAAGACGCTGACCGACTTCGAGGTGCATCCCAATAACATCGTGGACGCGATTCGCAGCAACCCCAACTACCACGGCGGGCCGGTACGTCTCATCTCATGCCAT
The DNA here is from genome assembly GCF_040644655.1 of Streptomyces sp. NPDC046931. Classification (NCBI taxonomy): domain Bacteria; kingdom Bacillati; phylum Actinomycetota; class Actinomycetes; order Kitasatosporales; family Streptomycetaceae; genus Streptomyces; species Streptomyces sp. NPDC046931. The sequence goes on from NZ_JBEYWX010000005.1 coordinate 283,895, forward strand.
TCCGGTGCTGACGCGAACTGGAGAGACCATGATCAAGCGGGTGGGCTTCTTCCGGGAGCTCGGCGGCCGCGGCGACCGGTCGGCTTCCGTCCCTTCGCTCCGCGATGCGGTCAGGCCCACGGGTGAGTGGGACGAGGACAGGGTCATCGCGTACCTGGAATCGTCCACCGAGATCTACTCCACCATGGGGGCCGAGCGGGACGTCATCACGGGCGACGAATGGATCTCCGGTGCCGGATCGCTGGTCACGGACGGAACGTGGTTGTGGCCCGTCGAGCTCGCCCACTACGTACGTAACCATCACCTCGCTCTTCCCGGCGAGTTCGTCGACCACGTCCGAGCCAACGACTACACAAGTCCTGCCCTGTCCCACGAGCAGGCCCTCGAAATCTTCAACGAGTACTTCGACCGGGACGTCTCAGCCAACACCGCCGCCCCGCGCTCTGTGCTGAGGCCGTTCGTCGCGTGGTACTTGCCGGCTCTGACCAGCCCATCGAGCCAGGCGCTGGTCACGCAGCTCGGAGCAGCGGGCCTCTCGGTCGCGCATCCGCTCACGGATGCTGTCTTCGGCTTCCGCGAGAGTGAGGAAGGCAGGAAAGAGCCGCTCATGGGCGGTCCCGACGTACTGGCGGCGTCCCTGGCCAGCGGCAAGTACCGCGAAATCGAGTTCCAGTGCTGGATGGGTTACGACCAGTCCCTCGCAGCCGATGTGCGGCGCATTGATCCGTCAACCCAGAGGTTCACCTTCCGGATCGCCGACGTCCCCGAAGCCGATCGCGATGAAGCAGTCGCCGCGCTGAAACGAACGCTCGACCATGACGCGGCGCACTGCCTAGGATTCGTCATTGACCGCATCGGCACATCCGGCGGACAGGACTGGGATCTCATCTTGGTCGGGTCCGGGAGGCAACTGACCGCCTGGCCGGACACCATCGGGATTCAGTGGGATGGCCTGTCTGCCCACCCTGAGTTCGCCGCCGCGAAGCCCACGGAGTACGGGCCGCTCGCGGTGTTCCATCGGCCTGAGCGGTGACCGCCGCTCCGCGGCGGACAGCGAAACCGGCCATGTGACGCACCTCTACGACCGACCTACACCTTGAGCCTACGGCCAAGAAGACCCCCACCTGCGAACCGCCCTGGAATAGCGCGGCATCGGCTACGTGCTGGCCGTCGCCTGCTCCACCCGGGTCAGGATCAACCACGGCCGCACTCCCATCCGCGCCGATGTCCTCGCCCACCGCCTGCCCGCCACGGCCTGGCAGCGGCACAGCGCCGGCCCCGGGCGAATGGCCCTCGCTCCTACGACTGGGCCTGGATCCACACCGGCAGCGACAGCCACCGCCATCTGCTGATCCGCCGCAACCGCACCAGTGGTGAACTCGCCTTCGACCTGTGCTGGTCACCCACCGCGGTACCGCTGGGCGTGTGAACAGGTGACCGGGGTGCTGCCGTTATTCAGGTGATCGTCGGGTGTCGCAAGCGGATTCATTACATACAGTCCGATATAGGTGGATCTGTGATTGCCGGACAGGTCTGAGTTCGGAGGGCTGCAGTGCCGCACCGCCTCGGAGGACGCGTTCTCCGCAGGAGCGATCCGGGGTACGAGGCGGCCCGTCAGGCGGCCACCTGGCACGCGGGGACGCCGGACCGGTTTCCCGCGGCGATCGTCCGGGCGAGCAGCACGGACGATGTGGTGGCGGCCGTGCGGCTTGCCCGGGACGAGGGCCTGCAGATGGCGGTGCGATCAGGGGGGCACAGTTGGGCGGGATCGCATCTGCGTGATGGGATCCTGCTGCTGGACGTCTCCCCACTCAGGGAGGCGTCGGTCGACGCCGAGGAGATGACGGCGACTGCGCAGCCAGGTCTGCGCGGTTCCGAACTGGCCTCGGCGCTGGCCGAGCGTGGTCTGTTCTTTCCCGTCGGCCACTGCCAGACCGTGTGTATCGGCGGGTACCTGCTTCAGGGAGGGTTCGGCTGGCGCGGACGTGAGTTCGGGCCGTCGTGTATGAGCGTCACCGGAATCGAGGTGGTGACGGCGGCCGGCGACGTCGTCTTCGCTGATGCGGATCATCATCCTGATCTGCTGTGGGCAGCTCGCGGAGCCGGACCGGGATTCTTCGGCGTGGTGACGCGCTTTCACATCAGGCTGTACCCGCTGCAGCGGGTCACCCGCAACAGTTTCTACGTCTATCCTCCCGAGGCGTGGGAGGAGTACCTGCGCTGGTCGCGGTCGATCGAACCCGCGCTGCCCGCCGAGATCGAGTTGTGGAACATGATGTACCGGGACGAGACGGCAAGCACTCGGGGACCGGTCATCTCGGTGAGCGCGACGGCATTCACCGACAGTGAGGCGCAGGCGAGTGAAGCGCTGGCAGTCTTCGAGACCTGCCCCGTGCGGGGACGGGCGCTCGTCGCCGAGGTGAACCAAGCAACGACGACGGCTGAGCTCACCAGGGTCGGCAGCGAGGCCCACTACCCGCCGGGGATGCGCTTTATCGCAGACAACATGTGGACCCACGCGAGTTTCGATGATCTGCTGCCCGCTCTGCGGGCCATCCAGGAGACCTTCCCATCCGCCCCGTCACACATGGTGTGGTTTCCCTGGAAGGTCCATCCCCAGCGGCCCTCGATGGCGTACTCGATCGAGGACGAGCTGTACATCGCCGTCTATGCCGCCTGGGAGCGTGCGGCTGACGACGAGAAAAACCGAAGCTGGGTGACCGAGCGCATGCGCACCTTGGAGCACCTGGCGACCGGAATTCAACTGGCCGACGAAAACCTCGTCAATCGGCCGCGACGTTTCGTCACCGACGACCATCTTCGCCGCCTCGACCAGATCAGGGCCGTCTACGACCCCGACGGGCTCTTCGTCTCCTGGCTGGGCCGACCCGAGCTGGACTGACGAGACTCCATCACGGAGGAGGACACGATGGCGGATCGTTCACCGATCAGACAGGGACCGCCGCGTCCTTCGCTGCCCCCGGAAGGTGAGAAGCACTACCTGGAAGAGCACCCTTTCGACGTCGTCACCCATCCTCTTCCCCCCGGCGTCCTCGTCGAGGAGGTCCGGATTCCGATGCGCGACGAAATCCGCCTCGCAGCCACTGTCTACCGAGCGGAATCAGGCCCACCGGCCCCGGTGATCACGACGGCTACTCCGTACGGCAAGGACCGGTTCGACCAGATCACCTTCTTCAAAGACGCCCCCGAGGGCTCGGTTCCCGGAGGCGGTGGCTTCTACCTTGGGCGTGTCGAATTCTGCGATCACACCCCCTTCGAAGCCCCCGATCCCGGTTTCTGGGTGCCGCATGGCTACGCCGTCGTGCTGGTCGACCTGCCCGGGAGGGGAAAGTCCGAGTCCAACCCGTCCGCCGCCCAAGGCCCCGAATCCCGGTGGTGGGACGTGATGGCGTGGCTCGGACAGCAGCCCTGGAGCACCGGCAACGTGGGCATGAGCGGTGTGTCCGCACTGTGCACGACGCAGTGGATCGCAGCCAAAGCCCCGGCACCACCCCAGCTGAAAGCGATCATCCCCTGGGAGGGGATCAACGAAACCGGTCCAGGCGGTGGCTACGGCGGGATCCCGGAGACGGCCTTCGTCGACTGGATGGAGTCGAAGTGGCTCCAGCCGAACCTCAACCCTGCCGCCAAAGGCCCGGAGCCTTACATCGCCGACTGGAAGTTCGACACCTCCGCGATCAGCGTCCCCGCGCTGGTGTGCGCCAGCTTCTCCGATCAGGAGCTGCACAGCTGGGACACCTTCGACGCCTTCACGCGTCTGCGCAGCGAGCACAAGTGGCTCTACAGCCACCGCCGCCAAAAGTGGGAAGCCTACTACGGAAGGGATGAACTCGACCTGCAGAAGCGCTTCTTCGACCGCTTCCTCAAAGGCGATGAGCACGCCATGGACGGCGTACCGCCCGTTCGCCTGGAAGTGCACACCGACCGCTTCGACCACAAGGTCATCCACGCCCGGACCTGGCCCGTCGAAGGCACCAGGTACGACTCCTTCTACCTCGACGCCGGCCCGGGCACGCTACAGCGTGAACCGCCGGCAACGCGCGCCTCGACGGTTTTCGCCCCCACGCCTGCGGCCGATCCGAGCAACCGGGCCGTCTTCGACTACACCTTCACCAAGGACACCGACCTGGTCGGACACATGGCGCTCACCCTGTTCATCGAGGCTGAGGAGACCGACGACGTCGACCTGTTCGTCGGCGTAGAAAAGCTCGACCGCCACGGCGACAAGATCTACTTCTTCGGCGCCTCCGGAGGAAACGCCAACGGCCCCGTGACGCGCGGCTGGCTGCGCGCATCCAAACGGCAACTCAACCCGGAGCGATCGACCGCCTGGCGACCCGTGCTGTCCCTGACCGACAACGCTCCGTTGTCCCCAGGGCAGATCGTCGAGGCCAACATCGCGCTCATGCCCTCCGGCACCACATTGCGCGCCGGAGAAACCCTTCGCCTCGTCATCCAGTCCTGGTCGGTGCCCGGCCAGTGGGAAGGCGGCGAAACCCGGCAATGGGATGCCATCTCCACCGGCCGCTGCCGGGTGCACACCGGCGATCAGCACCCCTCTCGCCTGCTCCTCCCGATCCTGGGCGCGGGCTGACGGACGGCCGGCGGCGGTGGGGCGCCTGCCGACCCGGCCGGGGGTGCTGGTTCCAGGCGCTTGTGCCGCAAGCACAAGTCGATCCCACGGCTGCCGCATCTCACCACCCCGACGGTCAGCGGGATGAGGGCCTGACCGTCGGCGCTGTGCAGGACCAATCGGAGTAGCAGAGGTGACAAGACTCCCGAGACGGCACATACCCGAAGTATGGAACCTCAACTTCGTCCCTCAGAGGACAGAATGACCCCGGCTGCCCACACGCGAGAGCCTGAGACGAAGCAGTCGCGGCGAACCACACGCCAGGCTTTCAAGCTGACGCGAACACTCTCGAAAGAGTCCGGCAAGCACGGCCCCGGCCTGCTCACGGCCCCCCATGACGTGGCCACTGGTCGGTCCCACAGGCCAACCGCCACCACCGCTGCCGGGCCGGCAGGCACCACCTCCACCACAGGAGTACAGCGCGCGGTTGCACCGTCCTTCATCGTCCGCGGGGCCCTGATCAGCAGCCTCATTGGTGGACTGGTCGGCGCGGTGATGAGCGCGTTGGCCAACTACGTTGTCGTCGGCATGCCTGCCACCAGCACAACGAACGCTGTCAATCACGCCGTCTCCGGGTTGATCAGCGGCTTCCTGGCCTGTCTCTTCGGTGTGCTGGAGCACCACAAGAAGGCAGACCGGGCCACAGCCCTCCCCGATGGCCACGACGCGGCTGCGCCGGCAGTCGACCAGTTCAAAGACCTGTCCGCCGGCGCTCTCCATGCCGACGCGTGAGGGGCCCTTGGGTAGAGCGGCCGACGACGTCCGATGCCCAGGGGTGCTCCGCGTATAGCCGCACTCCGGGCAGGGGCACCAGGCCGCGCTCCGGGAGAAGCAGCGGGAAGCAGCCCAGGCCGGCGCCGCGTCGGTGACGGCCGCTGCGGATACGCGCGGCACTGTGGGCCGGGTTCTGCGCAGGACGTGTTCTGCTCCGGAGCGTCGGAGTAAAGGCGAGGCCCTGCGCGCTTGGGACGGAAGGAGTGCATGGACGGCATCGGTTCGTCGTTGTCCGCCTGCACCCGCCGGTCTCAACGATGTGGTACGCAAACCGGTGGCTGGTGGCGTTGCGCGCCCGGTCAAGCGCCGTCGATGCGGTCGAACGGCGCCCGGGCCTGGGCAGGTGCGGCGGTGGTCGGGCCGAAGGCGGCCAGACAGGCATCGTGGGCGGCCGCGGCCCCGGGGCGGGCCCGCTACTGCGGCCCAGCCCCAGCAGGGTGGTGGTCACGACCAACCCGAACGCACCGGCGTTCGGGCGGCGGTGCTCCCCGGGCAGGCTCCGGTGCAGTTCCTCGGCGCGCTTGCCAGGTGTTACGCCGAGGTAGGCCCAGAGCTCTCGTGCCGAGCGCCGAGCGCCGAGCGCGGAGCGCCGTCCGGCGTCCGGCGTCCGCGATCTGATTGGACCAGCTCAGCGGTGAACGTCTGCCGCTGCTATCGCTTTAGATCGTGGGCCAGTGCCGCGTAAATGTACTCGCTGCCCCAGCGTTCCCCATCGAGATCGTTCTCAACAAGGTAAGCCTCCCGCCGCATGCCCAGCCGCTCACACACCCTGACCGAGTCGGTGTTCTCAGCATCGAGCCGGGCGAACAGGCGATGCACACCGAGCACGTCGAAAGCCAATGCGGCCACAGCCCGGGCTGCTTCAGTGGCATAGCCACGCTTCTCGTACTCGGGGTTGAGCATCCACCCGATCTCCGCCTGACGTGCGTGAGCACTCGCAAGCGTGAGGGTGACCTCGCCCATGACCCGCCGCTGTTCGTGTCGGCAGATGGCCAGCGCCACCTTGTCCCCGTCTTTGACCCAGGTAGTACTCGACACGCGCTCGGCTATGACCTTCTCGCAGTCCTCTCGCGTGTGCGGGCGCCGATAGAGGTACCTCGCGACGCTCGAAAGACCCTGGTAGGCGTACAAGTCCTCGAGGTCCTCAGGATCGAACTGCCTCAGCACAAGCCGACCGCTGGTGACCGGTACCAACGAGGTGATCTCCATGGTTCTCCACGGCTGGTCATAGGGCGGATCAAGACTGAGGCCGATGCGGCCCCATCGATGGCGATGATCACCGGGCCGATAGCCGGGCTGCAACGTCTTTTCCCAGGCCTCGCTCACATCTCCACAGCCGGCACCCGAACACGCCCAGCACAAACAGCCGCTCAGCGAAAACCCGCACTGCCGCGGCCGCGACTCGAAATCGACCCATCGGGCTGCCAACACCGCGCCCCCCCCGACACGCCCGCCAACCCAGCCGCGATCCGCACATACAACGGTGTCAGCGTCCTCCCTCGTCCACGTAAGAAGCCGCCGTGCCACCACGCCCGCGCCAACGGCGGACCCCGCCCGCCTTCCGGCTCGCGATCTCCCTCGTGATCCCTCGCGATGGCCCCTGCTCCCCGCACTAGTAGCGTTCACTTCTCGCCCATTGCAACGGCTGAGTAATCGCCGTTGCGTTACCCTCACGACCGTTGCAACAGTCTTGCTGCTCTGAGCTGCATGAATGCGTACGCAGCGCAACGAGTATGTTGCCGCATCTAAGAATGCAACGTAGCGTTTCTGTCATCGGAAAGAGCGAGCGACCACAGGAGAGCACGATGCAGAAGTTCGACACCCCCGCCCCGATCTCCGCCGTCCTGGGCATCCCCGCCGGACGCATTCAGTTCATCGCCGCCGACCGCGCCGACACCACCGTCGAGGTCCTGCCCGCCAACCCGTCCAAGAGCCGCGACGTCCAGACCGCCGAGCAGACCACCGTCATCTACGCCGATGGCGTCCTGCGGATCCTCACTCCCGAGCCCAAGAGCCAGCTCTTCGGCTCCTCCGGCTCCCTGGAGGTCACCGTCCAGTTGCCCGTCGGCTCCCGCGTCGAGGCCAAGGCCGCCGGTTCCGAGCTCCGCGGCGTCGGCCGCCTTGGCGACGTCGCCTTCGAAGGCGCGTATCGCCAGATCAAGATCGACGAGGCCTCGAGCATCCGTCTGACTGCCATCGACGGCGACGTCGAGGTCGGCCGGCTCAACGGCCCCGCGGAGATCAGCACCGCAAGGGGCGACATTCGCATCACCGAGGCCGTGCGCGGCACGGTCGTGCTCCGCACCCAGTCCGGCGACATTTCGGTCGTGGCCGCTGCCGGCGTCTCGGCCGTCCTGGACGCCGGCACCGGCCACGGCCGCATCAGCAACGCCCTAAAGAACGATGGCACCCCCGAACTCGACATCCGCGCCACCACCTCTCACGGCGACATCACCGCTCGCAGCCTCTAAAGAAGCAGAACCAGGAACATCCGGCCGAACCCACCACGATCGAGATCCTGTTGGCCGTCGCCGACGGCCCGGCCGTCCATCCCGAGGGGCCTGCGATCCACGTGCAGGCCCTGGAGAAGCAGTACAAGACACCTCACGCGACCAGGTGGAACACATGACGAAGAACAGCACTTCCTCGACCAGTTCGAAGTGGACCGGCATGGTGGCGGTCGACGATACGGCCCTGGCCGTCACCGACACCGGCGGTCCCGGTATCCCTGTGGTCTACCTCAATGGCCAATTCGCCACTCAGGGGTACTGGCGGCGGGTCGTCGCTGAACTGGGGGCGGGGTGGCGGCACATCACCTACGACGAACGGGCTCGTGGCAAGAAGTCGAAGCGTTCGGCGGACTATTCCTTCGAGGCCGCCGTCCGGGATGTCGATGCCGTTCTCGCGGCCAGGGGTGTGGACCGGGCGCTGGTGGTGGGCTGGTCCTACGGGGCGGTCGTCGGTGCGCACTGGGGCAGCCGGAATCCGGAGCGTGTCTTGGGGGCGGTCCTGGTCGACGGCGCGTTCCCATACGACTGGATCGACGAGGCCATGGAGCAGCGGATCCGGAAGCTGTTCCGGCGGATGGGCTGGTTCACGCCGCTGCTGCGCCCGACGGGCCTGATTCCGCGGATGACCGCCGAACAGCAGGCGAGCAGCAACATCGAGCTCGGCAGGCTCTCCCGCGAGCGCGAGCTGGGTCCCGTGCTGGACAACATCACCGTCCCGGTTCGGTATGTGGTTGCCTCAGGGACGTCCTTCGGAAGCCGCGGTGATGAGCAGGAACGGATACGCACCAGCCTCGATGCGGTGACCGCGCGCAACCCGAACATCCAGATCGGCGCGAAGGTCGCCAGCAACCACGGTGCGATCCTCAAGAAGGACTTCCCTGCCATCGCCGAGGCCGTACGCGAGGTCGCCGCGCTCGGCCGCGGGGGGCGCTGAAGACACGGCAGGCGGACCGACGACAACTACGCGTCCTCGCCACCGTCGTCATCACCGTCCAGCTCGACCGCGTCCGGGTCGCGCAAGGGCCCCAGTCCTTCGCGCGGGACGGACGCGGTGAAGCTGTGGCGGCCGAGCATGTTGAGGTTGCGGTGCTTGAGCGGGGAGAGCCGGGCGACGTCCTCGTTACGGTTCTCGTAGCCCTCGGCCACCATCTCCGGCCTCGATGAAGGCACGTCGCTGCGTTCCCGTCGAGCAGCGGGCATGGACCCCCACGACGGAGGACACTCCCAGCACGCACACCGCCGCTGCGCCGGAAGACCCCCGTGTCCGGGGCTGTGGTGTGCCCGCGTACGCTCCGTACCATGGAGGACCGAAGAGCCCTTGAACAGCGCATACGCGCATGGCTTGTCATCTTCGTCGTGTGTCTGGTGCTGAGCGGCGCTACCGCGTTCCCGCTCGTGCACGAGGTGCGGTGGCTGGACGGCTGGGGTCTGCCGGGAGCCGTCGGTGACTGGATCTCCCAGGTTCGGGAGGGACTGGACGCCACCGACGCGAAGTACCCGTTCATGCTGTACGGCACGGACTGGCTCGCCTTCGCGCACCTGGTGATCGCCGTCGCCTTCTACGGTGTCTGGCGCGATCCGGTGCGGAACATCTGGATCGTGGAGTGGGCCATGATCGCGTGCGTCGGGATCATCCCGCTCGCGGCGATCTGCATCCCGCTCCGCGGTCTGCCGCTGTGGTGGATGCCCGTCGACATGGCCTTCGGCGTCGTCGGGATCGTGCCGCTGCTGATCCTGCGACGGATGATCAAACGGCTGGAGCGCTCCGACACAGTGTCAGCCGTGCCGACCGGCGCCTGACGCTCGGGAGTTGTCGCAGGCGGGCGCCGCCGGTGAGGTTGGCGCGCATGGCGCGGCCACGCGCTCTCGGCCTCACCCTGGACGACTTCGACGCCTCGCCCGCTGGAGCGACGACTTCGCCGTGCGGGGCAACTGAACCGGCCAACTCGGCCTCGACACGGTCGGACGAGGTCGGCGGGTGTGCCGCGATGGCGGCTTTCGGCACGGCCGGCCCGACGGAACTCGCTGACCCGCTGACACGCGGCGTCTGCAGCGTGGGAGTCCCGCGAAGGAGTGCGGCATTTCCGGGCGGGAGCGTGATACGCCGATGCCATCGGTCTGGGTGGACATGGCGGGTTCCACGTCGCTGACCGGCTGGTGGTGAAGACTGCGAGCGTGGTGGGTCGTGTCCCGCGTCGTGGTGTAGGGGATCAAGCGATACACGTTCCGGTACAAGGCCCCTGAGGATCTCCGGAAAGGCAGCAGTCCACGAGGCGCCCTGCTGAGGCGAGTTGAGCACTCGCCTGGCGGAGTCACCGTCCCCGACCTGCGGATTCCGGCGCCTTGATCGGCTACACCACCCGGCGGGACGCCATCCTCCACCTGGTGCAGAGGGGGGGTTATCCGCCTGGTGCAACGATCCCGAACGCCGCCATGCGGCCGGGATACCCGAGACCGTGCAATTCGCGACCAAGCCCCGCCCGGCGGCGGAGATGATCGAGGCCGCGCTGGACGCCGGCATCAGTGCGTCCTGGGTGACCGGCGACGAAGCCCACGGCCAGGACCCGCACCTGCGGACCGCTCTGGAGGCACGCGGTATCGGCTACGTAATGGCCGTCACCTGCCCCACCCGGGTCCGGATCAACCAGGGCCGCACCTCCATCCGCGCCGGTGCCCTCACCGGCCGCCTGCCCGCCGTGGCCTGGCAGCGGTACAGCGCCGGACCCGGCGCGAAAGGGCCGCGCTACTACTACTGGGCCTGGATCCGTATCGGCACCGGCGACCACCGCCACCTGCTCATCCGCCGCAATCGGACCACCGGTGAACTCGCCTTCTACCTGTGCTGGCCGCCCACCAAGGTGGCGCTGGCGGAGCTGGTCCGCGTGGCCGGTGTCCGCTGGAGCGTGGAGGAACGCTTCCAGACCGCCAAGGGCCAGGTCGGCCTCGACCACTACCAGGTCAGGCAGTGGATCTCATGGCACCGCACATCACGCTCGCCATGCTCGCCCTGGCCTTCCTGACCGCTGTCGCCGCCGGCGCAGCCCCCGACCGACCTACCGATCCGCACCACCCCACCCGCAGCAGCGACCCGATCACACTGACCGTCCCGGAGATCCGCCACCTACTCCCCGTCGCCCTCAACTCGCCGGCCACGTCCACGACCAGGCTGCTGCACTGGTCGATCTGGCACAGACACCACCAGGCAACAGCCCGGGGCAGCCACTACCGACGACGATCTGCCGATGAACTCATCCGACTGAGCGACCCTGTTGGCCGTTAGAGCACCTTTCAGCATCTCCCTTGATCGTGGTCGAGACCGCGCCGGTAGAGTCGGCTGGACCGCAGAACCTGGGGGAACTGATGACGGCAGCGGATGCAGTGGGCATCGTCTTCGTTCACGGGACGCGCTTGAGCGCGGGACAGTGGAGCGTGCAGCTTGCTGCACTCCGGGACGAATTCCCGGTAGTCGCCGTCGACCTGCCCGGCCATGGGAAGCGCTCGGCTCAACCCTGGAGCCTGAGCAGCGCGACCGAGATCATCGCTTCCGCGGTGGACTCGCTCGACCGTGGGCCAGCTCTGGTCGTCGGGCACTCGCTCGGCGGATACGCCTCGCTGGAGTTCGCGCGACGTCGTCCAGAAAGACTGCGCGGGCTGATCCTCGCGGGAGCCAGCGCATCCACCCGCGGCCTCTGGGCAGCGCCATACCGATGGGTCGCCAAGCTGGTTCCCCGTATTCCGGCAGATCGGCTGGCCCAGTGGAACGACTGGCTGCTGCGGCGGCTCTATCTGCCGGAAGTGGTGGAGGCGACCATCCATTCCGGCTACGCCTTCCATACCCTGCCCGCAGCCTGGGACGAGGTACTGGGACGCTTCGATGCGGGCGCGATGCGTTTTGTGGAGGCTCCGGTACTGATCCTCAACGGCGAAAAGGACACCGTCTTCCGGGCCGGCGAGGCGGACTTCGCCCGCGCGCATCCCTACGCTCGGATCGAGCTGATCCCGAGAGCAAGACATCTCGCGAACTTCGACGACCCAGACGCCTTCACTGATGCCGTCCGCCGCTTCGCCCGCCAGCTCCCTGCCGCCAGCTGATCGCGCCAGCACCGAGACCGCCTGGCTCCCCTGGATACTCGGCTAATTGCTGTGCTCGGCCACAACGCGCTGGGGGATTACGAAACCGCGCTGGAGTACTAGGCGTCGAGGTAGTGGTAATCCCCATCCGGGAGGCCGATCACCAGGCCGCCGTTCTGGACCCTCCACTCGCTCAGGCCGTCGACGTCGTAGCTGACCAGAAACAGCCCCCGGGGCCTCTCGTCGTACTCGTCATCCGGGTAGGGGGCCGGGATCTGGGCGATCTGACGCAACCTCTCCTCGAACCAGTCGAGGGACACCGCGCGGATGTAGCCCCCGTAGAAGGCCCACCTGGCGCCGTTGTACTGCCGAGCGGGAAAGGCCCAGCCCCCGCTGTAGGTGCGCTCCGGATCGTCTGCTTCCACGATCTCCTTGATCTGGGCCAGCTGTCCGTCGTCACACTGCAGCCAGCCCCTGACCGAGACCATGGTTCCCACGGCGGTTGCTCCTCATTCGTGTGGCGCGCTGCCCCGGCGCACGGTATCTATGCGCTTGCACGCTAGGGGCGACCTGCTCGGTCGCGCAAAGGGATTGACAGGTGGATCAGCCGCCTCGGGCGAGAGCCCGTCCTCCCCATCCGGTCGGCTCTCGCGATTTTGCGCTGGGCCCGAGTGAGTACGAGGGAACGACCAACGCTTGATCACCAGAGGTTGTGTGGACTCCTGAACATCGCGCGATGGCCGCGGGCCTCAGCATAGGCGCGGCCCGCCGGCAGGCGATGTCCGACCAGGCCATGGCCCGCATCGCGGGCCGGTTTCGCCGAGTGGAACCGCGGGCGACGGCACGGGCGTTCATCCTCGGACTGCTGTCCGGCGTCGAACGCAAGAACTGCCGGCAGCCGGCCGAAGAGGCTGGCCATGCCCGCCCCGGCGCGAGGCTGAGGCTGCTGCGAAGCGCACGCTGGGACGCCGACGGCGTGCACGACGAGGTCCGCTCCTACGTGCTGGACCACCTCGGCGGGGGCGGCGTGTCGATCGTGGACGAGAGTAGGTTCCTGAAGAAGGGCCTGCGTTCGGCCGACGTGCAACGGCAGTACACCGGCGCCGCCAGTCCGATCGGAAAAGCCCAGGTCGGGGTGTTTCTCGCCTACGTGTAATCGCAGGGCCAGGCCCTGATTGACCGTCGGCTCTACCTCCCCGAACACACCTGGTGCCAGGATCCCGATCGCCGCTCGGACTCCGGGATTCCCAAGAGGGTCGAGTTCGCCACCAAGCCCCGCCGGGCCTGGCAGATGATCGAAGCGCCCTGGACGCCGGGTGCTCATCCAACTGGGTGACCGGCGACGCGGTATACGGCCAGGGCCCACAGCTTCGGTCCGCCCTTGAGGCACGCGGAATCGGCTACGTCCTGGCAGTCGTCTGCACCACCAACGTGCGGATCAACCAGAACCGCACGGTGGTCCAGGCCGCCACCGTGGCCGCCTCACCGCCCGGGACACCTGGTACCGGCAGAGTGCCGGCGCCGGAGCGAAGGGCCCGCGCCGCTACGACTGGGCGCGGTTGCAGACCGGAGCCGACGAGAACCGGTTCCTGCTGATCCGCCGCAAACCCGCAACCGGCGAACTTGCCCTTTTGCCGATGCTGGTGACCGGGCCAGGTGGCCCTGGCCCTGGCCGCGCTGATTCGCGTCGCCGGGACCAGGTGGTGCATTCGCCCGTCACCGCCCCAGCCCCCGCAATGACCGGTGCAAGAGGCCACTTGGACAGCGAAAACGCAACGTCGACATCGCCCGCAGAGGCAGCTACCTTCACCTGGTCTTCGGCGATCGCCCACGGCCGCACGGGAGTTCCTTCGGGCTGAGCCACCTGCGGGTCCACACCAGGCACCCCCAACCAGGGAGAGAAGCATGCCCCATCTTGCTCTGTACACATTCGGCGTCCTGAAGTCACCTCTCGCCGATCCCGCACCTCTCACGCGCGAGTTCTACGACAGTGGTGAGGCCGTCTACCGGAAGATCAGTCAGTACCCCGGATACCTCGCGCGTGCTGAAGCGGCAGACGGTGACCGAGGCTCACACTTCGAGACGGACTGGGGTGCATGGGGAGAGTTCGCCGTACCGACCTGGTACGGCAAGGGCCGTACGGTGGAAACCACCGCCCTGGCCGCGTCCCTCTCGCTCTGGACCGACCTGCGCCCCGCCTTCGACGCCATCTATACCGGCCTGCACCGTGAGGCGCTGAACAGGCGTTACGACTGGTTCGAGAGGACAGGACACCCGGGTTACGTGTTCTGGTGGGTCTCCGGCGACGTGATACCCACCTGGCAGGACGGGGTTTCCAGGCTGGAGTACCTCCACGACCACGGCTCCGCGCCGCACGCCTTCACCTTCCACCACTCGTTCGCCCCGGACGGAACTCCGACCAGGATCAAAGGCATCGGGCCCAAGATCAACCAGGTTCGCTGACAAGGGAGCCTGAACGACTGGGTTCGCTGTCAAACGCCTCCATTGAATGACGGCGAACAGACGCGTCTGCAGGTGCTCAGCCCGCTGGCCGTGATGCCCGGTCACCAGAGACAGGGCATCGGCCCAGCCCTGGTCCAGGGAGGTCTGCGGATCCTCGCCCAACGGGTGGTGCCGCTTGTCTTCCTGGAAGGGGACCCTGCCCACTACACGCGCTTCGGGTTCGTGCCCGGCGCAGAGCTGCATTTCCGCAAGCCGTCCCTGCGCATCCCCGACGCCGCCTTCCAGGCGCTCAGACTTCCGGCGCACGAGGCGTGGATGACGGGAACGCTGGTCTACTCGGAGCTGTTCTGGCAGCACGACGCGGTCGGCCTCCGGGACGCCAACGCCTGACCGGAGCGGATGACAGCCTGTCGGCGCTGGGACCCGACCACCCCGACACGCCGGCCACCCGGCACAACCTTGCTTTCTGGGCCCGGACCACCTCGATTCCCTGCGTATTCAGGTGACACCTCGGCTACGGAGCAAGCGGGAGACGCCGTCGGGGCCACGACCGCATGCGCCGAGCTACTGGTCCATCGCGAGCAGGCGCTGGGCCACGACCACCCGACACCCGGCGCGCCCGACAGAGCCTCGGCTACCGGCAGGCCCAAGCGGTCGACGCAGCTGGAGCGGCTGCCCCCTTCGCCGACCTGCTGGCTGCTCGCGAGCGAGTGCTCGATTCCGACCACCCTGACACCCTGGCTCGACTGGTGCCAGATCTCGAGCGAGTGCTCGGCCCGGATCACCCCGACGCCGAGATGACTCAGCGTGCTCTGGCCCAGTGGCGAAGTGGAGCTGCCGTCACGAAGTTGTAGCCCCCCGGCCGGGCCGGCGGCCTCCCCGGCGCGCAGACAGTAGCCATGATCGCTGCGACAACGGGAGCGTGGCGGCCCCGATCGAGGCCGCAGCGACGAGGTGAGGTGGGTCAGCGACGGCTGTGTAGGAAGCCGTTCACAGTAGGAGGGTGAACCAGGTGGTCTTCCCCGTACTGCTGGGCCTGACTCCCCAGCTCTCGGAGACGGTGTCGACGAGGATGAGGCCCCGTCCGGACTCCTCGTCGGTCGCGGCAAGGCGGGGGTGGGGCAGCTGGGGACTGTGGTCGCTGATTTCTACGGTCAGTTCGGCGGCGGTGCGGCGTAGCCGGAGACCGAGTGGGCCTCGCGCGTGCTGGACGGAGTTGGTGAGGATTTCGGAGAGCAGCAGGCGTGCGTCGTCCGCTTTGTGGGCGCAGTCCCAGGAGGCGAGGGCCTTGGTGAGGAAGGCGCGGGCCTCGCCGACGGAGGAGGGCACGGCGGGTAGGTCGGTGGTGACGGTGGCCAGCGGGGCGGCGGGAAGCTGGGTCAGGAGGAGGGTCACATCGTCGTTGTGGCCCTCGGTGTCGGGCAGCAGCGCGGCGAGGACGTGGTCGGCCACGGCTTCCAGGCTGCCGGTGGTGCTGAAGGCGTCGTCGAGAGCGGTCATCAGTTCAGTGAGCTGGGCTTCGATGTCGCTGCCGGGGGTTTCGACGAGGCCGTCGGTGTAGAGCAGGAGGGTGGCGCCGGGCGGCACGGCCCGGCGGACCTGCTGGTGCGGGATGCCGCCGACGCCCAGAGGGGCACTCACCGGAGCGGGAAGAACGCGGATGGGGCGGCCGGGGACGGCGAGGAGGGCGGGCAGGTGCCCGGCCGAACAGACTGTGACGTCACCGGTGTCGGGAGCGATGACGAGGTAGCAGCACGTGACCAGCTGGTCGGGAAGGTCAAGGTCGGTGACGGCCGCGTCCAGGGCCTGCATGAGCTGGTGGGGTTCCATGCCGGTCTTGGCCAGGGCGTGGGCGGCGGAGCGAAGCTGCCCCATGACGGCGGCCGCCTCCAGGCCGCGGCCCATCACGTCGCCGATCAGGACGCCGACGCGGCCGGCACCCAGCGGTATGAGGTCAAACCAGTCGCCACCCACCCCGGCGCCCTGGGTAGCGGGCAGGTAGCGGCTCGCAGTGGCCAGGCCCTCGATGGCGGGCGGGGTCCCCATCAGACTGCGTTGCAGGGTGAGGGCGATGTGCCGTTGTTGCTCGTACAGGGCCGTCAGTTCCGCCTCGGCCTGTTTTCGGTCGCCGATGTCGCGGACGATGGCGCAGGCGCCAGTGACGGCGCCGTCGGAGGTGCGGGTCGGCCACAGCGTCACGTCCACGTCGATCAGCCGGCCGGACCGGGTGACCCGCAGCGTCTCGAAGTGCTCGACCTTTTCGCCGCTGCCCAGCCGCTCCAAGAGCGCGGTGATCTCATTTCGGTGCTCGGGCGGGGCGAGCATGGCCACGTGTCGACCGAGGGCTTCGGCGGCCGTGTAGCCGTAAAGCCGCTGCGCGGCGGCGTTCCAATAGGTGATGCGCCCGTCGAGGGTCTTGGCGAGAATGGCGTCCTGGGAGGACTCGACCAGCGCGGCGAGCTCGTTGATGCGTGCTTCGGCGGCTTTACGGTCGCTGACATCACGCACCGCCGCAGAGAACAGCAACCCATCGGCAGTCTCCAGCGGACTGAGACTGATCTCCACCGGAAACTCGGTGCCATCCTTACGCAAACCATGCAACTCCAGCCCAGCACCCATCGGACGGACCTGCCGATTGGCCGCATAACCATCCCGATGGCGAGCATGCTGAGCCCGGAACCGCCCAGGCACCAACATCTCCACAGGACGCCCCAGCAGTTCATCACGCCCATAGCCGAACAGCGCCTCCGTCTGCGCATTGACCAGAGCGATATCCCCCGCATCATCCACGATCACCATGGCATCCGGAGCCGCCTCCAACAAACCCCGAAACCGCTCTTCAGCGGCCTTGCGATCGCTGACATCACGCACCGCCGCAGAGAACAGCAACCCATCGGCAGTCTCCAGCGGACTGAGACTGATCTCCACCGGAAACTCGGTGCCATCCTTACGCAAACCATG